>DASVWS010000017.1:0-23576 GCA_036393095.1 Gemmatimonadaceae bacterium | reverse complement strand
GCGGGAAGGCGAGCGATGGCGTCGGGCATGGAGCGTGAAAAGCTGTCACGCGGCGGCCGGCCGAACAAGCGGCGGCGGATCGTGTTGCCTGCCACCTGCGACCGTCTAAGTTGCAGACATGCCGAGTTTCGGGAACGGCCGCCGGGTGGCAATCGTCGCGGGCGTGCGCACGCCGTTCACGCGCGCCGGCACGGTGTTCCGTTCGTTGAGCGCCATCGAGCTGGGGCGCCTCTGTGTGTCGGAGCTGCTGCAGCGCACGGAGCTCGACGGGTCGCTGGTGGAAGGGCTGGTGTACGGCACCGTGGTGCACTCCGTGGTCGCGCCCAACATCGCGCGCGAAGTGTCGCTCATGCCGGTGCTGCCCAAGGGCGTGGACGCGTACACGGTGAGCCGGGCCTGCGCGTCGGCCAACCAGGCGATCACCGACGCCGCCGACCAGATCGCGCTGGGCCATCGCGACGTGATGATCGCCGGCGGCGCCGAGTCGCTGTCCAACGTGCCGATCCTCCATTCGCGCGGGATGTCCGACGCGCTGGTGGCCGCGTCGCGCGCCAAGTCGCTGGGCGGGCGGGTTGCTGCGCTGGCGCGCATCCGGCCGAAGGACTTCGTGCCGATCACGCCCGCCATCGCCGAGCCAACCACGGGCGAGACGATGGGGCAGAGCGCGGAGAAGATGGCCAAGATCAACCACATTCCACGCGAGGACCAGGACCAGTTCGCGCTGCGCTCGCACCGGCTGGCGGCGGTGGGCACGCAGGACGGGCGGCTGACGGCTGAGATCGCCACCGTGTGGGTGCCGCCGAAGTACGACGTCGCGGTGTCGAGCGACAACGGGATCCGCACCGACACGAGCATCGAGCAGATGCGCAAGCTCAGGCCGGTTTTCGACCGGCGCTACGGCACGGTGACGGCGGGCAACGCGTCGCCGCTCACCGACGGCGCCAGCGCCGTGCTGCTGATGAGCGAGGAGCGCGCGAGGACGCTGGGGTACACGCCGCTCGCCTACATCCGCTCGTACGCGTACGCCGCGCTCGACCCCGCGGAGCAGCTGCTCATGGCGCCCGTGCTGGCGGCGCCACTGGCGCTGCAGCGCGCGGGGCTCGCGCTCGGCGACATGGACCTCGTGGAGATGCACGAAGCGTTCGCGGCGCAGGTCCTGTGCAACCTCCAGGGCTTCGAATCGCGCTCGTGGGCGGAGCGCGCGGGGTTCAGCCAGCCCGTGGGCGAGGTGGACCGGTCGCGGCTGAACGTGATGGGCGGGTCGATCGCCATCGGACATCCGTTCGGCGCCACCGGAGGGCGCATTCTCACCACGCTGGCCAACGAGCTCGCGCGGCGTGGCGGACAGTTCGGCCTCATGACGGTGTGCGCCGCCGGCGGCCTGGGGCACGCCATGGTCATCGAACGCGAGTGAGGGAGGAACCGCCCATGCCCGCCATTCGCCAGGAGCGGCAGGACGACGTGCTCGTGCTCACGCTCGACATGCCCGGCGAATCCGTGAACAAGCTCACGCGGGAGCTGGGCGAGGAGCTCACGCGCGTGCTCGCCGGCGTGGACGCCGACGCGAGCGTGCGCGCCTGCGTGATCGCGAGCGGCAAGCCGGACTCGTTCATCGCCGGCGCCGACATCGAGCAGTTCCTCGAATTCCGGCGGGAGATCGACGCCGCCGGCGCGAGCCAGATGGGGCAGGATGCGCTGAACGCGCTGGCGGCGCTGCGCGTGCCCGTGGTGGCGGCCATCCACGGCGCGTGCATGGGCGGCGGCCTCGAGCTGGCGCTGGCCTGCCGCTATCGCATCTGCACCGACCACGCCCGGACGGTGCTCGCCGTTCCCGAAGTGCAGCTCGGGCTCATTCCCGGCATGGGCGGCACGCAGCGGCTGCCGCGGCTGATCGGGCTGCAGGCGGCGCTCGACATGATCCTGACGGGCAGGAACGTCCGGGCGCGGAAGGCGCTGCAGCTCGGGCTGGTGGACGAGGTGGTCCATCCCGCCATCCTCGGCGAGATCGCGCTGGCGCGCGCGCAGGAGCTGGCCGCCGGCAGCCGGCGTCCGCAGCGGCGCGGCCGGGGCGCGGGCGCCGCCGGCGTCCTGCTCGACACGAACTTCGCCGGTCGCAGCATGGTATTCCGCAAGGCGCGCGAGAACGTGCTCGCCAAGACGCACGGCCACTTTCCGGCGCCGCTCGCCGCGCTCGACGCGGTGCGCACGGGGCTGGAGCGCGGCATGGCCGCCGGACTGCGCGAGGAATCGCGGCGCTTCGGCGAGCTGGCCATGACGCCGGTGTCGCGCGAGCTGATCTTCCTCTTCTTCGCCACGACCTCGCTCAAGAAGGACATGGGCGTCGATCCGCCCGTGCCGCCGCCGGCGCCCGTTCGGAAGCTGGGCGTGCTCGGCGCCGGGTTCATGGGCGCCGGCATCGCCGGGATCGCCGCGCAGCACGGCACGGTGGTGCGCCTCAAGGACACCGACGCCGGACGCGTGGGCCGCGGGCTCGCGTCCGTGCGCTCCGTGCTCGGCGAGCGGCTGGCCCGGCGCCACATCACGCGGCAGCAGTTCGCCGACGAGCTGAGCCTCGTGAGCGGCACCACCGACTACACCGGCTTTGGCAACACCGACCTCGTGATCGAAGCGGTGTTCGAGGACCTCGAGCTCAAGCACCGCGTGCTGCGCGAAGTGGAACCCGCGCTCGGCGCCGACGCCGTGTACGCGTCCAACACCAGCACGCTGCCGATCGCCGAGATCGCGGCCGCGGCCCGGCGCCCCGAACGCGTGCTGGGCATGCACTTCTTCTCTCCCGTGCACCGCATGCCGCTGCTCGAGGTGATCGTCACCGAGCGCACCTCGCGCGACGCCGTGGTCACCGCCGTGGAGTACGGGCGCCAGCTCGGCAAGACCGTGATCGTGGTGCGCGACGGGCCCGGGTTCTACACCACGCGCACGCTCTCCGCCTACATGAACGAGGCCGGGCTGCTGCTCGACGAGAACGTGGCCATCGAGCAGATCGATGCCGCGCTGGTCGAGTTCGGATTCCCGGTGGGCCCGATCACGCTGCTCGACGAGGTCGGCATCGACGTGGGGGGCAAGGTGGGGCTGGTGCTCTCGAAGGCGTTCGGACACCGCATGGCGCCCTCGCACGCCCTGCGGCGCGTGGCGGAGTCGGGGCGCACCGGCCGCAAGGGCGCTTCGGGTTTCTACCGGTACGACCGGCACGGCAAGAAGGGCGGGGTGGACCCCACCGTGTACGACCTCATCGGGGAGGGGCGGCAGCGGATGCCCATGCCCGGCGGGGAGATCGTGGAACGCTGCACGCTGGCGATGGTAAATGAAGCCGTGCACTGCCTGCAGGACGGCATCCTGCGCTCGCCGCGGGACGGCGACATCGGGGCCGTGTTCGGCATCGGCTTCCCGCCCTTCCGCGGGGGTCCCTTTCGGTACATTGATAGCCTCGGGGCAAACGAAGTGGTGCGCCGGCTCGAGGAGTTGCACGCCCGCTTCGCGCCGCGCTTCCAGCCGCCGGAACTGCTGCTCGACATGGTGCGCGGACGGCAGCGATTCTATCCGGCCGAGGGGCGGCCGGTGTGACGGGCGGATGGGCGCCGATGCGGGCCTGGTGCTGTGACTCCACACCTTCTGGTAAGGTCTGAGCGATATGGATGGACGCAGTGATGCGGTGATTGTCCAGCAGGTGCTGGCGGGCGACGTGGACGCGTTCGCCACGCTGGTGGCGAGGTACCGCGACTCGTGCGCGCGCTACGCCATGCACATGCTCGGCAACCGCGAGGACGCGGACGAGGTGCTGCAGGACGCGTTCGTGCGGGCGTATCGCTCGTTGGGCCGGTGCGAGGATCCGGACCGGTTCGGGGCGTGGCTGTTCCGCATTCTCGTGAATCGCTGCCGGACGGCCGGAGCGCGGCGGGCGCGGCGCACGCGGACGTTCGTGGCCGACGAGGGCGCGCTGCTCACGGCGGCGGAGGAGCATCCGGCGGAGCAGTGGGCGTGGCGGGAGGAGATCGACCGGGCGCTGGCCGAGCTGCGGCCCGAGCAGCGCGAGGCCTTCCTCCTGAAGTACGTGGAGGGGTTGGGGTACGACGAGATGGCGGAGTTGACCGGAGTCGGCGTTTCGGCGCTGAAGATGCGAGTGATGCGCGCGTGCGACCGCCTGCGCGTGCTGCTGGAGGAGGTGCGCAGTGCCTGACATCGACAACACCCGGCTCGAAGCGGTCGTGGCCGAGCTGCGCCGGACGCCGCCGCTGGACGCGTCGTTCGACCGGCGCGTGATGCGTGCCATCCGCTCGGCGGCCGTGCGCCCGCTGCGCCTCATCTCGCCGCTCATGCCCATGCCCAGGTGGCGCGTGTGGTCCGCGTTCGCGGCCGTGGCCGCCGGCATGCTCGCCGTGGCGGTCGTGCCGTCGGTGCATTCGTCGCACGCGCAGCCCGTGCAGTTCGTCCTCGTGGCGCCGGACGCCAAGACGGTGCAGGTGGTCGGCGACTTCAACGGCTGGGACGTTTCGCGCCCTGCGTACGCCGCCGAGAACCGCGGCGGCGGCGTCTGGTCGCTCACCACGCCCATTCCCCCAGGGCACCATCGCTACGCCTTTCTGGTGGACGACTCCCTGTGGGTCCCCGATCCCGCCGCGCCCCGTGTGGCCGACGAGGATTTCGGCAAGCCCAACTCGGCCCTGGTCGTCGAAGACGCGCCCTGATGCGGCTGGCCTGGTGCGCGGCGGCGATGCTCCTCACCGCATCGATCGCCTCGGCTCAACACACGCCGATCTCCCGTCTGAACAAGGTGCTCGATGCGCCGACGCGGACGGCGGTGCTGGCGATCATCGACTCGGCCCGCGTGGAAGGGCTGCCGGCCGAGGTGCTCGTCAACAAGGCGCTCGAGGGCGCGGGAAAGCAGGCCGCCGGCCCCCGCATCGTCGCCGCGGTCCACAAGCTGGCCGGAGAGTTGCGGAGCTCGCGTGACGCACTGGGGCCCGCCTCGCGCGACGCCGAGATCACGGCCGGCGCCCATGCCATCCACGCGGGCGTCACGCAGGCCGAGCTCACGCGGCTGCGGCGCGCGGGCGTGGGGCGCCTGCTCACCACGCCGCTGATGGTGCTTACCGACCTCGTGGCGCGCGGCGTGCCGCCGGCCACGGCGTCGACGGCGGTCGTGTCGCTCGAGCGGGCGGGGCTGCGCGACGCCGACTTCACGGCCTACCAGCGCAGCGTGCGGCAGGACATCGACCGGGGCGCCGACCCGGCGGCGGCGACGACGACCCGGGCGCGGGGCGCCGAATTGCGCCGCGGCGGCGCGCCGCCGACGCGCGGCCCCTGACCCGTCCCTAGACCGTCGAGGCGCCACCGGGGTACAATTCCCTGTCCCCGGCGCCATTCATTCATCCGTGAGATCCGACTCATGGCACGTTCGCTCGTCCGCGTCCTGACGCCGCTCGTGGCGGCTGCCCTTGCCGCTTCGTGCGGCGGCGGTGCTTCCTCCAGCGGCCCGCCGCCGGGCGAAGGGCCGGGCCCCGTGCGCCGCCAGGAGGGCGCCGTCTCGCCGGTGAACATTCACGCCGTCTATCCCACCGACTTCTCGAACCGCCGGCCGCTCACGCGCGCCGAGCGCACCAACTTTCTCGAAACGTCGCACTACGACGACGTGATCGCGTTCATCGACTCGCTGAAGACGATGGAGAAGGATCAGATCGCCACCGGCGACATCGGCAAGACCAGCGAGGGGCGCGAGATTCCGTACGTGGTGGCTTCGCGCCCCCTCGTGCGGACGGCCGCGGAAGCCCAGCGGCTCAACCGGCCCATCGTCTACATCCAGGCCGACATCCATGCCGGCGAGGTCGAGGGCAAGGAAGCGATGCTCTCCATGCTCCGCGAGCTGACCGACGACAAGATGCCCAACGTGCTCGATTCGCTGGTGCTCGTGGTGGTGCCGATCTACAACGCCGACGGCAACGAGAAGTTCGGCCACCAGGAGCAGTTGCGGCCGTCGCAGGACGGTCCCGAGATGATCGGCCAGCGGGCCAACGGACAGGGGCTCGACCTCAACCGCGACTACGTGAAGGCCGACGCGCCGGAAACGCAGGCGTCGCTGCGCATGTTCGACACGTGGGACCCCGACGTGTTCGTGGATCTGCACACCACCGACGGCACGTACCACGGCTACGCGCTCACTTACGCCGCCTCGCTCAGCCCGACCGCCTTGTACACGGGGCCGTTCACCATGGACACGCTGCTGCCGGCGGTGCGGCGCAATCTGCTGGCGCGCGAGCGCATCCAGACGTTCGACTACGGCAACGTCGAGACACCTCCGGGCATGCCGCGCGGGTGGTACACGTACGATCCCCGCCCGCGCTACGGCACCAACTACTACGGAATCCGCGGGCGGATCGCCGTGCTGAGCGAGGCGTACTCGCACGATCCCTTCCGCACCCGCATCGCCTCGACGTACGCCTTCGTGGGCGAGCTGCTGTCGCTGCTCGCGGCCAACAAGGACGAGATCGTCAGCGTGACGCACGAGGCCGATCGCAAGACGATCGCCGGCGGCACGACCCCGTCGCAGGCGCCCTACGTCTCCCTGCGGTCCACGTACACGCGGCACCCGCGGATGGCGGACATCATCCTCGAGGATCTGGGCAAGCTCCCGGACAGCACCGAGAAGCTGCCCGGCGTGAAGCGCGGCTACCGGCGCATCGGCAAGTTCCACACCGAGCGCATGCCGGTGTACGACCGCTTCGAGTCGACGCTGCAGCGGCGCATGCCGGTGGCGTACGCGTTCGGGCCCGAACAGAAGGCGCTGGTGGCGCGGCTGCAGCTGCACGGCGTGTTCGTGGAGCAGCTGGTCGATTCGCTCAGCGTCCGCGCCGAGCGGTTCCGGATCGACTCGCTGGTCCGCGATCCGCAGGAGTACCAGGGGCACTACCAGGAGCGGCTGGAAGGCCTCTGGTCGTCGTCGGCGGTGACGCTGCCGCCGGGCACGTACGTGGTGCGCGAGGCGCAGCCGCTGGCGATCCTCGCCATGTACCTGCTGGAACCGGAGAGCGCCGACGGGTTCACGACCTGGAACGTCATGGACGACTGGATCGCGCCCGGCAAGCAATATCCGGTGATGCGCATCGTGGAGCCGTTCGGCGTGAACGCACCGCTCCGTCCCGTGAATCCCTGAACCATGCGGCCCGCGTTTCGGCGCGGGCCGTCTATTTTTCGGGTGGTCCCTCCGCCCGTTTCCCTGAGGCCGCATGTTCCGTTCGACGCTGCTGTACCTGTCCAATCAACCGCGCGTGTTCCGGTTCGTGCGGAACAACCGCCTGGCCAAGTCCTTCGCCCGGCGCTTCGTGGCCGGCGAGCGGCTGGATGAAGCCGTGAACGCCGTGCGCGCGCTGAATGCCAAGGGCATCTCGGCGTCGCTCGATCTCCTGGGCGAGAGCGTGCACAACGAGCAGGAAGCGCGCGCCGCCCGCGACGAGTATCTCGCGATACTCGACCGCATCAACAGCGAGGGGCTCGACTGCAACGTCTCGCTCAAGCTCACCGCGATGGGACTCGACATCTCCGAGGAGCTGTGCGTGTCGATCATGCGCGACATCCTCGAGCGCGCCCAGCGCTACGGCACCTTCGTGCGCGTGGACATGGAGTCGAGCGCCTACACGGAGCGCACGCTCCGCCTGTTCGAGGACCGGCTGTACCCGGGCTTCAAGCAGCACGTCGGGATCGTGCTCCAGAGCTACCTCTACCGCACCTTCGCCGACGTCGAGCGCGCGGTGGCGCTCAAGTGCCGGGTGCGGCTGTGCAAGGGTGCCTACAAGGAGCCGGCCGCGGTGGCGTATCCCGACAAGAAGGACGTGGACGCCAATTACGTGAAGTGCATGCACACGCTGCTCGAGCAGGGCACGTATCCGGCCATCGCGACCCACGACCCTGCGCTCGTGGCGGAGGTCCGCCGGTTCGTCGCCGAGCGCGGCATCGCGAACGACCGGTTCGAATTCCAGATGCTCTACGGCGTGCGCCGCGACCTGCAGGAGCAGCTCGTGCGCGACGGCTTCCGGATGCGCGTCTACGTACCGTTCGGCACGCAGTGGTACCCGTATCTCATGCGGCGCCTCGCCGAGCGCCCGGCCAACGTGGCGTTCATCACCGGCAACGTGCTGCGCGAGATGGTGGGCGGCCGGCGCTGACGATGCCCGGGCAGTTCCTCCCCGCCGATCACTCCCGGGGCGACGCCAACACCCTGGGCGGGTACATGGCGGTGCACGACCGGCCGGCCGCATTCGAGGGCTCGGACGGGTTCTCGTATAGCGTGGAGATCCTCACCGACGAGACCGGCGACCGCGACGCGCCGGTGGGCGCGTACCTGCTGTTCGTGCAGTGGGCTCGGGTGGGGTCGGCCACGCCGCAGGGACACCTGGAGTCGGGCTTCCTGGCCAGCGCCGCCACTGATCCGGCGGCGCGCGCGGCCGTGGGCGCGATGCCGCTGGCCGACGTCAAGCGCGCGCTCGATGCGCTCATCGCCGCGCGCGAGGGCGGCCGCCCGGCGCGCCGCTGGTGGGATGCCATGCGCGCCGACGACGAGCCCGGAGCTCCGTGACCGAACCCGGGGAGCTGTTCGGCGTCGTGACGCAGGGAACCGGCGGGGTCTGGCACGTCCTGGCCGACGACGGCACGGTGCACGAGGCGTCGCTGCGCGGGCGGCTCAAGAAGTCGGACGCCGGGCGGCGCGCCGGGGGCAGCATTCGCCGCGACACCGGCGCCGCGGCGCGCGCACAGGTGAAGCTCGCCGTCGGCGACCGCGTGCGCCTGGAGCGCGACGCGCGCGGCCACGCGCTGGCGATCGCCGAGATCCTGCCGCGTCGTTCCCGCCTCGCCCGCCGCGCGCCGGGCGGCGCCCACGGCGAGCGCGTGCTCGCCGCGAACGTGGACCAGGTGGTGGCCGTGTTCGCCGCCGCGCGCCCCGATCCGCACCTCCACATGCTCGACCGCTTCCTGGTGATCGCCGAGGCCAACGGACTGGCGGCCCGCATCGTCGTGAACAAGATCGACCTCGTGGGCCCGGAAGTCGCGCACGCCAGGTTCACCGACTATCCGCGGGCCGGGTATCCGGTGCACTTCACGAGTGTCAAGCAGGGCGAGGGGCTCGACGTCCTGCGCCGAGCCCTCGAGGGGCGCACGTCGGTGCTCGCCGGTCCCAGCGGCACCGGGAAATCGTCGATCGTCAACGCGCTCTTCCCGGGGCTCGACCTGCGCGTGGGCGCGATCAGCGAATCGGTGAACAAGGGCCGGCACACCACGGTGGGCGCGTCGCTGCACGCGCTGCCGGGCGAGCGGGGCGGATTCGTGGTGGACACGCCGGGGCTGCGCGAGGTCGGCATGTGGGAGCTGCCGCTGGAGCGGCTCGACCTGTGCTTTCCCGAGATCCGCGTGCACCGCGAGCAGTGCCGGTTCGCCGACTGCCGGCACGGCGCCGAGCCCGACTGCGAGGTGCGCGCCGCGGTGGAGCGCGGTGAGGTGAGCGTGGTGCGCTACGAGAGCTATCTCAAGCTCTCCCGGGAGCTGGAGGACGAGAAACCCGGGTGGTGAGCGGATGCAACACGGCCCACGAGGCACCGCCTCGTGGGCCGCCGCACCGCATGGCGCGTCGTCGGGCTAGTGCTTGAGCAGGATCAGGAACCGGGACGGCTCCCAGAACGCGGCCGGCTGCGTGATGTACAGCCCACCCACGATCTTGCCGTTCTTCACGGTGAACGGCTGCGTGTACTGCGGATTCTGGCGCGAGAAGATCGTGTATTCGCCGTCCGGCAGCGCGATCGCCGTGTCCCGGGTGATGTCGACGCGCGTGAACGCGGCGGTATCGAGCGACCGCGCCGGTTCCACGCGGCGGCTGCCGACGAGCCAGAACTGCCGGCGCCCCTCCTCGACCAGCACGCCGTCCTTCACCAGGTCGTCACGCGTTCCGGCGATGTAGTAGCCGGTGTTCTTCTGCACGGTGAGCTGCGTGACGGTGTCGCTGAGCGCCGCCTTGGAGGTGCTGAGCGTGTCCACCGTCTGCTTGAGCGACGCGATCTGCACGTTCTGCGAATCGACGATCGCCTGGAACTCCTTCCGCTGGTTGTCGACAGTCGTGCGGAAGTCCGCGATCGTCTGCTCGTACTGCGCGATCTGGCGCGTGAGCGTCGAATCGTGCTGGGCCAACGCCGAAGCTTCGCGGCGCAGCCTGCCCAGCCGCGCGTCGGTCTCGTCGAGGCGCGCCACGACCATGTGGATCTTGTTCAGCACGTCCTGCCGGTCTTCCTTGATCTTTGCCGCCTCGGCGGGCGTGGCGAGCGCCGTCGTCCGGGTCTCCTTGGGGAGGCTCCGCGCCTTGGCGATCTCGGCGTTGATGTCGTTGATGAACTGCGTGGAGACCAGCATGTCGTTCAACAGCTGGTTCTTCACGTTCAACAGCGAGTCCTGCCGCAGCGAGTCGGCCTTGGCCAACTCCACCAGCTGCTGCTTGGCCTTGGTGTCACAGGCGAAGAGCGCCGGGATGAGCAACAACAGTGCGAGTTTTTTCACGCGTCCGATCCCCCTGTGGGGTGGTTTGGGGTTACCAGCTTCCACGCTCTCCAACGGTCTCGATGACTCTGGCCAGCCGGTCGGCAGCGTGCCGCCAGTTGGTTTCCACCGCATGCTGCGCGGCCTCCGACCGGCCGTCCTCGATCGTGGTGACGATGGCGTCGTGCTCCTCGACCGACGACCGGATGTCTCCGGTCAGCATGCTGATGTACATCCGGATATATCGTTCGGCTTGTGGCTTCACGGCGTCGTGCAGGGCAATAAGCCGGGGACCTTCCCCTGCTTCTACCACGCGGCGGTGAAAACGTTCATCGGCGTCGTATAAACGGCTGTGGTCCACCGGGTTGGCCTTCCCGGCCTTGAGGAACTCGGCGTTGAGCCCCCGGAGGTCCCGCACCAATCCCTTCCGGATCTCCACGGGGAGCTCCGCGGCCCGCCGCGCCCCCAGCCCCTCCATCGAGCCGACGATGTCGAGCAGCTCGTGGACGTCGTCCCGGGTCAGCGGCGCTACGGTCAGGCGCGACTGCTGCGCCCCCGGGGCTCCCATGACGTACCCCTCCTGCTGGAGCCGCTGCAGCGCCTCGCGCACTGGCGTGCGGCTGACGCCGAGCCGGCTGGCGATCTCGGTCTCGACGATGCGGCTGCCGGGCGCCACGAGCCCGTGCACGATGAGGTCGCGCAGCCGCGTGTAGACCTGTTCCGGACGGGAGCCGTGCGCCAGGGCGGCGCGCTTGCGCGGGCGCCGGGCGCTGCGGGAAGACGACTTGCGAGGGGCCATGGGTCGGTGCCTGGTCTTGCCGGGGACTGCGCCAATATACGGGTACCAGGACCAATTGCGGACCCCCTTGCCGCCGAATTCGGAGGCGGGAAGATGCGCGGCGATGTATGCAATGCGCCCGCCACGCGCCCAGTGGAAACGCGCGCCCGGCCGCGCCATCTTGGTGGCTTGCCGGCGCGACCGCTGCCGCCGGCATCCGTCCCCACACCCTCGGAGCCCCTGCCATGACCCGTCCGTCTGCCCTCCCCCGCCGCGGATTCCTCGGCCGCCTCGCCGCCGGCGCCGCCGCCCTCGCGGCCGCCGGTCTGCCCGTCACCGCCCGCGCCGAGCGGGTCTTCCGGCTGCCGTCCGCCGACCCCGACCACTGGCTCGACGCGCTCACCGGCAAGCATCGGCAGATTTTCGACGTGCTCTCGCCCGGCAAGGCGTCCGACGGTACCGCGTTCGCCCGCAATTTCATGAACGCGAACAACGACGGATACGCCCTCGCCGACTCCGACGTGAACGCCGTCGTCTCGTTCCGCCATGCCGCGTTCGCGATGGGGCTCAACGACGCGATGTGGAGCAAGTACCAGCTCGGCGCGCTGCTCGGCTACGACGATCCCAACGGCGGCAAGCCCGCCACCCGGAACACCGCCCTCGGCTCGGCGGGCGACGACCGGAAGTCCAGCGCCAGTCTGTCGGCGCTGCATTCGCGCGGCGTGGTGTTCACGGTCTGCGGCATGGCGATGGGATTCTTCAGCGGGCAGGCGGCCACGAAGGCGGGCACCGACGGGAAGACCGTGCTCGCCGACTTCCGCGCCAACCTCGTGCCCGGCGCCGTGGAAGTGGTGGCCGGCGTGATCGCGGTGAACCGGGCGCAGGAGCGCGGGCTCAGCTACGTGTACGTGGGGTGAGCACGCCGCGCCGCATCCTGCTGGCCGATGCCGATGCGTTCTTCGTGGCGGTGGCGCGGCTCGTGGACCCGGAAGGCGCCGGACGCGAGCCGCTGCTCATCGTCGGCGGCACGCGGCAGAGCCGCGGCGTCGTCTGCTCGGCATCGTACGAAACGCGGGCGTACGGCGTGCGCTCGGCCATGCCCATCGCGCGCGCCCTGCGCCTGTGCCCGCAGGCGATGTGCGTGCCCGTGCCGCGGCGCGCCTGCCAGCAGAAGAGCGGTGAGATCCGCCAGGTGCTCGAACGGTTCTCCCCCGTGGTGGAGGGCGCGAGCATCGACGAGTGGTACCTGGATCTGGCGGGCACGGAGGCGCTCTACCGCCACGAGCCGCTGGCCGAGACGGCGCGCCGCATCCGCGACACGATTCGCCGCGACACCGGCCTCGGCGTCTCGTTCGGCGGCGGAACGTCGAAGCTGATCGCCAAACTGGCGGTCGAACGCGCCAAGCCGAAGCCCGGAAGCGACGCCACCGGCGTGCACGTCGTGCCGCCCGGAGAGGAGGCGGAGTTCCTGCGCGGGTTCGCGCTCGCCGACCTCCCCATGGTCGGCCCCCGGTTCCAGGAGCGGCTGTCGGAGCTGGGCATGCGCACGGTGGACGACGTGCTGCAGTACGACCTCGCGTCGCTCACCCGCTGGATCGGCGCCCGCGAGGCGGCGTGGCTGTACGATCGCGTGCGCGGCATCGACGCGCGCGAGGTCGCCCCGCGGCTCGAGACCAGGAGCATCAGCCGCGATGAGACCTTCCCGGAGGACATCGCCGACGACGCGGCGCTGCTGCGCGAGCTGCTCCCGCTGGTGGCGCGCGCGGCGTCGGATCTGCGCGCCGAGGGGCTCACCGCGCGCACCGTGACGGTGCGTATTCGCGATCACGATTTCCGGACGCGGTCGGCCGGGCGCACCCTGGAGCAGGGGGTGATGAGCGATCGGGTGATCCTGGCCGTGGCCCGCCAGCTGCTGGCGCGCCTGCGCGCGGCGCGTGCGGTGCCGGCGCGGCTGCTGGGCGTGGCGCTCACGTCGCTCGCCGAAGACGAAGCGGCCGACCAGCTGGCGTTGTTCGAGCGCGAGCGCGACGCGATCGTCGAAACCGACCGCGACCGCGCCGTGGCGCGCGCGGTGGATCAGGTGCGCGCGCGTTTCGGGCCCGACGGAATCAGGCCGGGCGGGCGGTAGCGCTGGCGGCTACCGCGCGGCGGTCAGCTCTGGAGCAGCCGCTTGGGCGCGTCGTGCCGGGGGTCGTACGCCACCGACTCCGCCGGCGCGCTGCTCGCCGGCAGCGACGCGGCGGGACGCACCCGCGTGATCTCGTCGTCGTTCAGCGACTCGCCCACGTCCTTGATGCCGCGCTTGAACTCGCGAATGCCCTTGCCCAGCGACGCACCGATTTCCGGAATGCGCTTGCCGCCGAATAGTACCATGACGATGAGCAGGATCATCGCCAGCTTTTCGATTCCGAACCCTTCCATACTTCCCTCCGTGGCGCGCCGCGGCGCGCCCGCATGCGCGGCAACCGCGGCGCGCTCGAGCATGGCGAACGCGGCGCGATCTGCCGACGCCGGAAATATCGGCGCCGCCGAGGGCGGGGCGGGAGCCGCGCGCGCGGACTTAGCGGATTCTTAGCCGGGCGCGGGGCGCGCGCGGCTACTGCTGGTCGTGGTCGCCGGCGGCGTACGTGGGCACGGGCGCCGCGGCAGGCTCCGGAGGCTCGATCAGGTACTTGAGCGGATCCATGTGGCGCCCGTTCACGATGACCTCGAAGTGCACGTGCGACCCCGTCGAAAGCCCGGTGGACCCCACGGTCGCGATCGTGCCCCCCGCGGCCACGTAGTCGCCCACGTGCACCAGCAGCTTCTGGCAGTGCGCGTAGAGCGTGGTCACACCGCCGCCGTGCTCGAGCTCCACCACCAGCCCGTAGCCGAGCTTGTGGCCCACGAAGCTGACGCGCCCGTCGGCCGGGGCGCGGATGGGCGTGCCCTCCGGTGCCGAGATGTCCACGCCCTCGTGCGGGCGGAAGAGGTGAAGGATCGGCTCCCAGCGCGACTGCGCAAAGGCGCTGCTGATGGTGCCGCTCACGGGGAGCAGCACGCCGACGGCCGCCGTGCTGATGCCGGCCGGGTTGGCGAACCGCGCCTTGCGGGTGATCAACGTCGGGCCGTGCGCCACGTTGGCGGTCACGGCCGCGAGTTGCAGCGCCGAGTCGGCGCGCTGCTGCGCCGACTGCAGGCTGTCATTCAACGTCAGGACCAGCTGCTGCACCTCGGCCAGCTGCGAGGCGCTGGCGGTCACCTGCATCGCCTCGAGCAACGACCAGCCCGTGTACGCGACGAACGCGCACAACGCCGTGCCCACCAGGGCACGCACCTGGCGCCCGTGGACCCGGAGCATCCGGGTCTTCGCGGTGGGGTTTGGCGGAACGAGGAGAACCGTCCAACCGCGACGGTGTGTGTCCTGCCCGGATTTTTGCATGGGAACTCGCCTCAGCCGACCTCACCGCTGTACGCGGCGCCGACGTGCGGAATGGCGTGGGGCGCGTCGCTCTCGGCGCTTCGCTGGCTCGACGCGACCGGATGTATCGACATCCGTCCGTCCACCTTGCCCCCTTCCTGAATATTGATCGCCGCGGCCTCGATGTCGCCGGCCACGGACCCGGTGTCCTGCAGTTCGATCCGCTCCTGCGCCGACACGTTGCCGGTAATCGTTCCGCCGATGATCACCTCGCGCGCCGATACGCCGCCGGTGATCGAAGCGCCGGTGGCGACGACGACCACGTCGGCCCGCCTCACGTTGCCCCGCATGTGCCCGTCCACGCGCAGGGTGCCGTCGGTTTCGACGTCGCCCTCGAGAATCATCTGGGCGTCGATCACCGAGTATCCCGTGGGGAGCGGGTTGGGCGGTTCGGTCGGACGTTTGGTGAACATGGGCATGAATGCAGGAGCGAATGTAATCGGTGGCGTCGCAACATCGCGTCAGGTTCAATGACGCGCCAGTGCGACGTCGGGTGACATGTGATGGTCGTCACCTCGCCCGAAAACCGCCCGAAATGGCGCGGCAACTCGCGCTGACGAATGTTATCTCGAATGCACTACCACTCACTCTCGGATCCCGAGGTCCTCCGCCAGTTCGTGCGCAACCTCGACGAGGGGTTGTACATCACATCGGCGGACGGCCGGATTCTCGATGCGAACCCGGCCTTCCTCGCGATGATGGGCGTGGAGACGCTCGCCGAACTGGAGCCGTACCGCGCGGCGGACCTCATGGTGGATCCGGCGCGGCGCGACGTGCAGCGCGACCTGCTCGCGCGCGAAGGGCTGGTGCGCAACTTCGAACTGGAACTGCGCCGCCCCGACGGCCAGGTGCGCACGGTGCTCGACACGAGCTACGTGGTGCACGACGCGGCATCGGGCGAGACGTACTATCACGGCGTGCTCGTGGACATCACGCCCCGCAAGCAGCTCGAAGCCGAGCTCGTCGAGATGTCCACGCACGACGCCCTCACCGGCGCGCTCAACCGGCGGTATCTCGACCGGCTGGACGAGGAGTTCCAGCAGGACCCGGCCGGCCAGTGGGCGTGCCTGTTCATCGACATCGATCACTTCAAGCAGTACAACGACGAGTTCGGGCACCAGGCGGGCGACCGGATTCTCACCCGCATGTCGCGCTTCCTCATGCGGCACGTGCGCGCCGAGGAGGCCGTGGTGCGCGTGGGCGGCGACGAGTTCGTGGTGATTCTGGTGGACACCGACGCCGACCAGGCGCAGGCGATCGCCGACCGGCTCCGCGAGTCGGGCATGCAATCGGCCCCCGTGCCTTTCTCGCTGGGGTGGGCGGCCCGCCATCCCAACGAGCCGCTCATGCGGATGATCGACCGCGCCGACCGGGGACTGCTCGCCGTGCGCGTCGTGCGGCGGAAGGCCGATCCGCGCGGGCGGCCGCCGATCTGAGCCGCATTGACCGCGGCCGCGCCGCGCCGCATGCTTGGGCGCCTTCCAGAACGGGGAACGTCTTGCCTTCGTTTCGCGCCATCCGTGCCGCAGCCGCCGCGGCCGCGCTCCTGTCGCCATCGCTCGCCCCGGCGGGGCTCCGCGCGCAGCGCCCCGCCGCGTATGCCATCGCATACCAGATCGCGATGCCCGATCCGGCATCGCACCTGTACCACATCCGGATCGACGTCGGCCGCCTCGCCGGCGACTCGCTGATCCTCCAGATGCCGGTGTGGTCGCCCGGTCGGTACGCGCCGATGTTCTTCGCCAAGAACGTCCAGCAGTTCGCCGTCACCACGCCCGACGGCCGGCCCGTGCGCTGGGACCGCACCGACGGTTCGCGGTGGCGGATCTTCACCCGCGGCCTCGCCGCCGTCCGCGTGTCGTACCTGAGCTACGCCGACGCGCCGATGTCGGGCACGTTCAGCGTGCTCGACACGCTGCACGCCACGTGGAACGGTCCGTCGCTCTTCATGTACGTGGAGCGGCACAAACCCGATCCGGTGACGCTGCACGTCGTGCTCCCCGCGGGGTGGCACATCATCAACGGTGACGCGGCCGCCGACGACCAGGTGGACTACCGCTTCGAGAACTACGATCGCCTCGTCGACACGCCCACCGAGGTGGCGCCCCACTTCATGGTGGACAGCTTCACCGTGGACGGCGTGCTCTATCGCACGATGGTGCACCACAACGGGCCGACGACGCCCGGGGAGCGGACCCGGTTCGTGGGCGACGTGCAGAAGATCGTCACCTACGAGAACTCGGTGTTCGGCCCGCCCCCGATCAGGATGTACACGTTCCTCTTCCACATCGGGTTTCCCGGCGGCGACGGCATGGAGCACCTGTTCTCCACCCAGATCGCCGACCGCAACGCGTGGGAGCCCGACGCGCCGGTGCTCGCCGGCGTCGCCACCGCGGCGCACGAGTACTTCCACGTCTGGAACGTGAAGCGCGTGCGTCCGATGTTGCTCGGCCCCTTCGACTACACGAAGGAGCGCTACCAACCCAGCCTCTGGGTGGCCGAAGGGTGGACGCAGTACTACGGCATGATGGCGCTCCACCGCGCCGGCATCACCGACGAACGGGAGATGCTCGATGCGGCGGCCCGCATCGTGCAGATGAATCTCACGGCGCCGGGGCGCAAGGAAGTCTCGCCGCGCATGGCGTCGTTCGAGGCGCCGTTCTGGGACCAGGCGGCGGCGTCGCAGCCGGTGAACCGCGACGCGGTCTTCTTCTCGTACTACTACGCCGGCGCCGGACGCGCCCTGTATCTCGACCTGCTGATCCGCGAGCGCTCCCACGATACACGGGCGCTGGACGACGCGTTCGACAACCTGCGAAAGCGCTCGTGGGACCAGCCGAACGCGTCGTACTACCTGCAGGGGCGCGGCTACACCGAGGACGACGTGGAGCAGGCGGTGAGCGCCGCGGCCGGCATGAACATGCACGACTGGTTCGAGCGCCATGTCGGCGGCACCGAGGACGTGGACTTCGACGCCGTCCTCGCCGGCGCCGGCCTTCGCCTCGATCGCGACGGCCCGCGCTGGACGATCGAAGCCGTGCCCGGCGCCACCGCCGAGCAACTCAGGATCCGCGACGGCTGGCTCACCGGCCGCAAGGGATAGGAGCGACCATGCAACGACGCGATTTTCTGCGCGCCACCCTCGGCGCCGCGGCCGGCAGCGCACTGCTGCCCCGGCTGGCCGCCGGCGAATGGATGCGCGCCGGCGCCGGCAGCCTCGGGCCGATCGGCATCCAGCTCTACACGGTGCGGCGCGAGATGGCGAACGACGTCGATGCCACGCTCGCGACCATCGCGGAGATCGGCTACCGGGAAGTGGAGTTCGCGGGGCTGTTCGGGCACCCGGCGAAGGACGTGCGCGCGATGCTCGACCGGCACGGGCTCACGGCGCCGTCGTCGCACGTCGGGCTGCCGGACGACATGCGCGCCTGGCCGGCGATGCTCGACGACGCGCTCACCCTTGGCCAGTCGTACATCATCTGCCCCTCGTTCCCGAACGACGATCTGTCGCCCGACGGGATGAAGCGCATCGCGGCGCGCTTCAACGCCGCCGGCGCCGCGGCGAAGAAGGCCGGCCTGCAGTTCGGATTCCACAACCACGCGCAGGAGTTCAAGCCCGTGGACGGGCAGGTGCCCTACGATACGCTGCTCGCCGAGTGCGATCCGTCGCTCGTCGTGTTCGAGATCGACGTCTACTGGATGGTCACCGGGGGGCGCGATCCGCTCGCGTACCTGGCCAGGTATCCCGGCCGCTTCCCGATGATCCACGCCAAGGACCGGGCGGCCGACGGGCAGATGACCGAGGTCGGGGCCGGGACCGTGGACTGGCCTACGCTGCTCCGCGCCTTCGAGCGGCAGGGGCTCAAGCACTGCTTCGTGGAGCACGACAACCCGCCCGACCCCTTCGCCTCGGCGCGCGCGAGCTTCGCCTATCTGAACTCGCTGAAATTCTGACGGGCCGGCTCGCCGGCCGGATCAGTCGGCGCTGTGCTCCAGCGTCTCGTCGGGGGCGTGCGAGTCGGCGGCGGCGTCCACGATCCGCTTCATCAATTCGGGCGTGGTGATCACGCGCGCATATTCGTCCGGCGTGTAGGCCCGTCCCAGGCTGACGCTCTCGCGGCGGAACTGCATGTCGCTGTCGCGGCGCTTGCTCGCCCGGACGTGCACCTCGCTTACGCCGGCCTCGTTGATGACGCGGCCGACCGTGTGCTCGGTGATCCCGCCCGCGGCGATGATGGTCGCCCGTCCCTCGGAGCGCCAGGCCAGCGCGGCGAGCGTTTCCAGTCCTTCCACCGCCGTCGCGGCGCCCCCCGACGTCAGCACGCGGTCGACGCCGAGCGCCATCAGCGTGTCCAGTGCTTCGAAGGGATCGCGCACGAGGTCGAACGCGCGGTGGAAGGTGACCGAGAGCGGGCGCGCCGCTTCCACGAGGATCCGGGTGCTGCGGTCGTCCACCGCGCCGTTGGCGAACAGCCCCCCGAGCACGACCCCGGCCACCCCGACTTCCTTCGCGAAGGCGATGTCGCCCAGCATCACGCGGAGCTCGTCTTCGTCATAGATGAAGTCGCCGCCGCGCGGGCGGACGAGCACGTGCACGGGAATGGCGACGCGCTCCCGCACGACCGCGATCAGCCCCGGGCTCGGCGTCGTGCCGCCCTCATAGAGGTTGTCGCACAACTCCAGCCGGCCGGCGCCGCCGGCTTCAGCGGCACGGGCGGATTCCACGGTGTCGACGCATGCCTCGACGAGCACATCGCCGGAAACGGTCGGGTCTGACATCGGGGTCACGGACACGGCCCTAACACTCCCCTCCTGAGTCGATTCGCGCAAGGTTCGGGTGGCGGATCGGCACCCGGCGCGTAATTTACGCCGCCCGCCCGTTTTTTCGGAGATCACGCGCCCCATTTCGCATCCCGCCTCGATTCCGGCCCATCCGGAGGGAAAGACTCGTGAACTCGGTCCGCACGAAGCTCTCGGTGATGATGTTCCTCCAGTACTTCATCTGGGGGGCCTGGTTCGTCACGATGGGTACGTACCTGGGTACGACGCTCAAGTTCACCGATTCGCAAATCGGTCTCGCGTACGGGGCGACGGCGATCGCCGCGATCGTCTCGCCCTTCTTCGTCGGCATGGTGGCCGACCGGTTCTTCGATACGGAGAAGCTGCTGGCGCTGCTGCACTTCACGGGCGCCATCGTGATGTGGGTCGTCTCGCGGCAGACCGGATTCTCGACCTTCTATCCGCTGCTGATCCTGTACGCGTTGTGCTTCATGCCCACGCTGTCGCTCACCAATTCGATCTCCTTCCACCACGTGAAGGATGCGGCGCACGACTTTCCGCTGATCCGGGTCCTGGGCACCGTGGGCTGGATCGTGGCGGGGTGGCTGATCGGCCGGGAGCTGCGGGCCGACGCCCTGGCGCTGCCGATGCAGATCGCGGCCGGCGCCTCGCTCGTGATGGCGGCGTTCTCCCTGGCGCTGCCGCACACGCCGCCGAAGGCGGCGGGGGCACCGTTCAGCGTACGCGACGCCCTCGGGTTGGATGCGCTGGAGCTCCTCCGGGACCCGGACTTCCTGGTGTTCGTGCTCGGCTCGTTCCTCCTCTGCATCCCGTTGCAGTTCTACTATACGTTCGCGAACCCGTTCCTCAACGAGATCGGCGCCCCGGAGCCGGCGTTCATCCAGACCTACGGACAGATGTTCGAGGTCGTCTTCCTGCTCATGCTCCCCTTCCTGCTGCGAAAGTTCGGCATCAAGGTCATCATGGTGGGCGGGATGCTGGCGTGGGCCGTGCGCTACTTCGCGTTCGCCAACGGGAACGCGGGCGCCGGGATGTGGCTCATCTATCTGGGAATCGTGATCCACGGCGTGTGCTACGACTTCTTCTTCGTCGCCGGCCAGATCTACACCGACGAGAAGGCGGGGCCGAAGATCCGCGCCGCCGCCCAGGGGTTCATCAACTTCGTCACCAACGGCGTCGGGTACTTCATCGGCGCGTTCGTGTCGGGCACGGTGGCCGGCCGCTACGTGAACCATGCGTGCACGGCGGCCGCCGCCGCGGCCCGCCAGTGCATGCCGCACGACTGGCACGCCATCTGGATCGTGCCGTCGGTGGGCGCGCTCGCCATCGGCCTCATCTTCGCCATCATCTTCCGTCCACGGGTGGTTCCGCAAACCGAAGCGGCCGCGTGACCCGCGTGGTGTCCAATCTACCCGGTGGAACGACGGCACTCCGCCCATGATCATCGACTTTCACAACCACTTCTATCCGCCCGAGTACATCGATGCCCTGCGCGGCGGCGAGAGCGCGGTGCGCGTCACCGACGACGCCGACGGCAATCCCTGCATCCACTATCCGGGCGACTACAACGTCGCCGTGCGTGGCCACCGCGACATCGCCTACCGCCAGGAAGTGCTCGACCGCGAAGGGGTCGGCCGGCAGGTCATCACGCTCACCACGCCCGGCACGCACGTCGAGTCGCCCGCGACCGCGGTGCGGTTCGCGCGCCTCGTGAACGACGCCTTCGCGCGCGTGATCGCCGAGCGCGGGTCGCATTTCACGGCGCTGGCCACGCTCCCGCTCAACGATCCCGCCGCGTCGGTGGCGGAGCTGCGGCGGGCGATGACCGAGCTCCATCTGCCGGGCGCGATGCTGTTCAGCAACGTCAACGGCGTGGCCCTCGCCGACGCACGCTACTGGCCGCTGTACGAGGAGGCGAACCGACGGAACGCCGTGCTCTACATCCACCCCACCGACCCGGTGGGCGTGGAGGCGATGACCGACTACTGGTTGATGCCGCTCATCGGCTTCACCTTCGACACCACGCTGGCGGCTGCCAAGCTCGTGTTCAGCGGCGTGGCGGCCCGCTTCCCGAACATTCGCTGGGTGCTCACGCACATGGGCGGTGCGATCCCGTATCTCGCCGAGCGCCTCGACCGCGGCTACTTCGCGTTCCCGGAGTGCCGGGCCAACATCGACCGTCCGCCCAGCGAGTACCTGCGGCGGTTCTACTACGACACGGTGAACTTCGACGTCGATGCGATGAAGCTGGCCCTCGCCTTCGCCGGCGCCGGCCACCTGCTCGCGGGCAGCGACTACCCGCACCAGATCGGGAGCATCCCGAAGATGATCGAAAGCATCCGTGCGCTCCCGGTCAGCGACGCCCAGCGGGCGGCGATCATGGGAGGGAACGCGGCGTCGTTGTTGGGGATCGGCTGATGCTGCTCGGACACTACGGCCTCGCGCTCGCGGCGAAGCGCGTTTCCAGGCGCACCTCGCTGGGCACGCTGATCCTCGCCGCGCAGTGGGCGGACGAACTGTGGCCGGTCCTGCTGCTGGCCGGCGCGGAACGAGTGCAGGTCGAACCCGGCCGCATGGCCGCCAACGCGCTCGACTTCGTGTCGTATCCCTACAGCCACAGCCTGCTGATGCTCGGCGTGTGGGGCGCGTTGTTGGGCGGCGCGTACTTCGCGATGCGCCGGTACGCGCGCGGCGCGTGGATCGTGGGCGGCCTCGTCGTGAGCCACTGGGTGCTCGACCTCATCGTCCATGGCCCCGACCTGCCGCTCTGGCCGGGATCGCCGGCGACGCTCGGCCTCGGGCTCTGGAATTCGGTGCCCGGGACGCTGCTCGCGGAATTCGGGCTGCTGGTCTTCGGCGCGGCGGTCTATGCGCGGACGACGAAGGCGCGAGACCGGATCGGAAGCTGGGGGCTGTGGGCGATGCTGGCGCTGCTCGCCGCGATGCTGCTCCTCGGCCTCGCCGGTCCGCCGCCAGACGCGCGGACGATCGCGTTCGGCGCACTCGGGCTGTGGCTGTTCGTGCCGTGGGGGTACTGGATCGACCGGCATCGGACGGCTGACGACAGTTGACAGTCGGCAGTCGGCAGTTCGCAGTTGCTGCCCACTGTCGACTGATGACTGTCGACTCCCGACTTCAGTTCAAAATCATGGCTTCCACGTCCCCTTCGCCACCTTCGGCACGAACCGCTCGATCCCGCGCGCTGGGAACGGAAGCGTGCGCCCCTGCTCGGCGCTCTGATACGCCGTCATGAGCATCTTCACCGTTTCCACGCCGTCGGCGAAGGTGAGCGACGGCTTCCTTCCCCGGCGGAAGCACTGCACCATGTGCCGGTCCTCCGCTTCGTACCCGTACGCATTGGCCTCGTTGGCCACGACCGGCATCAGCCCCATCTCGGCGTTCTGCTTCTCCACGAGGTCCTCGCCCACCTTGCCCTTCACCTCGCGGCTGAAGAACAGTTTGAGCCCGCTGTCGAGCGTATTCCACGACATCGAGTACTCGGGGCCCAGCAGCTCGGCGGACAGCCGCAGTCCCGCGCCGACGTAACTCCAGGACGTGGTGGCCTCGCCGATCACGGTGAGCCCGTCGCGCGTGCGGAACTCGACGACGACGCTGGCGAAGTCCTCGGCGGGGTGGCGCGCGTAGTTCACGGCGCTCCCCATCGACTTCTTCAGCCGGCGCACGTATTCCGGGCGGGACCACTTGAGGCTGGCGATGTGCGCCGTGACGCGCACCGGCCGCAGCGAACTGCGCGGCTCACCGGGCTGCGTGAGCAGGTGGCGCACCACTTCCACCGAATGGCACATCATGTCGTTCAGCACGCCGCCGCCCTGCAGCCGCCCCTGCCAGAACCAGGGCATGTGAGGGCCGCTGTGCTCCTCGGCGGCGCGGGCGAGGTAGGGCCGTCCCGTGAGCGCCGCGCCGCGGGCCCAGATCAGGTTGCGCCCGTGCTCGACCTGCGGCGCGAACAGCTGATTCTCGAGGTAGCCCGTGTTGAGGCGCACGCGCTTG
>DASVWS010000016.1:0-8996 GCA_036393095.1 Gemmatimonadaceae bacterium | reverse complement strand
GACGATGGACGCGCAGCAGGCGCGCGGGATCTACGAGGAGATCGTGCGCAAGCTGCGCGACCCGGCGCTGGTGGAATGGATGGGCTCGGGGCTGCTGCGCACGCGGATCTTCCCGATTCAGCCGGGGGAGCGAAAGAAGGTAGTCGTGTCGTTCGAAGCGGTGGTGCCGCGCGAGGGGGACGCGCTGCGCGTGGACTATCAGCGGGGCGCGGCGGTTCGTATGCCCGTCATACCGCCGCCGATCATTCGCCCGTTGGTGGGACGGCCCACCATACAGTCGGACAGTCGGACTGCAGGACAGTCGGACAGCAGGACGGTCGGACAGTCGGACAGCTGGACAGACAAGCAGCAGGACAGCTACGCGCTGGCGTACGCGCGGAGCGAGGCGCTGGGCCGGCCGTACTCGCCCACCAACAACATCCAGGTGCGCGACGACGGCGAGATGCGCGTCGTGCGCGTGCTCGGCGATGCGGGAAACGTCACGCTGCTGCTGCCGCTCCGGCTCGGCAGCCGCGCCGCGATCTCGGTGCTCACGCACGCGCAGCGGCGCGACAGCGGGTTCGCGATGATCACCGTCTCGCCGCCTGAAACGCACGAGGCGCCGAGTGCGCGCGACGTGACGTTCGTGGTGGACGTGTCGGGGTCGATGTCGGGGCGGAAGATCGAGCAGGCGCGCGCGGCGGGGATGCAGCTGCTGGCCACGCTGCGGCCGACGGACCGGTTCCGGCTGATCGACTTCTCCAATGACGTGCGCGATTTCCGCGACGGCTTCAGCTATGCGACGGCGGCGAACGTCGCGGCCGCGCGCGACTACCTGTCGCAGCTCTCGGCGGGCGGCGGCACGAACATCGCCGCGGCGCTGGACGACGCGCTGCGGGGCGACCAGCCGAACGACTGGCCGTCGCGCGATGCTGGCGCGAAGGGCGGCGATACGATCCGGTGCGGATCGCCGACGGTGGACTGTGCGCAGCGCGCGTCGAACCGCCTGAGCCTCGTGATCTTTCTCACCGACGGGATGCCCACGGTGGGCGTGACGGACCCCAACCGCATCGCCGAGCTGGCGGAGAACGAACGCGGCGGCGCGCGGCTCTTCACCTTCGGGCTCGGCGCCGACGTCAATTCGTCGCTGCTGGAGCGGCTGGCGATGGACGGACACGGCACGGCGCAGTTCGTGCGGCCCGACGAGGACGTGGAGCGGATGGTGGGCGTGGTGGCGAGCCGGCTCACCGATCCGGTGGCGACGGATCTGCGGGTGACGGTGAACGGACACGACGTGCGGCTGCGCGACGTGGTGCCGTCGATGCCGATGGACCTGTTCGGCGGCGAGGACCTGGTGGTGATGGCGCGCTACTCGGGCCAGGGCTCGGCGCAGGTGACGGTGGAGGGACGGTCGCACGGGCACACGGTGCGGTGGACGGCGCCGGCGAACTTCGCCGAGGCGCAGCGCGAGAACGGGTTCATCCCGCGGCTCTGGGCGGCGCAGCGCATCGGATATCTGAGCGCGGAGCGGCGGCAGAACGGTCCCAATCCCGAAGTGGACGACGAGATTCGTTCGCTCGGCGAGCGCTATGGCATTCCCACGATGTTCACGTCATATCTGGTGCGGGAGCCGCAGCGCATGGCGGACGCCACGGTGCGCGGCGGGATGGTGGGCGGCGTGAACCAGCCGAAGGCGCTGGACGTGCACGGCGTGATGACGCCGGCGATGGCCGCGCCGGCCTCGGCGGCCGAGATGAACTTCGAAGCGGCGAAGATGGCGTCGGCGCAGCGTGCGGCGCAGTCCACGGCCACGCTGGATTCGCTCGCGGCGGTGACGGGCGCGGCGAACGGCAGCGTCCGCGTGGTGGACGGGCACGCGTTCACGCTGCGCGACGGGCGATGGATGGACAGCCGGCTCACGGATTCGACACGGACGGTCCAGGTGCAGGAATTCTCGAACGGCTATTTCGCACTGCTCAACCGGATTCCGGCGCTGGCGCACATGGTCGCGCTCGGTCCGCGCGTGGTGATGGCCGGCCGCGGCGTGGCGATCGAGATCGTGCCGCAGGCCGCGGAGCTGAGCGCTGCCGACATCGACCGGGTGGTGAGCGCCTGGTAGGACCGGCGCCTCGCGCATGCACGACGCCGACCGGTTGTTCCGCGACTACCACGTGCCGCTGGTGCGGTACCTGACGCGGCGGTTGGGCGACCGCGACTGGGCCGAGGAGGTCGCGCAGGAGACGTTCCTGCGCGCCCTCCGCCAGCGCGAGCTGTCGAACGAGCGGGCGTGGCTGTTCACGGTGGCCACGAATCTGGTGCGCGACGCGGCGCGCCAGGAATCACGACGGAGGCGTCATCTGGAACTGCTGCGCGCGGAAGAAGCGGGACGCATGGTGGAGTCGCCGGCGACGGCGATGGAGCGCGCGGAGGAGCGGGCGCAGGCGCGGCGGGCGCTGGAGCAGCTCGCGGAGCGCGACCGCGAGGCGCTGCTGATGCGGGAGGAGGGGTTGAACTACGAGGAGATCGCGGCGGCGTTGGGGTTGTCGGTGGGGTCGGTGGGGACGACGCTGGCGCGGGCGAGGCGGCGGTTGGTGGAGGCGGTTGAACAGTCGGACAGTCAGTCAGTCGGACAGTCGGACAGCTAGGGATGGAAACCGGCGAGGAACGATGAAGCATCTCGACGAAGGAACGATTCACGCGTGGCTGGACGGGGCGCTCGGCGCGGGCGAGGCGGCGGAGGTGGAGCGTCACGCCGCCGAGTGCGGCGAGTGCGCGGCGCGCGTGGCGGAGGCGCGGGGGTTGATCGCCGGTGCGTCGCGGATCCTCTCGGCGCTCGACGACGTGGGGGCCGAGATCGTTCCCGCTCGCGCGCCCGAGGTGAAGCGCAAGCGTCGCGGCCCGCGGGCGACGCGTGTGGTGGCGTGGCTGGCGGCAGCGGGCGTGGTGGTGGCGGTGGGCCTCAGGACGCGCGGCAGACCGGGGCCCGAGTCGACGCCGGTTCGGGGAGTGTCCACGGGCCCGTCGCCGGCAGGGATTGCGGAAAGTCTGATCGACAGCATCGAGGTGATCAAGGGGGCGCCCGCGTCCACCTACGGTGCCTACCTGGGGAGCCCGGCGATCAGTGTGAAGGTGGCTCAGGGGGACAGTCAGCGGGCCGGCCGTTCGGACGGTCCGAGTGTCGGGCGGACGGAGCGTCGGCAGACGGCGGCAAAGAGTGCGACCGTGGCGGCCGAAGCGGCGAAGACGGCCCGATCTGCCGCTGCCGCAGCCCCGTCGGCGCCGGCGGGCGAATCGGCGCGCCGCGGCGTGGCGGCGAACGTGGCCGTTCTGCCCGACTCGACGACGCTGCCGGCTCGTGCGCGGGCGACCGCCGAGGCATTGAAGGCGCAGGACGCGATGGCGACGGCCGCGGCGGAACCGCACGCGCCGTCGGCGGAGCTGGGGCGAGTGCCGATGTGCTTCGAGGAAGTGCCGGCGGCACCCGCAATGGCGCCGGTGACGGGGGGAGTTCCGCGCGTCGCACCGAAGGCCATGGCGGGCGCGGCGCGAGTGGGCGCCGACGTCGCCGCGTCGACGAGCGCCGATCAACTGGACGCGCGGCTCGTGTCCACCGTGCTGATGCTGGACTCGACGCCGGCCTCGGCAGTTGCGGCGGACGCTCGGCCGGCGCGCCTGTTGTTGAACGGCGACGCGGTGACGGGCGAGTGGCAGCGGCTGGGCGCGACGGGGGCGAGCGGAGGGGACTCGCTGGTGCTGCGCTTCGGACGGCCGGTAACGCGAGTGCTGCCGGCGGCGCTGACGCCGAACGGGTTGAAGATCGGCGCGCGGGTGCTGGTGCGCGTGCGGTGTGAGATCGTGAAGCGGTGACGGAGGCGGACAGCAGGGCGTTCGGAGTTCAGAGTTCGGAGTTGGGAGTCTCCGCAGCCCGTCGCTACCTCACCGCGTTCAGCGCCCGCCGCACCCAGTCGATCAGCTCCGGGTCGTCGGCGATCACCTCGGCGTCGACTACGACCCAGGTGCCCATGGGGCGCTCGCCGCCGGGGGCGAAGGGGGTGACGCCGGGTTCGGTCAGGGCGCGGGCGTAGTCGGCGGCGGTGAGCTTGGCGATGATGGCGTCTTCGCCGACGATCACGAAGGCGTGCTTGCCATACATGAAGCCGCGGCCGCCGAAGACGTTTCGCTGGCGGATGGCGCGCTCGCCGATCTGCTCGAGGGCGTCGGCAACGCGGGTGGCGAGGCCGGGGTCGAACTTCACGCTCGATCACGCACGTTCGAGTTCCTCTTCCAGCTCCTCCGTCTTCTCGACGGCCTTGAGGGCGGTGCGGCCGGCGGCGAGGGCGCCGAGGACGATGTAGATGTAGAACGTATAGAAGCGCCACCAGACGAGGGCGGCAACGAAGAGCCCGCCGGGGATCACGCCACCAAGGGCCGCGCGGAATCCGAGCTCCACCGCGCCGCCGCCGCCCGGCGCCGGCACGACCGACGCGCCATACAACAATCCCAACGGCCAGAGGGCGAGGGGCGCCAGCGGGACGGTCGGGATGGATGTCAGGACCAGCGCCGGCAGCATGAAGAGGCGCATGGCGACGTGGATGAACGACATGAAGAAGGCGCCGACGGCCCAGCGCACGTCCACGTCCTTCACCCGGTCCACCGTGGTGCGGATGCGGTCGAACCAGCGGCGCACGAGGCGCCACCGCCCTTCGTGGAACCCGAGGCGCAGCGCCCACGCGGGCGGCTGGTCGCCCACCTGCCGCCGCGAGAGCGCGACGCCGGCGGCGCCGATGCCGATCACGAACACGGAGTAGCCGCCGAGCACCCCCACGAGGGCGCCGAGCACGGCGCCTGCATGCCGGAAGACGATGCTGCACGCGGCGACGACAGCGGCGAGGGAGAGCATCTCGAGAAAGAGATCGGCGAACAGGATGACGAGCGCCTTCGGCGTATCGATGCGGCTCTGCGCGAGCACGAAGTACCGCGCGGGCTCGGCGCCCGAGCGCCCGGGGGTGATGTTGGCGGCGAGGTCGCCCGCGAGGCAGGTGCGCAGCGAAACGCGGAGGGGGAGACGCACGCCGACAGCGCGCGCGCTCCAGGTGATCTTGACGGTGCGCGCGGCCACCTCGACGACGACGCAGAGGATGGCCAGGGCGTGCGCCTGCCAGGGAATCGAGAAGGTGATGCCCTGGGTGGACCAGCCGGCGATGGTGTAGGCCGACACGCCGAGTACCGCCGCGAAGGAGACGGCGGTGAGGAACCAGCGGCGTTGGAGCAGGGTCCAGGGGCGGCGCAAGGAGTCGGACAGTTGGGCAGTCGGACAGTCCGACAGCCGGGGAGTTGGACAGTCGGACAGCTAGAGAGTCGGGCAGCGAGGGACTGAACTGAGGCGAAAGTTCGCCCGAGAGCCGGGGGAGTCAACGGGGCGGCCGGGGAAGACGACCGAATTCCCCGCACTTCCCAACCCCGGTGACGCCAGCGCATTTTGGATCGTTCAACTCGTTTCGTCTCGCTCCGCACTCTGCAGGAGGCTGCAGTGATTGGAATTCGTTCTCGATGGGCGATCGCCCTCGGTGGGCTGATCGCCGCGATGCCGGCGGCGGTCGCCGCACAGGGCGGCCGGCCGCGTCCCGTGACCACCGCCAACGCGATGGTCGCGGTACCCTTTGACAGTCTCGCGTTCACCGGGCTCCGGTGGCGCGAGATCGGACCCTTCCGCGGCGGGCGGTCGGTGGCAGCCGCGGGCTCGGACGCCCGCCCCGACGAGTACTACATGGGCACCACGGGCGGCGGCGTCTTCAAGACCGAAGACGGCGGCCAGAGCTGGTTCCCCGCCTCCGACGGATTCTTCGGCGGCACCATCGGCGCGATCGCCGTGGCGCCGTCGAATCCCGACGTCGTGTACGTGGGCGGGGGCGAATATCCGATCCGCGGCAACGTCTCGTACGGCGACGGCGTGTGGAAGAGCACCGACGCCGGCAAGACCTGGCACTACATGGGACTCGGCGACACGCGCCAGATCGAGAAGGTGATCGTGGATCCCACGAACCCCGACATCGTCTACGTCGGCGCGTTCGGACATTTCTTCGGGCCGAACGCCGAGCGTGGCGTGTTCAAGTCCGTCGACGGCGGGCAGACGTGGAAGAAGATCCTCTTCCGCAACGACTCGACGGGCGTGTCGGACATGATCATGGATCCCGCCGATCCGAACACGCTCTACGTCACCTTCTGGCAGGCGTACCGGCTGCCGTGGACGTTCTCGAGCGGCGGCGTGGGCAGCTCGATGTTCAAGACCACCGACGGCGGCGACCACTGGACCGAGCTGAAGAACAACCCGGGACTCCCCACGGGCATCTGGGGGAACGCGGGGCTCGCGATCTCGGCGGCCAATCCGAGCATCGTGTGGGCGCTGATCGAGGCGAAGGACGGCGGGCTGTACAAGTCGAGCGATGCCGGCGCCACCTGGCACTTCGTGAACGGCGACAACGAGATCAAGCAGCGCGCCTGGTATTACATGAAGGTCACCGCCGATCCGCAGGACACGAACGCTCTGTACATCAACAACGTGTCGTTCATGAAGTCGACGGACGGCGGCAAGACGTTCCGCCCGATGCGCGGCGGCGGCCACGGCGACTCGCACCACCTGTGGATTGCGCGGAACGATCCCAAGCGCATGATCGAGACCGACGACGGCGGCGCGCGGGTGACGAAGGACGGCGGCGAGACGTGGACCGCGGAGGACATGCCGACGGCGCAGTTCTACCACGTGATCGCGACCAACGACTATCCGTACAAGATCTGCGGCGCGCAGCAGGATTCCGGGACGCTGTGCGGCGCGACGACGGGCAGCCTCACGATGTCGGACTGGGAGGATGCGGGCGGCGGCGAGTCGGGATGGATCGCGGCGCGCGCGGACGAGCCGTGGATCGTGTACGCGGGCAGCTACGGCAACGAGCTCACGCTGCGCGACATGCGCACGGGGCTCCAGGAGAACGTGAATCCGTGGCCGGACAACCCGATGGGACATCCGGCCCGGGACCTCAAGTACCGCTTCCAGTGGACCTTCCCGATCATCACGTCGGTGCACGACGTGAACGCGGTGTACGCGGGCGCGAACGTGCTGTTCAGGTCCACGGACCGCGGGCACAGCTGGACGGTGATCTCGCCCGACCTCACCTATCACGATCCGGCGACGCTCGGCGACGCCGGCGGCCCGCTCACCAAGGACCAGACGTCGGTGGAGTACTTCGGCACGATCTTCGTGATCGCCGAGTCGCCGCTGAAGGCGGGCGAGCTGTGGACGGGGTCGGACGACGGCAAGATCTACCTGACGCGCGACGGCGGGAAGACGTGGAACGACGTCACGCCCAAGGGGCTGGCCAAGTACACGAAGATCTCGAGCATCGACCCGAGCCCGCACGTGGACGGCGTGGCCTACGTGGCCGCCAACCGCGTGAAGCTCGACGACAACCATCCGTACCTGTGGAAGACGTCGGACTTCGGCGCGCACTGGGTGCCGATCCAGAGCACGCTGCCCGACACCGAGCCGGCGCGCGTGCTGCGCGAGGATCCGGGCAAGCGCGGGCTGCTGTTCGCGGGCACGGAGCGGTCGGTGTACTTCTCGCCGGACGACGGGCACAGCTGGCAGTCGCTGGCGCTCAACCTGCCGCTGGTGCCGGTGCGCGACCTGACGTTCAAGAACGGCGACCTGATCGCCGCCACGCACGGCCGCTCGTTCTGGGTGATGGACAACATCTCGTCGCTCGAGCAGATGTCGAACACGGTGATGGGGAGCGCGGCGCATCTGTTCAGGCCGCTGGACCAGGTGCGGGCGACGGGGCGCGGCGGATTCTTCGGCGGGTTCGGCCGCGGCGGCCGCGGCGGCGATCCGACGCGGGCGGTGAATCCGTCGGGCACGCCGGCGCCGACGGGCGTCGCCGTGCAGTACTGGCTCAAGGAGCCGGCGAAGACGGTGACGCTCGACTTCCTGGACGCGAAGGGCGCACTGATCCACCGCTACTCGACGTCGCCGGCGCTGCAGCCGGCGGAGGCGCAGGGAGGGCGCGGGCGGTTCGGCGGCGGCCGGGTGGCGCGGCCGTCGAACAAGGCGGGGGTGAATACGTTCACGGGTTGGGATATGCGGTATCCCGACGCGCACAGCTTCAACGGGATGGTGCTCTGGGCCGCCGGGACCACGGGGCCGATGGCGCCTCCGGGGACGTACATGGTGCGGCTGGCGGTGGACGGCAAGCCGGTCAATACGGAATCGTTCAAGCTGCTGCCCGACCCGCGCATCAAGGGCGTGACGCTGGCGGATTACGACGCGCAGTTCGCGCTGCTGATGAAGATTCGCGACAAGTTCTCGGCGACCAACGACGCGGTGAAGACGATCCGCTACGTGCTGTACCAGCTCGACGACCGCGAGAAGAGCCTGCCGGCGGCGCAGAAGAGCGCGTTCGACGCGGCGGCGACGCCGCTGCGCGATTCGCTGCAGTCGGTGGCGGATTCACTGTATCAGTCGCAGAGCCACGCGGGCGAGGATCCGCTGAACTATCCGATCCGACTGAACAACCGCATCGGGGCGCTGATGGGCGTGGTATCGAGCGCGTGGGGGCGGCCGACGAAGCAGAGCTATGAAGTCTACGACCTGCTGAACGGGCTGATCGACGTGCAGATGCGGCGGATGAAGGCCGCGATGGCGGGCGTCGCCAAGGTGGATGGCGTGCTCAAGGCCGCGGGGCTGCAGGCGATCGAGGTCGCGGCCAAGGAAGTTCCGGGGAGCGGGAATGCCCGGAACGACGAAGGAGGATTGGAGCCGGACGGGAACTGAGCCGCGGCGCGCCCGGGCGGGCTCCATGTCCGTGCGCGGGTGCTCGGCAGGGGTGGGTTCAAACCGAAGGAACTGCAGATGAAACGGAATACCGCAGAACAACGCGGATAACGGCAACTGCAACACGACAGGGGAAACGGCACACCCATCGAGAGCTCGGCGGGCGTGCCGTTCCGCTTTTCAATTGTCGCTT
>DASVWS010000015.1:0-23975 GCA_036393095.1 Gemmatimonadaceae bacterium | reverse complement strand
CAGTGATCGTGGGCAGTCCCGTCCGGAGCGAGTGACGGTTCGTCGACGTTTCGCCTTCCAACCCCGAGATCAGGAGGAATGAACATGCACGGTACCCGGCCCCTGCTCGCAGCATTCGCCGTCGCGGCGGTCTCCCTCGCTGCGTGCGGCAAGAAGGCTCCGGTGGCGCCACCGCCCGCCCCGGCGGCGCCGCCGCCGGTGGACACGAGCGCGCTGCGTCAGCAGCACATCCGCGATTCGCTGGCCGCCATCGCGGCGGCGCAGCGTGCCGCCGAAGCGGCGCGGCAGCGTGCGGCCGACAGCGCGCGCGCGGCGCAGGCGGTGCAGGATGCTATGCGCGCGGCCCTCACGCAGACGATCCACTTCGACTACGACAAATCCGATCTGCGCACGGACGCCCAGGCCATTCTTGATGCCAAGCTCCCGATCCTGCTCGCCAATCCGAACCTGACGATCCGGATCGAGGGAAACACCGACGAGCGCGGATCGACGCAGTACAACCTGGCGCTCGGGCAGCGGCGAGCCGCGGCCGCCAAGCGGTACCTCACCGACCACGGGGTGGCCGACGCGCGCATCGAGACGGTCAGCTACGGCGAGGAGCACCCCGTGGCGCAGGGGATGAACGAGACCGCGTGGGCCCAGAATCGGCGTGACGACTTCACGATCACCGGCGGGGGCAACGGTCCCCTCACGACTCCGAGGATGTAGATGCAGATGCGTTCATTGCTCGCGCCCGTGCTCGCGCTGGGCGCCGCCGGGTGTCTCGCCTCGAAGGGGGACATCCGGCTGCTCCAGGACGATCTCACGTCGATGCGGGCGCAGACCGCGCAGCAGGCGCAGGCGCAGGAGCGGGCGCGGGCGCGCAACGACTCGCTGGCCCGGATCCGGCTGGACTCGGTCGCGCGCGCGGTCGGTGCGATCCACGATTCGCTGCGCGTGCTGAGCGCGCACTTCATGGCGTATCAGGCGAATTCCGCGCAGAGCCTCTACGCACTGGGCCAGCAGATCGTGACGCTCCAGAACCGGGCGGGAATCAGCCAACGGCAGATTCAGGACCTGGCGGCGCAGCTGGACACGCGCGTGGCGCGCACGAGCGGGGACTCCACCGGCTCGGACACGGCCGCTTCGCAGACGCCGGGACCGGACCGCCTGTACCAGCTGGCGCGCGATCAGTACAACAATGGCGCGTTCAGTACCGCGCGCATCGCGTTCCAGCAGATCCTCCAGACGTACCCGAAGTACGCCAATGCGTCGCTGGTGGCGCTCAGCATCGGCAGCTGCTACGAGGGCGAGAACAACCGGGCGGCGGCCGATTCGGTGTATCTTTCGGTCGTGAAGCAGTATCCCCAGAGCGCCGACGCGCCGACGGCCCTGTTCAAGTACGGCGCGTCGCAGATGGCGCAGGGAAACCCGGCGGCGGCGCGGACGGCGTGGCAGCGGGTGGTGAAGGAGTATCCGAACAGCGACGCCGCGACGCTGGCGATCGACCGTCTGAAGACGCTGCCGTCGCGGTAACCGCGTCCGTCCCGGGGGGTTGATGGCTGCCAGGAAGTCGGATGAGATGCCTTTCCTCGACCACCTCGAGGAGCTGCGGTGGCGCCTGATCTGGTCCATCGGGGCCCTCGGGGTGGGCGTCGCGATCGGCGTGTTCGTGGTCGTCCACTTCAACGCGATCCTGTTTCTCGAGAAGCCGATCCTGCCGTACCTGAACGGGCAGAAGCTGGTGATCACGCACCCGGCGGACTCGTTCACCGTCCTGATGTCGACGTCGCTGGTGGTCGGCGGGATCATCGCGCTGCCGGTCATTCTCTACCAGCTCTGGTCCTTCCTCTCGCCGGCGCTGTACAAGCGCGAGAAGAAGGTCATCATTCCGGCGATCTTCGCCGGCGTCGTGCTGTTCGCCTGCGGCGTCGCGCTGGCGTACTTCTTCGTCCTCCCGCTGGCGCTGGCGTACCTGATGCGCCTGGAGTCCGACGCGCTGACGCCGATGATCATGGCGTCGGAGTACTTCGGCTTCGTGACCACGCTGTGCGTGGCCTTCGGGGCCGTGTTCGAGCTCCCGCTGGCGATCACCGGGGCCACGGCCCTGGGGCTGATCAAGCCGCAGTTCCTGAGCAAGTACCGGCGCCACGCGATCGTCGGCTGCTGGGGCGTCGCGGCGATCATCACGCCCGGCGACTTCCTGGGAACCACCTTCGCCCTGGCGATCCCGCTGTACCTCCTGTACGAGATCAGTGTCGCGCTGTCGTACATCATCTACCGGCGGCGCGCAAAGCGGATCGCGGCGGTCGTCGAGGACGAGGGCGGAGCGCCCGCATGAAGCGGTGGTGGCTGGCGCTGAGCCTCGCGGCCGCGCTGCCAGCGGCGCTGCACGCGCAGCGGGGGACGCCCGTACGCCGTCCCGGCCCGCCGACCGCCGGCGACACGACGCGGCACGACAGCACCGCGGCCGTCAAGTGGGCGACGCCCGACTCCGTGATGCAGGCGCTGATCAACCGCAAGGGTTACACGATCACCCGATATCAGGGCGGCGTGCTCAGCTTCGACGCGGTGACACAGGCGATCCAGATCGTCGCCGGCGAGGCGCGCACGGCGGCGGTCCAGCGCGGCGATCAGCTCGTCGTCACCGACTCCACGATCCGCTACCAGAGCGAGACGCGCGGCATCACGGTGACCAGCCGCGACACCGCGGGGGCCGGATACCTGATCGTGCCCGGAGGCGGACAGGCGCCGATCACCGGGCGCACCACGGCCACGTACAACCTCGCCGAGCGGTCGGGGCGCATCAACGACGCGTCGGTGACGGTGGACAACTCGGGCAACACGTGGTGGGTCAAGCCGAAGGTCGTGAAGGTCGAGGGCGGCGACTCCACGAAGAACATCCCGCCGCGCCTGTACGGCACGTCGGCCACCCTTACCTCGTGCAGCGACAGCGTCGCGCCCGACTACCACTTCGAAGTCGGCGAGGTGAAGCGCACCAAGAACCTGATGGTGGGGCGGCCGGCGATTCTCTACATCGGCGAAGTCCCGGTGATGTGGCTGCCGTTCTTCTTCCAAGACATCCGGAGCGGCCGCCGCAGCGGCATGCTCACCCCCCGCTTCGGCGTGGCCGACATCATCCGGAACAGTCCCACGTACCGCCGCGACATCGAAAACCTCGGATGGTACTGGGCGCTCAACGACTACATGGACGCGTCGGCGTGGATGGACTGGCGCAGCAGCACGGGCGGATCCGCGGTCGGCGATCCCGGCTGGCTGCGGCTCAACGGCGAGTGGCGTTACCGGTGGCGCGACCGGTTCCTGAACGGGCAGATCGCGTCGTCGTACACGACGCAGCGCAACGGGCAGACCAACCTGGCGGTGAGCTGGGCGCACACGCAGCAGTTCTCGCGGAACAGCACGCTCACGGCGAACATGAACTACGTCACGAGCACGCAGCTCCAGCGGCAGAACACGTTCAATCCGTACGCGGCTCTCCAGACGATCTCGTCTTCGATCAACTACCAGCAGAAGGTGGGACCGGCCCAGGTCAGCATCGGCGGCACACGCAAGCAGTACCCGGGGCGCTCGCAGGTGGACATGACCTTTCCCACCGTCAGCGTCAGCTCGAGCCCCATCGCGCTGGCGTCGTGGCTCACGTGGAGCCCGGGCTTCCACTACTCGGCCAGCCAGAGCCTGCACATCGACCAGGCCGGGCTGTTCAGCCAGCGGTACAGCACCACCGGCTCGGGCGTGCTCGACTCGACCGCGGTCAAGCGCAGCAGCTACCAGAGCAACCTCGGCTTCGACACGCCGATCGAGATCTTCGGCTTCTCGCTCCGCAACTCATTCACCGTCAGCGACCAGCAGAACGTCTTCCCGCAGGAATACACCGTCTATTCGAATCCGGACAGCTCGACCTCCGAGAAGCGGGTGTTCGCGAGCACCTATCGCACCGACGTCGACTGGACGCCCAGCTTCAGCCTGCCACGGCTCGGCGACAACGTGCTGGGGCTCTCGCCGAGCGTGGGGCTGCAGAACGTCGACCCGGGCGCGTTCTGGGTGCGGAGCCAGTTCACCGGCGGGCAGTTCGTCCACCAATCCAAGCGCCTGACCTTCGGCCTCGGAATGACGCCGACGATCTACGGACTGTTCCCGGGAATCGGCCCCTTCTCGCGGTTCCGCCACACGATCAGTCCGCAGATCTCCTTCAGCTATGCACCGGCGGCGTCGGTGAGCGACGCGTATCTGGCCGCCACCAACCAGCGGCGGGCCGGGTACCTGGGGTCGCTGGCGCAGAAGGCCGTGTCGGTGTCGCTCAACCAGACGCTCGAGGCGAAGCTCAAGTCGAAGGAAGACACGCTGAACGGCACGCTGGCCAAGCAGACGCCGATCCAACTCCTGTCCCTCAACCTGTCGTCCGTGGCGTACGATTTCGAGCGGGCCTCCAAGACGCACCGCGCGATCTCGGGGATCACCAACGGCAACTTCTCGTACAGCCTCAGCTCCCAGCTCATTCCCGGGTTCACGCTCAACGTCGGCTACTCGCTCTTCCAGGGGGACCCGATCAGCGATACCGCCGTGTTCAAGCCGTACCGGAATTCCGTCTCCGCCAACTTCATGATCGACAAGGAGCACAATCCGTTCGCGTTCCTCGGCCGGTTGCTGGGGATCTCGCACGACACGACCTCGAGTCTCCAGGCGCCCGGGGCGACGCCGCAAACCACCCCCGCCGACCAACAGTTCGGCGATCAGATGGCGCAGCGGCCGGTCGCCGGCATGGATTCGCGGAACACGCTCTACCTCGCGGCGCCGGCCCGGGAGTGGTCGGCGTCGTTCAACTTCAGCTCGGCGCGCACGCGCCCGCCGGTCGGCGGCACCGTGATCCACACGGATCCCACCCAGTACTGCCTGCCGTTCAAGGATCCGACCAGCCCGTCGTACAATCCGCCCGCGTACGACCAGTGCGTGCTGCAGCAGAGCACGGCGCCGACGCTGGAATCGCCGATCTCGAACACGTCGGCGGGCGGCCCCGTCTACGTGAATCCGCCCACGGCGTCCCTGGGCAGCAACATCCAGTTCCCGCTCACGCCCAACTGGTCGGCGTCGTGGCGCACCAGCTACAACTTCGAACAGCACCAGTTCGCGAGCCAGGACGTGCAGCTCATCCGCCAGCTGCACGACTGGCGGGCCATCTTCTCGTTCACGCAGTCGCCCAACGGCAACTTCTCGTTCTCGTTCCAGATCGCGCTGATCGCCGAGCCGGACCTCAAATTCAACTACAACCGCGGCACCTATCGCAGCGGCGGGCAGTACTAGGGCGGCGCATCGGCCCTTGAATTGTCCGTGGCCGCCGGAGATGTTCCGGCCATGACGACCCCCGTGGTGCTGGACGGCGGTTCGCTCGCCATTTCGGATGTGGCGGCGGTGGCGATCAGGCGGGCCCCGGTGGCGCTGGCCGACGCCGCGCGTGCGCGCATCGCGCGCACGCAGGCCGTCGTCGCCGATCTCGTGGCGCGGAACGCCGTCGCGTACGGGGTCACCACCGGGTTCGGCAAGCTGTCCGACGTCGCGATCCCGCACGCGCGGCTCGCCGAGCTGCAGGTGAACCTCGTGCGCAGCCACTCTGCGGGCGTGGGGCCGCTGCTCCCGGAGCGCGAAGTGCGCGCGATGATGCTCCTGCGGGCCAACGTAATCAGCAAGGGGTACTCGGGCGCGCGCGCCGAACTGGCCGACCTGCTCATCGCGATGCTCAACGCCGGTCTCTACCCACCGGTGCCGGAGCAGGGCAGCGTGGGCGCGAGCGGGGATCTGGCCGCGCTCGCCCATCTCGCCCTCACCATGATCGGCGAGGGAGAGCTGATCCACGGCGATCGCCGGGGGCCGTCGCGCGACATGCTGCGCGCCGCGGGCCTCGCGCCGGTCGTGTTGGGGCCGAAGGAAGGGCTCACGCTCATCAACGGCACGCAGGCCCATACGGCCATCGCCGCGCTCGCGCTCACCGACGCGCGCCAGCTCTGGCACGTGGCCCACGTCGCCGGCGCGATGACGCTGGACGCCCTGCTGGGCACGCCGGTCGCGTTCGACGAGCGCATTCAGTCGGCGCGCGGACAGGTGGGGCAGGCTGCATCGGCGCGGCTGATGCGCGAGCTGCTGGACGGGAGCGAGATTCGGGAATCGCACCGCACCGGCGATCCGCGGGTGCAGGATGCGTACGCGCTGCGCTGCATTCCGCAGGTGCACGGACCGGTGCTGGACGCCATGGAGTTCGCGGCCGGACTCGTCGGGCGGGAACTCAATGCGGCGACGGACAACCCGCTCGTGTTCGAGGACGGCACGCTCCTCAGCGGCGGCAACTTTCACGGGCAGGCCGTGGCGATGGCGCTGGACGTGCTGGCGATCGCGCTCACCAACCTCGCCACGATCTCGGAGCGCCGCATCGACCGGCTGGTACACCCGGATCTGAACCAGGGGCTCCCGCCGTTCCTGTCCAGCGACGCCGGCGTCAACTCGGGGTTCATGATGGCGCAGGTGACGGCGGCCGCGCTCGCCAGCGAGTGCAAGGTGTTGGCGCATCCGGCAAGCGTGGACACGATCCCCACGGACGGGAACAAGGAGGACGTCGTCCCCATGGCGATGACGGCCGCGGTCAAGCTGCGCCGCATCGTGCACAACGTGCGCCACGTGCTCGCGATCGAGCTGATGTGTGCGGCGCAGGGGCTGGACTATCGGGCGCCGCTCAGGCCCGGTCGCGGCGCAGCCGATGCGCACCGCGCCGTCCGCGCGCTCGTGCCGCCCCTGGGCCAGGATCGCGTCCTGGCAGGCGACATCACCCGGTTGGCGGACGCGATCGCGAACGATCACTTCTCTGCAACGGTGACCCGGCCATGACCGTGACGACCACGCATCCTCCGAGGGCCGCGGCGGGGCCGCGGCCTGTCCGCGCGCCGCGAGGCACGACATTGTCCTGCAAGGGCTGGCAGCAGGAAGCCGCGCTGCGGATGCTGATGAACAACCTCGATCCGGAGGTCGCCGAGCGCCCCGACGATCTGGTGGTGTACGGCGGCACCGGGCGCGCGGCGCGCAGCTGGGAGGCGTTCGATGCCATCGTGCGCTCGCTGCGCGCGCTCGAGGCCGACGAGACGTTGCTCGTGCAGAGCGGAAAGCCGGTGGGCGTATTCCGCACGCATGCGAGCGCACCGCGCGTCCTCATCGCGAACGCGAACCTCGTCGGCCGGTGGGCGACGTGGGAGCACTTCCGCGAGTTGGAGCGCGCCGGGCTCATGATGTACGGGCAGATGACCGCCGGCTCGTGGATCTACATCGGCTCGCAGGGCATCCTGCAGGGCACGTACGAAACCTTCGGCGCCATGGCGCGGCGCCACTTCGGCGGCACGCTTGCCGGACGCTTCGTCCTCACGGCCGGACTCGGCGGCATGGGGGGCGCGCAGCCCCTCGCTGCCACGATGCACGGCGCCGCGATTCTCGGCGTCGAAGTGGACGAGGCGCGCATCGACAAGCGGCTCGCGACCGGCTACTGCGATCGCAAGGCGCGGACGCTGGACGAGGCGCTGGCGCTCATCGACGAAGCCCGGCGGGCCGGGCGTGCGCTCTCGGTGGGGTTGGTCGGCAACGCCGCCGAGGTACTGCCGGAGATCGTGGCCCGCGGGGTCGTGCCCGATGCGCTCACCGACCAGACCAGTGCGCACGACACACTGAACGGCTACGTGCCGGCGGGCCATTCCCTCGCCGAAGCGGCGGCGCTGCGGACGAGCGACCCGAAGCGGTACGTCGAGCTGGCAGAGCAGTCGATCGCCGTTCACGTGCGCGCCATGCTCGAACTGCGGAAGCGCGGCGCCGTGGCCTTCGACTACGGGAACAACATCCGGACCGTGGCCTTCGACCGCGGCGTGGCGAATGCCTTCGACATTCCGGGGTTCATCCCGGAGTACATCCGGCCGCTGTTCTGCGAGGGGAAGGGACCGTTCCGCTGGGTCGCACTCTCCGGCGATCCCCGGGATCTGCACCGCACCGACGACCTGATCCTCGAGTTGTTCCCGCACGACGAACAGTTGCGGCGGTGGATCACGCTCGCCCGCGAGCGCGTGCACTTCCAGGGACTCCCGGCCCGGATCTGCTGGCTGGGCCAGGGCGAACGCGCCCGCTTCGGCGTCGCCCTCAACGACCTCGTCGCGTCGGGTGCGCTCTCGGCGCCGATCGTCATCGGCCGCGACCACCTGGACACCGGATCGGTCGCCTCGCCCTTCCGCGAGACGGAGCGGATGAAGGACGGCACCGACGCGGTGGCCGACTGGCCCATCCTCAACGCGATGCTGAACGTGGCCAGCGGCGCGTCGTGGGTGTCGTTCCATCACGGCGGCGGAGTGGGGATCGGCAACTCACTGCACGCCGGACAGGTGATCGTCGCCGACGGCACGCCGGAAATGCGGCTTCGGCTGGAGCGCGTGCTGACCAACGATCCCGGCATCGGCGTCGCGCGGCACGCCGACGCCGGGTACGACGAAGCCATCGCGACGGCCCGGCGGGAGCACATCAAGTTGCCGATGCGCGAGACGGCGGATTGAAGGCCGGCAGGTGCCGGCCAGCGGCTCGCCGCAGGCAGCGCGCGGCTCCCGGTTCGGTGACCACCGCGGTCTGCCTCCTGCCAACTGCACACTGCCAACCGCCAACTGCGGACTGCCGTGTGCCGGCCGTTCCTCCATGCTGACTTCCCGCTTCCGCCCCTGGCACGTTCCACTGTTCATCGGCAAGTACGCGTGGCTCACCATGCGGCGCATGCCGGTGCTCGTGCACTTCGAGGTCACGCTGCGCTGCAACGCGCGCTGCGGATTCTGCGACTACTGGAAGACGCATCCGAACGCGCGCGATCATGAGTTGGCTAGCTTCGCCGAGGCGGCGCGCTTCTTCAATCCGATGATGGTCACGTTCACCGGGGGCGAGCCGCTGCTGCGGCGGGACCTGGAGGGAATCGTGGCCGCGGTGTCGGCGGCCGTGCGGCTCAAGTACGTGGCGCTGATCACGCACGGCGCGATGCTGACGCCGGAGCGCGCGCGGACGCTGTGGGATGCGGGCGTCCACCAGTTCAACATCTCGCTCGACTACCCCGACGAGCGTCACGACCGGGCGCGCGGCATCCCGGGACTCACCGAGCGGATCTTCGCCGCCATCCCGGGCATGCAGGCGCGCGGCATCGACAACATCCGGTTCAACACGGTGATCAAGAACGACAACGTCGATCAGATTCTGCCGTTGGTGCACCGGGCACGGGAACTGGGCGTGGGCGTGAACCTGAGCGTGTACACCGACGCCAAGAACGGCAACGCGCGCCACCTCCTTGGCGGCGACCACGCCCGCGACGTCGACGAGCTGGTCGCCGCGCTCCTGGACTTCAAGCGCCGGCATCGCGGCGTGATCACGAGCTCGGACTACTACCTGCGCCAGATCCCGCGCTACGTGCGCGGGCAGTTGCGCGAGCCGTGCCGCTCGGGCGTCCGCACCATCCACGTCGATCCGGTCGGCCACGTCAAGCGCTGCCCCGACTTCCCGACGAATTTTCACTGGCGCGATTTCCGACGGTACGAGCCCATCAACTGCGACGCGTGCTATTATGCGTGCCGTGGGGAGGCCCAGGCGCCGCTGGAGTGGTCGCGCGTGCAGGACGTCATGGGCCGGACCCGCGGAGCCACGATCGCATGACGGAATTCCTGCTGGTCAACGCATCGCAGGTCGTGACGTGCGCCGGGGCTCGCCGCGCACGCCGCGGCGGCGCGATGGCAGACGTGGCGGCGCGCGACCGGTGGGCGGTGGCCGTGCGGCACGACGTGATCGATGCCGTCGGCCCCGACGAGGAGGTGCGGCGCGCGTACCCCGATTGGGACGTCGTGGACTGCGGCGGCGGCCTGCTCGCGCCGGGCTTCGTGGATTCGCACACCCACGCCGTGTTCGGACGCGGGCGGGCGGCCGAGCACGAGATGCGGGCCGCCGGGCTCGACTACATGGAGATTGCGCGGCGGGGCGGTGGAATCCACGCGTCGGTGCGCGACGTGCGGACGCACAGCGAGGACGCGCTCGTCGAGCTCGCGCGCGGGCGGCTGCGCGTGCTCGCGGCGAGCGGGGTGACGACCGTCGAAGTGAAGTCGGGATACGGGCTCACGCTCGACGACGAGCTCAAGATGCTGCGGGCCGTCCGCCGCCTGCGCGACGAGCTGCCGATCCGCATCGTCCCGACCTTTCTCGGCGCGCACGAAGTGCCGCTCGAGCACCGCGGCACGCCGGCATCGCGGCGGGCGTACATCGATGCGGTGATCCACGAGATGATCCCGCGGGTGGCCGCGGAGCGACTGGCTTGGTTCGCCGACGTCTTCTGCGAGACGCACGTGTACACGGCGGAGGAGTCGCGCGAGATCCTGGTCGCCGCTCGCTCGGCCGGACTGGGTCTCAAGCTCCACGCCGACGAGTTGACGTCGTCGGGCGGAGCGGAGTTGGCCGCCGAGCTGAACGCGGTGTCGGCCGACCACCTGGCCGCGATTTCAGATCAGGGCATCGCCGCGCTGGCCAGCGCGCGCACGGTGGCCACGCTGTTGCCGGCCACCATGGTCTTTCTGGGAAAGGTCGCGCAGGCGCCGGCGCGGCGGCTGATCGAGGCAGGGGTGCCGGTGGCGCTCGCAACCGACTTCAATCCGGGAACGTCGCCGACGCTGCACTTCCCGACCGTCCTCACGCTGGGCGTGAGCCAGCTGCGGCTGAGCGCCGCCGAGGCGGTCGTCGCGGCGACGGTCAACGGCGCCGCAGCGCTGGGGCTGGCGGACCAGGTCGGGCAGCTCTCAGCCGGGTTCTCCGCCGACATCGCGCTGTTCGATGCGATGGACTATCGCGAGCTGCCGTACTGGTTCGGCGCGCCCATCTGCCGGCGGACTTGGGTGAGGGGCAAACCTTGTGACTGGTAGCACTTAGCGATAGCTTTCAACGCTCGCTCACCCCCCGACGCCTACCGTCGTCGGCCCTTCTGTCCGAGGCCTTCCGGGCGCTGATGTCGAACATCGCAAAGCTGAAAAAGAAGGCTGCCGAGTTCGAACTCAAGAAGCAGCCGGACAAAGCGCTTGCCGTCTACATCGAGCTCCTGGCCGAGTACGATTCGAGCCCGGAGGAAATCGACGTCGCCCTGTTCAACCGGGTGGGCGACCTGCTGCTGCGCCAGGGCAACGTCGGGGACGCCGTCGACTATTACGAGCGCGCGGTGGACCACTACAGCGAGGGTGGCTTCTTCAACAACGCCATCGCGCTCTGCAACAAGATCCTCCGCCAGTCGCCGGGGCGGACCTCGATCTACTACAAGCTCGGAAAGATCAGCGCGCAGAAGGGGTTCACCGCCGAAGCCAAGCGGAACTTCCTCGAGTTCGCCGACCGCATGCAGAAGACGGGGCGCCTCGACGAAGCGTTTCGGGCGCTGAAGGAGTTCGCGGATCTCTGCCCTGACCAGGACGACATCCGCCTGATGCTCGCCGACCAGCTGCAGAAGACGGGCAAGCCCCACGAGGCCGTCGAACAACTGCAGCTGCTCTATCAGCGGTACACGGCGGAGGGGCGGCCCGCCGAGGCCGAAGCGACCGCGGCGCGGATTCGATCGATCGATCCCGACGCGGAAGTGAGCGCGGGCGACACGCCGCTGGAGACCAAGTCGCAGGACCTCGTATTCCTCGACCTGAACGAAGCGCCGCGCCCGCGCGGAAGCACGCCGCGCCCGGCTCGGAGCCAACCAGAACCCGAGGTGCCGGCGCCCAAGGCCGCGCCGGCCACGGAGCAGCCGCCCTCCGCCAATGGCATGGGGCCGGATGCGGTCGAGGCGGAGCCCCTCGAGGGCGTCACGCGCGGCGCCGAGTTCGACGACGAGGCGCCCGCGGCCGGCACGAGCACGCCCGTCGACGGACTGGTGGCGACGTCGTTCGACGTGCCCGACGACGTGGAAACGGCCGCGTCGTTGCTCGACCTCGAACCCACCGCGCTGGCGGAAGACGAAGAGGCGCCGGACGAAGCGCCGCTCGTCGACGAAGGCGAGGAGCGCGCAGCAACAGCCGCTGAATCATCGGGCGATGCGGAGGCGGTGGCGGATGCCGGCGGCGCCGAGGGCGTGGACGACGATCTCGAGCTGATGGTGCCCGAGGAAGCGCTCGGGGTTTCCGAAGACGAATCCCCGGTGAACGCCTCGCCGACGCACGGTCTGCCGCTCATGGATCTCGAGAGCCTCCGTGCCGCCCGCGACGCCGAGGAGGAAGAGGAGGCCGAGGGCTCGGAAGAACTGGCGCCGGCCGTCCCGCGGGCATCGACGATGCTCGCCGCGCGGTCCGTCGAGATGCTGCAGGCGGTGGTGGAAGGCAACCCCGCCGACTGGGCGGCACACCGTGAACTCGGCGAGGCGATGTTCGAGGCGGGCAATCGGGATGGCGGCCTGGCGGAGTTCGAAACGGCGATGAAGGGCTACGAGACCGACGGGAATCTCGAGGCCGCGGCGTCCATCGCCGATGAGCTGGTGCGCACGGACCCGTCGTCCGTGCGCTTCCACCAGAAGCGCGTCGAGTATGCGTTCCGCTCCAACGACAAGCACCGGCTGGTGGACGCGTACCTGGAACTGGCCGATGCGCTCTTCCGCGTCGATCAGTCGGAGAAGGCGCGGGTCATCTACCATCGGGTGCTCGAGCTGGCGCCCGACAACGCACGGGCGCAGGGTGCACTGGGTGCGCTGGCCGAAACGCCGTCGTCCGCAATGCTGGGGTCGACGCTCGGCACGCCGTCGAGACCGCGCATGTCCATCCCGACGCCGGTGCGCGGCGAGTTCGTGAACCTCGGCGACCTGATGCGCGATGAGGAGCGCCCGAAGGACACCCGCATGGTGGTGGAGGAGCAGGAGCCGACGGGAGACGAGGAGGCCGACTTCGCGGACATGCTCCGGAAGTTCAAGCAGGGCGTGGCCGAAAACGTCGATGCCGACGACTACCAGAGCCATTACGATCTCGGCGTCGCGTACAAGGAGATGGGACTGCTCGACGACGCGATCGCCGAGTTCCAGAAGTCGCTTCGGGGCGTCGACAACCGCGTGCGGACGTACGAGGCGATCGGCCAGTGCTTCATGGAGAAGGAGCAGTACCAGATGGCGAGCACGCTCCTGTCACGCGCCGTCCACGAACGGGGAGTCAGCGACGAGAAGCTCATCGGCGTCCTCTACCTGCTGGGGCGGGCCTGCGAAGCGCTCGGCAAGCCGGACGACGCCCTGCAGCACTACCAGCGCATCTTCGTGATCGACATGCAATTCCGCGATGTCGGCGAACGCATGAACGCGATCGAGGAAGCCACACGATGAGCGGCGTGATCACCCGGCCGCGGACGCCGATGACCGACGCGCTGCGGGGCATCCAGGCGCCGGTGCAGCAGCGCCTGGATCTCGTGACGGACGCGATGCAGGAGATCGTGAGTTCGGGCGTTCCGATGGTGGAGCAGGTCAGCCGCCACCTGCTCGGGATGCGCGGCAAGATGTTCCGCCCGACGCTCACCCTCCTCGCCAGCGACCTGGAGCGGAAAGCGGAGCCGCGCGCCGTCCGGCTCGCCGCCGTCATCGAGCTGATGCACCTTGCCACGCTGGTGCACGATGACTCGGTGGATCATTCGGCCACGCGACGTGGCCTGCCCACCGTGAACTCGATGTTCAGCCACCAGGTGTCGGTGATCATGGGCGACTTTCTGTACTCGCGCGCCCTCCGCGCGCTCGTCGCCATCCGTGACTTCGACGTCCTGCGCGTCGTCACCGACGTGTCGAGCGAGTTGAGCATGGGCGAGATGCGACAGCTGGCGGCAATCGACGGCTTGAGCTTCGGCGAGCCGGAATACGAATTGATGGTCCGCGCCAAGACGGCGTCGCTGATTTCGGCGGCCTGCGAGAGCGGGGCGCTGTGCGGCGCCGCGCGGTTCCGCGAGCAGATGGCGCGCTACGGCGACCGGCTGGGCATGGCCTTCCAGGTCGTGGACGACATTCTCGACTACACCGAGGACGAGGCGGTCACCGGCAAGCCGTCGGGCAGCGACCTGCGGGAGCACAAGGTCACGCTCCCCCTCATCGCGGCGCTGCCCTCCTTCTCGCCGGCGGCCCGCCAGCAGGTCGAGCGGCTGTTCGCCGCCGACGAGCCCACCGACGCGGCGATCCAGGAAGTCGTGGGCATCGTGGCCGAGGCGGGAGGCCTCGACTACGCCCGGCGCCGCGGCGAACAGTACGCCCAGGAGGCGGAAGACGCGCTGCACGGGGTTCCGGAGTCGCCGGCGAGGGCGGCCTTGGTCGAAGCCATCGCTTACGTCACGGACCGGCGCTGGTAATGCCGCCTACCGGGTCCGCGAAGCACCGTCCAGGCTACCATGCCCTGGTGCTGTCCATCGGATTCATCGTCGGGGGAGCCTTCACCGAGATCGCGCGCCGGTGGCTGCCGGCCGGAGCGGTGAAGGAGTTTCTCACCACCGGGGTCACGCCCTCGCTGGGGCCGTTGCCGATTGACCTCGTCATCATCAAGTTCAGTGTAGGCCCGGTGGCGCTGGATGTATCGATCCTCGGCCTCGTGGGCGTGCTCGTGGCCTATCTCATCGCACGGTCGCTCTTCTAGGAGACGGTATGAATTTCGGGAACTTCGGTCCCATGGAGTTGTTCATCATTCTGGTGATCGTGCTCGTGCTCTTCGGCGCGCGGCGCGTTCCGGAAATCGGGGCCTCGCTGGGCAAGGGAATTCGGGAGTTCAAGCGGAGCATCAACGACGTGCAGCGGCAGGTGAGCGAGACAGACGACGATCGCCACGCCGAGCGGCTGCGGCCGGCTGAGCCGGCGGCGCGCACGCGGCAGGAGGAAGAGCCGGCGCGTGAGCCGAAGCGCCTGATGTAGCGCGCACCGCGGTAGCGTTCTAAAGCAACGGCGCCCCGGCCATCCTGGCCGGGGCGCCGTGTTGCATTCGGGATCGTTGGGCCGGCTAACTCGACGTCCGCCGGATCGCGGCGTCGATCGCCTTGCGGCGGTCGTCGATCTTCGCCGAATCGTGCAGGTACTGCAGGTACATCTGCAGCCGCGCCTGCTGCAGCTGGTTCATGCGCTGCTGCCGCTGCAGATCCTTTTGTTTGAGCCACGCCGCGCTGTCGGCATCCACCCGGCGGTCCACGCGTTCCACCGTGATCTGCGTTTCGTCCCGCACCGGCGCGCCGACGACGTGCAGCGGCAGCGCGAACGCGGCGCCGATCGAGGCGGTGAACTGGCCGCCGAGGCCGGGCACGAAGGTCGTGCGCGTGAACGCGGGAGTCTGGGCGACGGTCAGCCCCGCCTTCTGCGCAGCCGCCTCGAGGCTCGTGTCGGCGGCCTGCGACGCGAATGCCTTGGCCGGCTCCATCATGCGGTCGAGATGGTGCTGCGCGGCAATCGTCGCGCGGATCTGGTCGCGCACCGTGCCGAGATCGCGCAGTCCCCCGTGGGTGATCGAATCGAGGCGCGCCAGGTAGTAGCCGCGGTCGTCGTCATACAAATCGCTGATGTCGCCCGGGCGTGCGCCGCCGAACGCCCACGCGCTCACGCTCGGTACCTGGGCGCCGCCGAGCATCGCGGGCTGGTTCTCCGCGGCGGTGATCCGGTAGATCGTCAGGTGGAGCACCGCCGCGGCCGAATCGAGCTTGCTCGGGATTTCTGCCGTGGCCGCCATGTTCGCCAGGCTGTCGGCTTCGCGATCGATCCGCGCCTCGTTCGAGTCCGTCGGCTGGATGCGCAGCAGGATGTGGCTGACGTCGATCGAATCGCCCTTGCGCGAATTGACCTTGAGCAGATGGTACCCGAACGGGGTCAGCACCGGCTCCGACAGCTGGCCGGGCTTGAGCGACCACGCCGCCTTGTCGAACTCCTGGACGAACTGGCCCTTGGCGCTCATGCCGAGGTCGCCGCCGTTGACGGCCGACGCCGAGTCCTGCGATTCCCGCTTGGCCACGTCGGCGAAGTTGGCGCCCCCCTCGATTTCGGCGCGCAGCTTCATCAGATGGGCCCGCACGGCGGCGCTGTCGGCCGCCGTGATGACGCGCGGAATCTCGACCACCGAGAGCTGCGCCGTACCGGGCACGGTGAACTGGTCGTGGTGCGCGTCGTAGTACTGCTGGATCTGGGCCTCGGTCACCGACTTCAGGTCGGCCGAATCGGGAACGCTGTTCCAGGCGACGTAGCTGACCTGCGCGCTGTCGTGCGAGTCGCGCCAGGCGCGCCAGAGATCGGCATCCGACACGTAGATGCCGGCCGTGATCTGCTCGAAGAGCTTCTGCTTCGGGATCTCGGTCCGGTAGTAGTCCTCGAGCTGGACGAGCAGGCCGCTCTGCCGCGCCACGGGACTCTGCAGCAGGCGCTGGTACTTGGCCATGTCGAACTTGCCGTCGGTCTGCAGGTCGGCGCTCTGCTGGATCCACGAGGGCGGGGCATACTTCGCGTACTCGCGGATCTCGTCGGCCGTGACGGAAATCCCGCGGCGCTTGTACTCCCGGTCGAGGAGGATCTGCGTCACCATCTGATCGAAGACGGAGTTCTGGATCTGCCGGATCTCGTCCTGGGTCAGCGACCGCCCTGAGGACTGCTGCTCCGACTGGACCTGGTTGTCCACCTGCTGCGTGTAGTCCCCGTAGAGGATTTCCTGACCGTCCACCTTGGCGACGGTGGTGCTCGGCGTCACGGACGCAGCGTTGCCGAGGCCGGAAGTCTGATAGAACAGAAAGACGAAGATGAACGGGGCCGCGATGACGAAAATCCAGATGTACTTGGCCCAGCTCCGCATGGTTTGCAGCACGCGGCGTTACTCCTGAAGCGAACGATGGTTGCGACGAAAAAGCAGAGCAGGAAAAGGTATCCGTCGGACCGGGCTAAAATCAAGTCGGCGTGTGACTTCTGATTGACTCAAACTGTCTGTGATGTGTATTGTTCGCTTTCCCACCGGCTGCCGACGGCTCGAGGCAAAAAATGGCGAATTCCGCCCGCATCGACGACCTGCAAAAGAAGTTCGACGAGAACCCGCGTCGGTACTTCGCCCCCCTCGCGAACGAGTACCGAAAGGCGGGTGATCCCGAACAGGCCATCGCCATCTGCCGCGAGTTCCTGCCGCAGCAGCCCGGCCACATGAGCGGCCACATCGTGTACGGGCAGGCGCTGTACGACGCGCACCAGCTCGATGAGGCCAAGTCCGTCTTCGATACGGCCCTGACCCTCGATCCCGAGAACCTGATCGCGCTCCGCTATCTGGGCGACATCGCGCGCGCGCTGGGAGACCCGGGCTCGGCGAGGACGTGGTACCAGCGGGTCCTGGACGCCGATCCGAGAAACGACGAAATCGCGGCGCTGATGGCGGAGCTGGCCAACGCTCCGCCGGCGCCGCCGGCGGAAGCGCCGCTCACCGGCCCGACCGGCACGGTCGTCATGCCGGCGCTGTCGTTGCAGGACCTCACGGGTTCGGCGCCGCCGGGAATCGATGCGCCAGCGGCCGCACCGCCTGAGCCGGAGCCGCAACCGGCTGCTGCGGCGGAGCCGGCGGCCGCCCCGATCGCGGATTCGGTCTCGCCGGAACCCCCGTCGGCACCCGTGGTGGCGGCTTCGCTCGCAACAGAGCCTGCGCCGGCGATCGCCACCGAAGCGCCAGCGCCTGAAGCGACCCGGCCCGTGGAGACTCCGGCCGCGCAGGTGGCCGCCGCGGTGCCCGAGGCACCGCCCGAGGCGTCGGCCCCGCCTGCCGAGGAGTTGCTGGATCTCGACGAACTGGACATCACCGCCAGCGAACCAGCGGCGCTCGAGGCCGACAGGCCGCGCCCCTCGCTCGATACGGCGGGGTTCGACGTGGAACGCGCCGGCGACGGATTGCTGATGCCCGGCATTGGCGCCGCCGCCGAAACCCGGTCGCTCGAGGAGAGTGAATCGGAGCCGGAGCCCGCGGTGGCATCGGACGAGTTCCCGCTGGACGATTTCGAAGTTGCGGCGGCGCCGGCGCCCACGGAATCGACGCCATCGATGGATCCCTTCGCCACGGAAACCATGGCGGATCTCTATCGTTCGCAGGGGCATCTCGACGCTGCCCTTCGTGTGTACCGGCAGTTGCTGGCGCAGCGGCCGGACGACGCGGATATCCAGGCGCACATCGCTGAGCTGGAGGCCGCGGTGGCGGAAGCACCGGCCGCGACGCCGCCGGCACAGGAAGTCCCCGACCTGGATGCGTCGTCGTTCACCTTCGATCCGAATGCCGAGGCGGTCGGTGCGGGGCCTGGGGTGGAAGCGACCGGGCTGGTGATCGAGCCGCCCGCCGGCCTGATCAACTCCGACGTGAATGCGGCCAGCAGGATGGAAACCACACCGGCGGAGGGCTTCGCGCCGACGGCTCAGGCCGAAGGCGCGCGCCCGCCAGCGTCGGAAGCGTCCGCTGAGACGGCAAAGACCGAACCGCCGGTCGAAGCCGTTTCGACGCGCGCGGCGGGGCCCTCCATTCGTGAATTTCTCGCTGCCCTCGGCAGTCACGTGCTGGGGTGGACGCACGGGGATTCGGCAGCGGAGGTCGCCGAAGACCAGCACACCCAGGCTGCGGGGGCCGAGCCGGACGCCCTGGAGGTGCAGGCATTCGCCGCGGAGGCGACCGTCGGCACGGTCGAAGTCGCGCCGGTGGCGCCGCCATCGCCAGCGGACTCGGGACTCGGGTCCCTCGAGATCGCCGACGAAGCGCCGCCTGCGAGCGCCGCCGCCGAACCCGAGGCGGAAGAGGGCGCCGCGACTCAGGGCGGGGACGAAGCCGCGTCGCGCGGCCAGCGTCCGTCGGGTGGCGGGTCGATCGACCTGATGTTCGACTCGGGCGAGGTCACCGCAGAAGACCAGGCTGCGGCGGAGGGGCTGGCGGGTGCGTACGGCCTGTCGGCGGAGGCCGGGCAGGCGCTTCCGGAGCCGATCGAGGGGGCGCCGGCGCGGCGGGCGACGGAGGAGTTGTCGCTCGACAGCGTGTTCCGCGACCAGCGCTCGTCGGCGCCGCCGGCGCAGGGGGGCAAGTTCTCGTTCGACAAGTTCTTCGCCAATCCCACGCCGGCCATGGGATCATCGATCATGGAAACGCCGCCCCTCGGACAGCCGTCCGAATCCGCCGACGACGACATCCAGCAGTTCAACTCCTGGCTTGACGGACTGAAAAAGCGGTGAGAATTGCCGTTCTCAACGGGCCCAACCTGAATCTCCTCGGCACGCGCGAACCCGAACTCTATGGCCGTCGCACGCTGGCCGACGTCGAGCGCCATCTGAGCGAGCTGGCCCATACGATGGGTCTTGAGATCGAGTTCGCGCAGCACAGCGGCGAGGGCGATCTCGTGGACGCCATTCATCAGTGGAAGGGCCGGGTGCACGGGGCGCTGGTGAACGCGGGGGCGTACAGCCACACGAGTCTGGCCATCCGGGACGCGCTGGTGGGGGTGGGGGTGCCCTTCGTGGAAGTGCACATCACAAATGTGTTTGCGCGTGAGCCGGAGCGCCGGCACTCGACGCTCGCCCCGGCGGCGGTGGGCGTCGTCTGCGGCCTCGGCGTGCACGGCTACGAGCTGGCACTGCGAGGGCTCGTCTCCCACCTCAGCGCGAATGACTGACTCGCGCCCCCGGCGACTGGCGGCGCTCTCCGAGACGGTGTCGGCAGAGGGCCTGGATGCGTTGCTCGTCACGAGCCTGCCGAACATCCGCTACCTCACGGGGTTTTCGGGGTCGAGTGCGCTCCTGGTCGTGACGGCGGCGAAGCCGCTGTTCGTGACGGATTTCCGGTACCAGATCCAGGTGGCCGAGGAGGTTGGGGACCTGGCCGCTGTCGTGATCGATCCCGTGAGCCTGTGGACGTCGCTCTGGCAGCAGCTCGCGGAGATGCGCAACGTCAAGCTGATCGGATTCGAGGCGGCGCACATGCCGCACCGGGATTTTCAGCGGTTGCAGGGGGCGGGAAGCCAGTGGCAGTGGCGGCCGACGACGGACCTGGTGGAACGGCAGCGCGAGTGCAAGGACGCCGACGAGGTGGCGCTGATCAAGCGCGCGGCGGACGTGGCGACGCGGGCGCTGTCGCGGACCCTGGACCGCGTCCACGCGGGAATGAGCGAGTTGGAAGTGGCGGGGGCGCTGGAGCATGCGCTGCGTGACGAGGGGAGCGAGGGGTTCGCGTTTCCGACGATCATCGCGGCGGGCGCGCGCGCGGCGCTGCCGCATGCGCAACCCACCGCCCACCGGGTGAAGACCGGCGATTTCCTGCTGTTCGATTTCGGGGCCGTGGTGGAGGGTTACTGTTCGGACGTGACGCGGACGGTGGTGGTCGGCCGGGCGACCGGGGAGCAGCGGGAGTTCTACGAGGTGGTCCGGGGGGCCAATGCGGCGGCGTCGGCGGCCGTTCATGCCGGGATGTCGGGGCGAGATGCCGATGGGGTCGCCCGGCGCTACATTGAGCGGGCCGGGCTTGGGGACCTGTTCGGCCACAGCCTGGGCCACGGGATCGGGCTGGAGGTGCACGAGGCGCCGCGGCTCGCGCGTACCAACGAGCTGGTGCTTCCTGCGGGTGCGGTGGTAACCATCGAGCCCGGCGTGTACCGGGCCGGGTGGGGGGGAGTACGGATTGAAGACGACGTGTGGCTGGGCCCGGATGAGACCCGCATTCTGACCGACTATCCGCGCGACTTGCACGAGCTGGTGTAGGGTGGACCCTTCGCGCCAATTCCACGACGCTATGATCGACCTTCGCTACGTAAAGAAGCTCATCGACATCATCGACGGCTCAACGGTGGATTCGATCGAGATCTCCTCGGACAAGGGGATGAAGATCCGGATCTCCAAGTCGCCGTCGCAGCGCGGCACCGTCCAGGTGGCGGCGCCGGTGCAGATGCCAGCGATGATCGCCGGTCCGGGCGACCTGCGGCTCACGCCGCCGCAGGGGATGCCGTCCGTGGTTCCCGAGCCGGAGGCCGCGCCCAAAGCCGCGGTGCCGGCCGGCCTCGAGGTGAAGTCGCCGATGGTGGGCACGTTCTATCACTCGCCGGAGCCGGGTGCCAAGCCCTACGTGGCGGTGGGGACGCGCGTGGCCAAGGGGCAGATCCTCTGCATCATCGAAGCGATGAAGATCATGAACGAAATCGAGTCCGAGTACGCCGGGGTGGTGAAGGAAATTCTGGTCGAGGATGCCCAGCCGGTCGAGTACGGACAGGCGTTGTTCCGGATCGATCCCAATGGCTAGAGCCGACGCGCAGACGCAGACCCAGACGACCGCGGAAGGGACCGGCGCCTCCCCGGCCGCCTTCCGCTTCAAGAGCGTGCTGGAGCAACTCGTCCGGCGCGGCGCGTCCGACCTTCATCTCAAGGTGGGCCGCCCGCCGACGCTGCGGGTGGACGGCGACCTCGAGCCCATCGACCATGCGCCGCTGCGTCCCGAGGATCTGAAAACGCTGGCCGAGCAGCTGATGACGGCGCGGCAGGTCAAGCAGTTCGCCGAGGAAAAGGAGTGCGATTTCGCGGTGGGCGTGCCGGGCATCGGGCGCTTCCGCGTGAACGTCTATCAGCAGCGCGGGTCGCTGTGCTTCGCCATGCGCGCCATTCCGTATCAGGCGCGCACGATCGAGGAGCTGAACCTGCCGCCCGTCCTGAAGGAGATCTCGCTCAAGCCGCGCGGGCTCGTGCTCGTCACCGGGATCACGGGTTCGGGCAAGTCCACGGCGTTGGCGGCGATGATCCAGCACATCAACGAGCACCGCAAGGCGAACATCATCACGATCGAGGACCCGATCGAGTTCCTGCATCGGGACATCAGCTGCCACATCAATCAGCGTGAGGTGGGCACCGACACGTCCAGCTTCTCGCAGGCGCTGCGGCGCGTGCTCCGGCAGGACCCGGACGTCATCCTCATTGGCGAGATCCGCGACCTCGACACGCTCGACACGGCGCTCAAGGCAGCCGACACCGGCCACCTGGTATTCTCCACGCTGCACACGACGGATGCGACGCAGACCATCAGCCGCGTGCTCTCCTTCTATCCGCCGCACCAGCAGGCGGAGGTGCGGTTCTCGCTGGCGAACGCGCTGCAGGCCGTGATCTCGCTGCGACTCGTGCCCCGGTCCGACAAGCCGGGGCGCATTCCGGCCGCCGAGATCCTGATCAACACGTCGGCGGTGCGCGACCAGATTCGCGACATGTCGAAGATGCTGAACATTCCCGAGCTCATCAAAGAGGGCACGGTGCAGTACGGGATGCAGAGTTTCGACCAGTCGCTCATGCAGCTCTACACCCGCGGCGTCGTGTCGTACGAGAGCGCGCTCTTCTACGCCACCAGTCCCAGCGAGTTCGCGCTGCGGGTGCAGGGAGTGGCGGGGACGAGCGACAACAGCTGGTCGCCCTTCGAGGGCGAGTCGGCGAGCTGACCGACGCCCGCCCATGACTCCCGGCGTTCGCCGCCGCCATCGTCGCCCTTCGACTCGAGCATTCGGTGTTTAAGAAGGTACTGATCGCCAATCGCGGAGAGATCGCGCTCCGCGTCATCCGCGCCTGCAAGGAACTCGGCGTCGAGACCGTCGCGGTCTACTCGGAAGCCGATCGCGAATCACTGCACGTCCGGTTCGCCGACGACGACGTCTGCATCGGACCGGCGCCGGCGCGCGACTCGTATCTGCGCATCCCGCGCCTGATCGCGGCCGCCGAAATCACCGGCGCTGACGCAATCCATCCGGGGTACGGCTTCCTGGCGGAGAACGCCGAGTTCGCCGAGACGTGCGCCGCCTCGAACATCGCCTTCATCGGTCCCACGGCCGATCAGATCCGCGTGATGGGCGACAAGGCGGCCGCCCGCAAGACGATGACGGCGGTCGGCGTCCCGATCGTGCCCGGCACGCCCGGGCCGGTGGAGGACGTGGACGAGGCGCTCACCTTCGCCCGCGAGATCGGGTTTCCCGTCATCATCAAGGCGGCGGCGGGCGGCGGCGGCAAGGGCATGCGCGTGGCCAAGGACGCCGACGACTTCGCACGCTCGTTCGGGCTGGCGCGCTCCGAGGCGCTGAGCGCCTTCGGGAACGGCGACGTGTACGTGGAGAAGTATCTGGCGCGTCCGCGGCACATCGAGTTCCAGATCCTCGGCGACAAGCACGGGAGCGTGATCCATCTCGGCGAGCGCGACTGCTCGGTGCAGCGGCGCCACCAGAAGCTCATCGAGGAATCGCCGAGCCCGGCCGTCACGCCCGATCTCCGGGCGCGCATGGGCGCGGCCGCCGTGGCGGGCGCCAAGGCCATCGATTACGTAGGGGCCGGGACGATCGAAATGCTGCTCGACAGCGACGGATCGTTCTACTTCATGGAGATGAACACGCGCATCCAGGTGGAGCATCCGGTCACCGAGATGATCACCGGCGTGGACCTCGTGAAGGAGCAGATCCGCGTGGCGGCGGGCGAGAAATTGAGCGTGACCGAGTTGCCGCCGCTGCGGGGCCACGTGATCGAGGTGCGCGTGAACGCCGAGGATCCATCGCGGAACTTCCAGCCGTCGCCGGGGCGCATCGAGACGTTCCATCCGCCGGGGGGCCCCGGGGTGCGCCTGGACTCGCACGTCTACGCCGGATACACGGTGCCGCCGTTCTACGACTCCCTGCTCGGCAAGCTGATCTGCCAGGGCCGCGACCGGAGCGAGGCGCTCGACCGCATGCGCGTCGCGCTCGAAGCGTTCGTGATCGAGGGCGTGACGACGACGATTCCGTTTCTCGCCCGTGTCATGGACAACCCGCGATTCCGGGCCGGCGAGGTGGACACGAAGTTCCTCGAGCGCGAAACCGATTTGATGAAGGAGCCCACGTAAGTGCGCGTCGACGTCTTCTTCACGGCGCGCGAAGTCGGGCCGGGAGACGTCGCGGGCCGGGTGGTCGCGGTGCTGGACGTGTTGCGGGCGTCGTCGTCGATCGTGGCCGCGCTGACG
>DASVWS010000014.1:0-16562 GCA_036393095.1 Gemmatimonadaceae bacterium | reverse complement strand
CGGATTCGAGGAGCGGGAGCAGGGTCATGCCCCACGTGCCGCCGTCCACCAGCTCGACGGCGGCCGGGATCTCCCACTCCTCGCGCAACCGCTCCAGGGCGGCGAGGCCGAGGCCGTCGTCGCCCATGATCGGGTTGCCCAACCCGACGACCACGTCGCCCGCCCTGGGCTCAACCGTCGGCATAGTGCTCGTCGATCGGCACGAACCGCCCGCCGCTCACCATCGACGACATCGTGCCGCTCCGCTCCAGCATGTCGGCGCGGATGGCGAGGTAGACGTGGAGGATGATGAAGAACGGGAAGTACCAGGTGAGCACGTGGTGGATCACGCGCACGTACTGGAATCCGCCGAAGAAGGGCGCGAGGTGTCCGAAGGTATGCATGAAGAACCCCTGCGGATTGGCCTCGCCGAACATGATGAACCCCGTCACCACCATCACGGCGGCCACGAGGTAGGTGAAGGTGTAGGCGAACTGCTGGAGCGGGTTGTGCCCCAGGTACCGGGGGGACCGCTCGGGGTGAATCATCAGGTAGAACTTCACCATCTTCCACAGGTTCACCCAGTCGCGCTTGCGCACCGGGAAGAGCGCCGGGAGGCGCTCGAACCGGTTGCCGACGAACAGCCAGTACACGCGGACGATGGCCGTGGCCACGAGCGCGCCGGCAGCGATGAAGTGCACGAGCCGCACGTACTGAAGGCCGAAGTTGTTTCCCGTGCCGGGCCCGAGGAAGTACGGCCGGCCGATCCAGAGGCCGGTGACGACCAGGGTCACGATGCACAGCACGGCGATCCAGTGCATGAAGCGGATCGGCCAGTGCCACAGGTACACCCAGTGGTGGTCGGGCGCGCCGCCGCCCACCGGTTGCTCGAACGTCGACGACATGGCGCGCTGGTCGATGACCGGCCAGTGTGGTTCCTGCCGGCGTTTGACGTCTCGAGGAGTCATTGCACGCGCACCTCCGTCACCGTCTCGCCGAGGGCATCCAGCACGTGGACGCCGCAGGCGTTGCACGGATCGAAGGAGTGGACCGTCCGCAGGATCTCGATGGGCTGCTCGGGATTCGCGAGCGGATGGTTGTCGGTGAGCGCGGCTTCGTACGGGCCGACCACGCCCGTGTCGTCGCGCGGCGAGGCGTTCCACGTGGTGGGGACGACGCACTGGTAGCGCGAGATCTTGCCGTCGGCGATCTCGACCCAGTGGCCGAGGGCGCCGCGCGGCGCATCGAGCGCGCCGTAGCCGCGCGCGGTCTTGGGCCAGGTGGACGGATCCCAGTTCTTGCCCGCGAAGGTCGACACGTCGCCTGCCTTGATCCGGCTCACGAGGTTGTCGAACCAGCCGCTCATCTTGCGCGCGAGCAGCACGGTTTCCATGCCGCGCGCCGCGGTGCGGCCGAGCGTGGAGAAGAGCGCGGCCGGCCCGACGTTGAGCGCCTTCAGCGTGTCGCCGACGATGGCGCGCACGTCCTTGTGCCCGGCCGCGTACGCGACCAGCATCCGGGCGAGCGGCCCCACCTCCATCGGCTTCCCGTCGTAGCGCGGGGCCTTCATCCAGGTGTACTTCGTCTCGTCCTGCAGATACTGCCAGGGCGGCTTGGGCCCGGTGTAGTGGGGCTTGGTCTCCCCCTTCCACGGATGGAGCGCCGCCTTGGCGCCCTCGTCGTAGTCGTACCACGCCGAGTAGATGGACTCGGTGACCTTGGTGTGGTCGTACGGCAGGGCCTTGCTCAGATCCTTGTTCATGACGATGCCGCGCGGCAGGTAGAGCGAATTCACATCGCGGATGTCCGTTTCCGGGAATTCGCCCACGGCGAGGTAGTTGCCCGTGCCGCCGCCGATCGCCGCCCAGTCCTTGTAGAAGCCGGCGATGGCGACGAGGTCGGGCCAGTAGACCTGCTCCACGAACCGCTGGGCCCGCGTGATCATGTCCTTGATCTCGGTGAGCTTGGCGGCGTTGATCGTCGCCGTGCCCTCGAGATTGATGGCGCTGGCCATGCCGCCGACGAGGAAGTTCGGGTGCGGGTTCTTGCCCCCGAAGATCGTGTGCAGGCGGATGACGTCGCGCTGCCAGTCGAGCGCTTCGAGATAGTGCGCCACGGCGAGCAGGTTGACCTCGGGCGGGAGCTTGTAGGCCGGATGGCCCCAGTACCCGTTGGCGAAGATGCCGAGCTGGCCGCTGCCGACGAAGGTCTTGAGCCGCTCCTGCACCTCGCGGAAATACGTCGGCGAGTTGTTCGGCCAGGGCGAGATGGAGGCGGCGACCTTGGCGGTCTGCGCGGGATCGGCCTTGAGCGCGCTCACCACGTCCACCCAGTCGAGCGCATGCAGGTGGTAGAAGTGGATGACGTGATCCTGAATGAACTGCATGCCGTGGACGAGATTCCGGATCGTGTTGGCGTTCGGCGGAATCCTGATGTCGAGGGCGTCCTCGACGGCGCGGCACGACGCCACGGCGTGGACCACGGTGCAGACGCCGCAGATGCGCTGGGTGTAGGCCCAGGCATCGCGCGGGTCGCGCCCTTCCATGATGATCTCGATCCCGCGGAACTGCGTCGAGCAGGCCCAGGCATTGCCGATCTTGCCGTTCTCGGCCTGGGCCTCGATGCGCAGGTGGCCTTCGATGCGCGTGATCGGATCGACGACGACCTTAGTCTTGGCCATTGCTGTCCTCCCGGCCGGTTTCGCTCGGCGACGTGTCGGCGCCCGAGGCGGCCCGCCGCGAGCGAATCTGGTAGATGCCGGTGGCCGCCGCGTGGGCGGCGACACCCGCCGCCGCGCCTACCGCGAGCGCGGCGCCGAGGATGTCGGCGGTGTGCTCGACGCCCACCCCCGCCACGTTGGGCAACCGGTTGTAGAACGGGGACATCGTGTCCCAGAAGTTGCGCTCGGTGCATCCGAGGCACGGATGGCCGGCGCCGATTGGGAAATCGGTATGCGAGTTCCACATGAAGATCGGGCAGGGCGAGAAGGTCGCCGGCCCCTTGCACCCTACCTCGTACAGGCACCAGCCCTCGCGCGCGCCGGCGTCGTCGAACTCGCGGACGAACTGGCCGGCGTCGTAGTGCGCGCGGCGTGGGCACTGGTCGTGGATCCGGTTGCCGTACGCGAACAGCGGACGCCCGTCGGCATCGGTTTCCGGCAGCCGTCCGAAGGTGAGGAAGTGCACCACGGTGGCCGTGATGACGTCGGCGATCGGCGGGCAACCGGCAATGTTGAGCACCGGCTTGTCCTTCACGATGTCCGAGACGCCCACGGCGCCGGTCGGGTTGGGCTTGGACGCCTGGACGCTCCCCCAGTGCGCGCAGGCGCCGACGGCGATCACCGCCGCCGCGTCCTTCGCCGTCTCCTCGAGGAGCTGCCGCGCCGTCCGGCCGCCGATCATCGTGTAGATGCCGTCCTCCTTCGTCGGCACCGAGCCGGTGACGACGAGCAGGTACTTGCCGGCGTTGTCCTTGTGGGCGGTCGCGAGCGCCTGCTCGGCGTGTGAGCCGGCGGCGGCCATGAGCGTGTCCATAAAATCGAGGGACACGACGTCGAGCACGAGGTTGCCGATCGTGGGATCGGAGGTGCGGATCACACTCTCCACACACCCGGTGCATTCCTGCAGCTGCAGCCAGATGACGCTGGGCCGTTTGAGGGATTCCATCGCCGCGGCGATTCTCGGCGCCGCGAGGCTGCTGAGTCCGAGGACAGCGGCCATCTGTCCGCAGAATTCGATGAAGTCGCGCCGGCTGATGCCGCGGCGGCCGAGATATCCGCCAAGCGCCTCATCGTTCGACCACGCGTGCGTGGTTGGCGTGAGCATGACACAACCCCCTAGGATGGGTTGGCGTTCGCGGCGCGCGCCGTGCGTTTCTCCCGGACGCGGCGGCCGCTACTATAGATTTTGCGTATCTGGAGGATCGAGCCATGCGTGTACGGCGAACAGAGGCGTTTGCCTGAACGGTCCGGGGACTTGCGCTTACGGGATCGTGAGGGAAATGCTTACGGAGGCCGGGGCAAAGGACCGGCTGCGTCGATCCCCCCACTTTCGCAATACTGGGCCGCAGTTGGAGCAGGTTGCGAAGCCTACGTCCCGAGGTCAGTCATGTCCGAATCTTCCCGAGGCGCGTCCCGCGCCATCGTACTCCTCGCGCTTCCGGCGCTGCTGGCCGCGGGCGCATGCAAGCCGGCGCAGCAGGCGCCCAAGACGCCGCTGGGCCAGATGACGGCCGGCGCCGACAGCACGGCCAATCCGCACACCACGATGTCGCCCGACGCGCGCGCGGCGCTCGACAGCGGCAACGCGCAGTACCGCGCCGGCAAGTACGCTGACGCGCTCAAGAGCTATCGTAAGTCGTCGGAGCTCGCCCCGCTGAACGCGGCGCCATTCTTCGGGATCTACATGGCGGCCGAGAAGCTGGGCAACAAGGCGCTGGCCGACAGCGCCAGCGCCCAGATCAAGCGGCGCGAGGGCCCGACCACGGAGATGCTCACGGACAGCGCGCTGCAGGAGATGCACGCGGCGGGCGCCAAGAAGCCGACGAAGGGCTGAAGCCGGCGCACTTCCAGACGTGAGACCGCCCGGCATCGAGCCATCGATGCCGGGCGGTCTTCCTTATTCCGGAGGACTGAAGACTGACTACGCTCGACTGCGTACTGCCCACTGCCGACTGTGAACAGTTCGCAGTAGGCAGTCAGGAGTTCAGAGTCGTCGGTCTTCAGTTGTCAGTCATCAGTCGCCAGTGTCACTTCTTCAGTGGATTCGTCAGGTGGCACACGAGGCACATCTGCATGTTCCGCGAGCCCATCGCTTCGGCGTTGAAGTCGGGGCCGTGCGGATTGACGTGCAGGCCGAGGCTCGAGTGGCAGCGCAGGCAGTCGCGCTGCTGGTGGCACGCCGTACACGACGCCAGCCCCTGCCGCGCGGCCTGGCCGTGCTGCAGCAGCCAGAGCGGCTGCCCCGAGTGCGCGGTGCCGCGCACGCCGCCGGTGTTGGCGATGCCCGACTTCTGGTGGCACGACCGGCAGAAGGTCTCCACGCGGTGACAGCTGCTGCAGTTCTGCTCCTGCGCATACGCGGCCGTCGCGTGGCGGGACATGAAGTCCACCGGATGGTAGTTGCTGCGCGGTGAGACGCCGTCATGGCACGCCGTGCAGTCGCGCGGCTGGTGGCACCCCTGGCAGTTGAGCTGGCCGCTGGCGGCGACGTCCTTGTGGTTCGTGGCGAAGCCGTCGGGGTGGACGTGGACGTTGACCGCGCGCACCGTGTCGCGCGCCGACGCGAGCAGGACGAGGCCGTTCCCCGCCTGCAGGCCGGCGGCGGAGTTCGGCGGCACCGTCGTCGCCGCCGCGGCATGCACGAGCAGCACCCCCGGTGCGCGGGCGGGCGCCGGCTCGGGGAGCTTCCGGATCACGTCCTGCCCCAGCGCCCCAATGTGGCAGGTGGTGCAGCTCGTGCGCGCGTGGCAGGTGGCGCACGTCTGCGTCTGCGCGCGCGCGTCAGGCCCGTGCGCGTACTCCCAGTTGCCGGCCTTGTGCGACGCGGGGGTGAAGTAGGTCGCCGTCGCGCCGCGCTCGAGGGCGGCGACGCGGGCATCGCGGCCCAGGGCGGCGATCGCCGGCACCTTGTCGGCATTGACGTGGCAGCGCTCGCAGCTCTCGCGGGCGTGGCAGACGGCGCACTGCGCCGCCTGGGCGTCGTTCTTCGGCGCGTGGGCGGCGATCCAGTTCGGATCGCTGTGCGACGCGGGCTTCGGGAAGGCCGCGATCGTGGCCGCCGAGAGTTGGGTCGCCTGGACGAGCGTCTTGTGGCAGGTGGCGCAGTCGGCGTTGGCGGCGAGATGTTCGCTCGCCTGGTGGCGATGGCAGGCGATGCAGGCCGTGGGATCGGCGCCGGCCACGTGCATCCATGCCGTGTCGCGGCCGGCCTGCAGGCCATGGCAGTTCGCGCACTGCGCGGGGCTTCCGCCCTGCGCCGACATCATTTCGTGCTCGGTGTGCGAGAACTTGAGGTTCGTGGGCGTCTCCACGTGCCCGCTCCACGCGACGCGCCGCACGTCGGTGCCGTTGTGGCACTGCGCGCAGGCCTCGGGGGTCGGGAACATCTTCGCGGTGTCGCCGGTGAGGATCCCGGCGTGGCACCCCGCGCAGGTGGGGAAGAGCTTGGCGTGCCGCGAGTGCGGGAACGCCCCGCGCGGCTGCTGCGTGCCGAGCGTCGCGGTGGCGACCGCGAGCAGGAGCGGAACGATCAGCTTCCGGATCTTCATGGCCGCCTCACCGGACCTACGGTCCAGGTGTCCGCGCCGGGTTCGCCGCCCACGCGCCACTCCAGGCGAAGGCTGGCGCGGCGCTGGTTCCAGTCGGCCTGCTGCGGGGTGTCGTGCCCGGTGTGCTGGTAGAGCATCGCGTCGCCGACCACGCGGACGTCCGGCGTGAGCCGGTAGGCGCCTTCGAGACCGGCGCCCATCACCCGCCCCTCGCCCACGGTGAATTCGTAGATGTTCTGGAATGCCGTGCCGTGCAGCGCCAGGGAGCCGCGATCGCTCGGCTGCCAGCGCACCGCGACGTCGCCGTCGGTGCTCGAGGCGCCGAAGTTGATGTCCATGTCGTAGCTGCCGTCCACCGTCCAGGCGCGCGCGGCGCGGAGGGAGCCGGACGCTCCCACCCGCCACCCGCTGTTCCGGAGCGGCAGCGAGGCGACGCCGGTATATGTGTTCGCATAACTGCGGTATCCGCCGGTGAGGCCGAGGGCCGCCCGGGCGCCGGGCGTCGCCCAGTTCAGGGTGCCCGTGACTTCGTCGTAGCCCACGGGGGAGAAGGCGCCCCAGATCGTCCACAGGTCGAAGTAGGGGACGTAGTGCCGGTATTCGAGGCGCGAGCTGACGCGGTGCCAGGGATCGAACGACACGTGCGCCGCCAGATCGTTGAAGGTCTCGGTGGCCAGGTCGCGCGTGGCGTCGCCGCCGAACGACGCGAAGCGAGCGCGGAATTCAGCCGTCGCCGCGACGCGCTCCGAGTACAGCGCGCCCCGGTCGTTGCGCACTTCCCGCTGGTACTGCACCTGCACCGCATCGCCGGGGCTCGGGCGGAACTGCACGGTGCCGCCCACGAGGAACGACTTGTCGACCGGCGGGATATCCTCCACCGGCGAGAGCGCGGCGGCGCCCAGCGGGCGATCGAGCCCCTGAATCAGCGTGCCGCCGCCGTACGCGCTCACCCCGAGCATCGACAGCGGGCGCAGGGTGACGGCCGCGCCGTCGAAGTTGAAGACGCCGAGGGGCGAGGTCACCCACTGCCGCCCGAGGCGCGCCTGCACGGCGGACCGGTCGTACTCGAGGTACGCGGCGAGCACGTCGAAACGCTGGTTGGCCTGGGGCCAGAGGTCGCGCGCGTCACCGCTGGCCGCGCGCCCGCGCAGCTGCGCGTGGATGCTGAGCCCGGGGCGCAGCCCCCACGCGGTGACATCCAGGTCCTGCATCACGGCGGTGAGACTCGCGCGCGGCGCCGAGCGGTAGAAGTAGCAGTACGCGTCGCCGGCGGCGCAGGTCGTCAGCACGCCGTTCGGCGTCCTGCGCAGGACCGTGGACACGGAATCGGTGGCGGCGATGGGCACGCTGTCGCTCACCAGCGGGCGCATGTCGAGGAACTGCGCCCAGCTCGAGCCCTGAATGACATAGCCCTGCGCGTGCAGCGCAACGGTCGGAAGCGCGAGCAGGCAGAGCGTGAAGGCCGCCCGTCGCGCGCTGCGCGCCAATGGCTGCCGCCCTTGTCTTCGAGATCCACGCGTGATGGCGTCGTGTGCTGGATCGCACGCGAACATCGTCGTCTCCGGTGCTGCGTCAACGGTTCGAATCATCGGCACGGGGCCCCGGTGCTGGCGCGGGCCGGGAAGATGTTCGTCCCCGGCCCGCACCGAGTGGTCCTACGTGCTGCTGTCCTGCGACATCCCACGCGCCATCATCAGTGCCCCATGGCCGGCAGGATGTTGTTGAGGTTGACCTTGTCCGCGGCGGCGATGCCGTAGTCGATCGTGATCTGCCGGATCGACGCCGTCATCAGCGCCTCGATGAGGAACGGGTTGTGGATGTACGCGCCCGGCGCACGCGACAGGCTGAGATTGAACTTGGCGCCCTCGCCGGTGGTGTACTTGCCGTCGGTGTTGCTGAACTCGGTGGCCGGGATCTGCGCGATCTGGTGCGTGAGCGTCGAATCGAGCAGGGCGAACCGCTGCTCGACCGTCAGCATCGCCGACTTGGCCACGTCGGGCGACCCATGGCAGCCGCTGGCGGCGCAGGCGGCGAACGTCCGCTGCGATACGTCGCAGTCGGCGTTGGTCGGCTTGCCGAGCGAATCGAGGCACGGGATGGCCAGGAACAGGTGCCCCGTCGCCTGGAAGACGAAGTTGCCGGTGGCCGGATCGGTGACCGAGAACCGGCTCACGTGGCACGTGGCGCAGAGACCAGGGTTCCGTTCGGAGCCGTGGGTGGCAATGATCGTGTCGGTGCCGGTGGTGCTCATGTTGGGCGGAATCCAGCCGGCGTACCCGAGCAGGGTCGGGCCTTCTGGCGAATGCGCTCCGCTCGAGGCGCTCGTGAGGTCGGGCGTCGCCCGGCGGTGGTGGCACTTCATGCACAGGTTCTGCGTCTCGTCCGGGACGTCGATCGGGAAGCGGAGCTGGTGATCGTTGTCCTTGGCGTGCGGGTCGTGGCACACGGCGCACGTGGTGCCGACGGGGTTCACCCCCAGACCGCTCTTCTCCACGTAATCCGTATTGACGCCCCAGGACGCCAGCGCGCCCTGTCCGCTGTGGCACATGTAGCACGACGCGTTCTTCGCCGCGCTCCCGCGGCTCTCGACGATCGCGTGGCCGGACAGCTTCCACTCGTCGACGAACGGCTCGTGCGTGCCGGTGTGGCACTCGCCGCAGCCGTTGCCGAATGCCGTGCCCGTGTCGACGGCGATCGACGCGAGCGGCCGGTTGCCGAGCCCCGGCGACGTCACGTGCGCCAGGCCCGGACCGTGGCAGCTCTCGCACTGCACGTCCTCGTACCGCGCGTCCTTGGTGGATGTGTAGCCGACGGCATCCACCGTCACCGCGTTGCCGTTCTTGCTGACGGTGTGGCAGGGCTCGCAGGACGCGCCGGCGTGCCCGCTGGCCTGGAGGTCGGCCCACGCCGAGGCGTGCTTCGTGCCGGCCCACTGCGCCTGCTTCTCGACGTGGCAATTACCACACACGGTCTGCTTGGCAGCCGTGTCCGCGTACCCAACGAAGTCTCCCGCCGCCGTGGGGGGCGTCGTGAAACTCGGCTCGCTCCGGTAGACGATCTTCTCGCTGGTACACGACGAGGCGGCCACCGCGGCAACGAGCACCGCGGTCAGCCGCCCCAACACCGGACTTCTGGGAACTCGCATTGACATGTTCTCCGCACTCCGTGGGGGGGCGTGTGGCGCGAACGCTGGAACTCCCGCTCCTGCACCTGCCATTCGATCCTGCTCTCGCGTTTCCGTGCGAGGTGGAATGTGAACCTCCCGCGTGAAAGGGACCGTCGGTAGTTGCCGGAGTTTTGTGCGGCAATCACGGACGCCGTTGTCATGTGTTTAACGTCCGGTCGCGGCGGCGGCCAGTCTCCGGGTATCACCGGAGCGATCCCCGAACGTCGGCGGGGGGCGGCGCCGCGATCCGGCGCCGCCCCCCGTCGACCACCCATCCCCACCCCGTTCAGCGGAAGTTGCCCGCCGTCTGCGGAAGAATGTTCGCGAGATTCACGCTGATCTTCGGCGCGATTCCGTAGTCCGTCTGGATCTGCTTGATGCTCGCGGTGAGCAGCGTCTCCATCAGGAAAGGATTATGGACCGCGCTGCCGACCTTCTCGGCGAGCTGCAGGTTGAACTTGGCGCCGATGGCCGAATTCATCGTGGTCTTGGTGAATACGGTGTCGGCGATCTGCACCAACTGGCTGTTGAGCGCCGAATCCAGCAGCGCCAGCCGGCCGGTGACCGCGACGTAGGCCGACCGGGCGGCGTCGGGCGTGCCATGGCAGCCGCTCGCCGCGCAGGCCGAGAACGACCGCTGCGACACGTCGCACGTGCCAGTCGTGGGCACGCCGTTGGCGTCGAGGCACGGCGCCGCGGCGAAGTTGTGGCCCATGAAGCTGGTGACGAGTTTTCCGGCCGAGTCGTTGACGGTCATCTTGCCCATGTGGCAGGTCACGCAGAGCTTCGCGTTGGCCGACGACCCGTGCGTGCCGATGATCGTGTCGGGACCGGTGTAGCCGGCCGGGAAGTACCCGGCGAAGCCGAGGAGCACCGGGCCTTCGGGCGACATCGGCCCGTACTTGCTCACCGGAGCGGGCGCCTGCCCGTTCCGCTGGTGGCAGCGCATGCAGAGATTGCCCGCCGTGTCGGCGACGTTGATCGGATAGCGGAGCTGCGCTTCATTGGGGCCGCCGTGCGGATCGTGGCAGACCGCGCAGGTGATGCCCATCGGGTTCGTCGCGTCCTGGCTCGCTTCCACATAGTTGGTGTTCACGCCCCACTTGGCGAGGGCGTCCTGGCCGACGTGGCAGTACGTGCACGAGGCGTTGCCCAGGGCATGGGCCTCGAGGTGCGCGTGGCCGGCGTCCTTCGTCTGGACCCATTCATCCACGAACGGATCGTGCGAGCCGGTGTGGCACTCGCCGCAGCCGTTGCCGATGGCGGCGCCGGTGTCGACGGCGATCGACGCCAGCGGGCGATTGCCGAGCCCCGGCGCCGTGACGTGGGCGAGCCCGGCCCCGTGGCAGCTCTCGCACTGGACGTCCTTGTAGCGCGAGTCGCCGGTCGCGAGGAAGCCGGCCAGCGTGTCGGTCATGGCGTTGCCGCGCGAGTCCACCGTATGGCAGGGCTCGCAGGAGGCGCCGGCGTGGCCGCTCGCCTGGAGGTCCGCCCACGCCGACGCATGCTTGGTGGTGGACCACTTGGTCTGCTGGTCGACGTGACAGTTGCCGCAGACCGTCTGCTTGTTGAGGGTGTCCGAGTAGCCGACGAAGCCCTGCGCGGCCGCGGGGGGCGTCGTGAAACTCGGCTGGCTCCGGTAGACGATCTTGTCGCTGGTGCAGGACGCGGCCACGATGGCCGCCGCCGCCACCAGGGCCAACCGTCCCACAACCGGGTTCATAGTGACTCTCATATCGATCCTCTCCGCGCTCCGTGGGGGAACGTGAGCTTGCTCATGAAGGGGGGCCTGATGCTCCATCGCGTGGAGTACGGTCATCCAGATTGAATCAGCCGTTTCGCCTTGTGCTGCGGTCTGAAGATGCGATCGCCCGTACCGGGGAACCGTCGGTGTAACCCGGAGTTTTCTTCGGTATTCCCCTACGGGGTGCGTCGCGGATCACAAGGGCCGCGCGTCGCGCTGGCGAGCGACACCGCATCGGAGAAATCCCTACACGGCGAGGGCGAACCGCCCGACTGACACCGCACGCGCGCTTTCTCAGGTTGCGCCATGCGCGGGCCCCCTCGGACCCGCCCGACCCGGGAGGAGTGATGTGCCTCGGCGTTCCCGGCCGCGTGCTCGAAGTGGACGGCCAGATCGCGCAGGTGGATTTCTTCGGCGTGCGCCGAGAAACGCGGCTCGACATCATCGACGAGCCGGTGGCGCCCGGTGACTACATCCTGAACCACGTGGGGTTCGCGATCCGCCGCATTCCCGGCGACGAGATCGAGGAAACGCTGGCGCTGTATGAGCTGCTGCTGAAGGAGGCGGAGAGCGACATGATGGCCGCCGACGTCCGCGGCGAGATCGACGCCACGCGCGCCGCCGGCGGCGACTCACCCACAACCGGAACGTCCGGTGCCTGACGGCGCCGCGGCAGGGCTGGCGCGCCCCAGGGGCGCCGACGAGCTCAAGTTCCGCGATCCGGCGCGGGCGCGCGAACTCGCCGCCGCCATCGGGCACATGTGCGACCAGATCGGCCGCGCCCCGGTGACGGTGATGCACGTCTGCGGCAGCCACGAGCAGGCGATCGCCAAGTTCGGGCTGCGGCAGACCTTTCCCGCAGCACTCGACGTGATCATGGGGCCCGGGTGCCCCGTCTGCGTGACCGACCTGCCCGAAGTGGATGAAGCCGTGGTGCTCGCCGAGGACGGCGTGCGCGTGGTGACCTACGGCGACATGTTGCGCGTGCCGGGCACGGTGCGGTCGCTGGCCGAAACGCAGTCCATGGGCGCGCAGGTGGACGTGGTGTACAGCGCCGCGCAGGCGGTGGAGATCGCGCGCGACACCAGCGAGCCGGTGGTGTTCTTCGCCAGCGGCTTCGAGACGACGGCGGTCGCCACGGCGGCGATTCTCGTGGCCGATCCGCCGCCCAACTTCTTCGTGCTGTCGGCGCACAAGTACATCCCGCCGGTGATGGAGATCGTGGCCGAGATGCCGGATACGCGCATCGAAGGCTTTCTCGCGGCGGGACACGCCGCGACGATCACCGGGTGGGGGATCTTCGAGCGGTTCGTGGAGCGCCACGGCATCCCCGTGGTCGTAGCGGGGTTCGAGCCGCTGGACATCCTGGCGGGGCTGGCGCAGCTCGTGGAGCTGATCCGCGACGGGCGCCACGAGGTGGTGAACGCCTTCCCGCGCTGCGTGACGAAGGACGGCAACCGCGTGGCGCAGGAGCAGCTCTGGCGCGTGTTCCGCACCACGGGGGGCAACTGGCGCGGGATCGCGCACGTGCCCAACGGCAACCTGCGGCTGCGCGACGAGTTCGCGCGCTTCGACGCGCGGCGCCACTTCGCCATCGACCTCAAGCGCCTCTGGACGCAGGCGCCGGCCGCGCTCACGCAGCTCTGCATCTGCGGCGACATCATGGCCGGCATCTCGTCACCCGAGAAGTGCTCGCTGTTCGGCAAGGAGTGCGTGCCGGACGCGCCGGTGGGCGCGTGCATGGTGAGCAGCGAAGGCACCTGCCGCATCTGGCACCAGTATGGAGGGCACCCCAAGCTATGAGCTCCACGATCAACGAGGAGGCCGTTCGCCTCCACTCCGGCCGCCGCGACCCGACGATCGTGATGAAGCACGGCGCAGGGGGCCGCGCCATGCGGCGACTCATTCAGGAAACGCTCACGCGCGGCTTCGTGGACGTCGAGGTGGACGGATTCGGCATCGCGGCGATGGACGACGGCGCCGCGCTCCGCGTCGGCGACCGCTGGCTCGTGCTGACCACCGACTCGCACGTCGTGCAGCCGGCGTTCTTCCCCGGCGGCGACATCGGACGCCTGGCCATCGCCGGCACGGTGAACGACCTGGCGATGATGGGCGCCACCGAGCCGCTGGGCCTCACCTGCGCGCTCATCGTCGAGGAGGGGTTCACCTTCCCCGACCTGGAGCGCGTGCAGCAGTCGATGTTCGACACCTGCCGCGAGGCGGGCACCACCGTCGTCACCGGCGACACGAAGGTGATGGGACGCGGCGAGCTGGACGGCGTCGTGATCAACACGACCGGCGTCGCGATCGCCGACGCGATCGTGCGCGACTCGGGGCTGCAGGTGGGCGACCGCATCATCGTCACCGGCAACGTGGGCGACCACGGGATGGCGCTGATGGTGCACCGGCACCGCCTGCAGATCGACGCCGAGCTCCGGTCGGACGTGGCGCCGCTCAACCGGATGATCCGCGACGCCCTGCGGGCGCGGGCCGGCGCCGTGGTCGCGATGAAGGACCCGACGCGCGGCGGGCTCTCCAGCGCGCTGCACGAGATGGCCGAGAAGGCGGGCGTGGGCATTCTGATCCGCGAGGAGCTGGTGCCGGTGAATCCGGTCGTGCGCGCGGCCGCCGAGATGCTGGGGCTCGACCCGATGCACGTGGCGAACGAGGGGAAGGCGGTCCTCGGCGTGCGCGGCGACGACGCGAAGGTGTCCGCCGTGCTCGACGCGCTGCGCCGCCACCCGGAAGGCGTGAACGCAGCGGTGATCGGCGAATGCGTGGCGACGCGCCCCGGCGACGTGGTGCTCGACACCGGACTGGGCAAGCGGTTGCTCTCGGAGTACGAGGGCGAGCTGCTCCCGCGCATCTGCTGAGCGGGGGCGCCATGGCCATGGAACACATCCACATCGAACGCGACGGCCCGGTCGGGCTGCTGGTGATCGACCGGCCGCAGCGCTTCAACTCCATGGACGTGGAAACGGCCCGCGATTTCCGAAGGGCCGGGCTGCAGCTCGCGCGCGATACGGACGTGCGCTGCGTGATCGTGCGCGGCACGAACGGGATCTTCTGCAGCGGCGCCGACCTCAAGTACATCCGGGCGCAGGGATCGCAGGAGGACTTCGGGTACCTGCGCCCCGACGGACGGGCGGAGCCGCCCGGGTTCGGCGAGGGATTCAAGGAAATCCTCGAATACCTGCACAGCACGATCTCGGAAATCAAACGGGCACCCAAGCCGTTCATTGCCGCGGTGGACGGCGTGGCGGCGGCGGGCGGGTTCGGGATCGCGATGGCGTGCGATCTCGTGTTCGCGTCGGACCGCTCGACCTTCGAGTGGGCATACCACAAGACGGGGCTCACGGGCGCGGAGAGCTCCACCTTCTTCCTGCCGCGGCTGCTGGGGCTGCGCCAGGCGATGGGGCTCGTGCTGCTCAACCCACGGCTGTCGGCGGCCGACGCCAGGGACATGCGGCTGATCAACGACGTGTTCCCGCAGGACCGGTTCGATGCCGAGGTGATGGCCGTCGCGCAGCGCATCGCCGCCGGCCCGACGTCGGCGTACGCCGTAGCCAAACAGCTCATCAATCGCGCCGCGAACGTGGAGCAGCTCGACTACCACCTGGACGAGGAACTGCAGCACCTGGCACGGTCCGCCGACGGGGCGGATTTCTCGGAAGGGCTGAACGCCTTCTTCGGCAAGCGCGCGGCCGCGTTCGAGGGGCGCGGATGAGCCCGTACCTGCGCTTCGGGAGGACGTCGGAGACGTACAGCCTGCGTACGTCGTGGATCTGTTGGCGTCCGGGCACGCGCTACGTGGGCACACCCGTGAGCGTCGTGCCGCGGAGCACGAGCTGGGGCACACACTACGCGATCCTCTACGTGGAGCCCGGGCCGCCGGTCCTGCTGCGCCCGCTGCATGCGCGCGCCCATTCCAGATTCCCAATGATGGCGGCGCGCCGCATGGCGGCGCTCCGCGCGGCCATCCGCCGGCTGGCCATGCGGGCGGCGATCATCAGGACCTCGGGCGTCAACTGATCCCGCGGCGGCGCCCCGCCGGCGCCCCCGTCATCGCCGCGCGAGCAGGCCTTCCCCGGGACGGTCGGCAAAACCCCGACGGCCCGGTGGCACACTCCCGATGCAGGCGACCCACAGCCGGCCCGTACATACAGATGTGGTTCTGTTCCCGCAGCGGAGACAGAAACGCAGGGGGAACCGATGAAGTTCACATCCAGGAAGAAGCACCCGGTGGACGGCGCCGCCCCCTCGGCGCTCGATGCGCTCCTCGACGCGGAACGCACCGTGACGACGGGCCTGCAGCAGGCCGAGCGCGACGCCCAGCGGCTGGTGCACGAGGCGCGCGCCGCCGCGCACGCGGCGGACGAGCAGGCCGAGCGGGAATTGCAGGAGACGTTGCGCCTGCTCGATCTCCAGGCGGCCGAGCAGCGCGAGGCGGACGCGCAGGCCATTCGAGACGAGGCCGAGCGCCGGCGCGTCCTGTACGCGGACGCGGATGACGCGCGCATCGCGCAGATCGCCGATCGCCTGGCCGCCACGGTAGCGCCCGTCGCCGAGCCATGATCGTCCCGATGGCCAAGGTGCGCGTGCTCGGACCGAAGGACCGGTTCGACGCCGCCCTCGGCGCGGTGCAGGATTTCGGCCAGCTGCAGCTGGCCGAGACGCCGGCGCGCCCCGGCGTGTCCGCGGCCCGCCTCGAGCCCGACATCGAGCGCCGCCGCGGCCAGCTCACGCGCGTGCTCGAGGAAGTGGACGAGGCGATGCGGCTGCTCGACGTCACCGGCACCGCCGGCGTGACCACCGCCGCCACCGTGGACGACTTCGCCCACTGGGCGCGGCTCGCCAACCGGAGCGCGCGCGACGCGCGCGCGCTGCGCCAGCGCGAAACGGCGCTGGGCGAGGAACGCGCGCTGATTACGCGCTATCGCGACTTCCTGTCGGCCATCCTGCCCGCCGTGCGCAAGGTGGCGGGCTCACCGCGCCTCACCAGCCACGCCGTGGTGGTGCCCGCGTCGGCGCGCGCCACGGTGGACGCGCTGGCCACTGCGCTGCGCGAGCAGCTGGGCGCCGCGTTCACCATGACCACGCACGAGCTGCCGGGGGGCGACGTCGCCATTCTGCTCGTTCTGCCGCGCGAGTTCAGCGAGAAGCTGGACGCGCGCCTGGCCGAGGCGCGCGTGCCCGAGGTGCCGCTGCCCGAGGGCTACCGCGACGTGCCGCTGGAGAAGGCGGTGCCGAAGATGCTGGCCCGCCTGTTCGAGATTCCGGTTGAGCTGGACGGGTGCGCGCGGCGGCGGAAGGAGCTGGCCCTCGAGCGCGGCCCGGAGCTGCGGCACGCCCGCGCCGCGATCGCGGATTGGCTGGCTGCCGCGCACGCGCACGAGCGCACCGCGA
>DASVWS010000013.1:0-4112 GCA_036393095.1 Gemmatimonadaceae bacterium | reverse complement strand
TCGATCACGCGTCCAGGGCATGCCGCCACGCCGCCATCGCATCCTTCGAAGCATCCGATCGCTTCCGGTTCGGCAGTCGAGGCTTGAGTCTTCGGTGCCGCGGTATTACCGTATTACCGTGCCCACGATCACCTTCAAGGTCACGCCGCAGGAAGCGGCCCGCATTCGACGCCTGGCCCGTCGGGCGGGGCTTACCGTGTCCGAATTTCTGCGCCGGCGCGCCGTGGAGGCGCTCCCTGTCGCGGGCGAAGGCGGCGACTATCACATCGAGCCCAGCAAGGTGACCGGACTGCCGGTCATGCACGCGCCAGGGGGCACCACGCCGGTATCCAGCGAGCAGGTGCACGCGCTGCTCGCCGACTTTCCGTGATCTTCCTGTTGGACGTGAATGCGCTGCTGGCGCTCGCACACGCCGCGCACGTTCACCACGCACGCACGGAACGGTGGGTCGCAGGGCTGACGAAGAGCGACCGGCTGGCGACGTGCTCGATCACCGAGCTTGGCTTCGTGCGGGTGGCGCCGCAGGCGCGCCTCTCGCCAAGCGTTTCCGCGGCACGCGAGCATCTGGGATTGCTCACGCACGCGACGCGGCCCAGATTCGTCAGGCTGACCGACGACCTCGGCGCCGAGGATCTGCCATCGTGGGTCAGGATGCCGACGCAGACGACCGACGGCCACCTCGTGGCGCTGGCCGGTTCGAAGGGCGCGCGCCTCGCCACACTCGACGAAGGCATCCCGCAGTCGACGGTGATCCCGGCAGGCGGGCGACCACCCACCGCCAGCCCGCCCCCGGGGCCCGCCTCAGAGCACCGGCAGCGAATCCGATTCCGCCGATAGCGCATCCAGGTACGCCTTCATCTCGGCGGTCCGGCGCACGCCCTCGCGCTTCGCCGCCGCGGACTGCAGCAGCTTCGGCATCGCAACCATCTGCTGTCGCAGCACCCTGATCGCCGTGGGGAGGTCGGGCACGAACTTCTCGCGCGTGGTGAGCGAGACGATGCGCGCGACGTCGATCGCGCCCATGAAGTCCAGGATGTCCGCGTCGCGGAAGAGGATCGCCACCTCCAGGGTGTCCGGCGGTCGGTAGTACTGGTGGTGGTCGATGATCTCCTTCACCAGCGCCGCCTTCTCCATCGGAAAGCCCGCGTCGCGAAGGATGCTGTCGCAGAGCTGGATCGAGCGGTCGCCGTGATCCACGCCCGGCACGGCGTACGGCGGGATCCCGCCCATGTCGTGCAGGTAGGCCGCTGCGTACAACGCGTCGTCGTCCACCGTCACGCCCTCCTCGCGGGCGAACTTCTTCGTCAGCTCGTAGTCGCGCTGCGAATGCGCCGGCCCCCACGCGGTGTGCTGCAGGTGCGCTTCGGCGAAGGCGCGGATATTCGCGCGCCAGTCGGCGCGTGCGGGGCGCACCCGCGGAGTCGCGGACGTGGTGCCCGTGACGTCGAGGGTGAGCGCGACGACGAGCAGCGCGAGTGCGCGTACGGGACGGGGAGACCGGTGTGTGAGGCGGAGACGGGTCATGGGAAGTCGGGTCGAGGAAGTGCCGGCGCTAGCGCGGGAGGCGACGGGCGATCGGTGCTTCAACTTGTGATTCGCGGGCGGCTGGAGCAACCGCGGTGCCGAGCGCCCGGGACCGTCAGGCTCCGCGACGCGATGCCACTCCGTGCAGCGCCAATCCGACGAGTGCCGACAGCAGCAGCAGGGCCCAGCCGGCCCCGAGAAATGCGAAGAATGCCGTATACACCGTCGTCACGACATAGCCCAGCACACTCGGCGCGGACGCACTGCCTTTGAGCAGCCATGCCGCCATGGCGGGGGCGAAGACGGCGAGCGCCAGGAGCGACGTGGCCCCTCCGACGGCGAGCGCCCGCGTGGTACTACGGCCACCCGCGGCACCGCCGAGCAACAGCGGCCCGGTGAGGAACCCGGCCACGGCGTGCGCGAGGCCGGCCGCCGCCGTGAGTTCGGGATGGATGCCGCTCATCCGGGCGTCGGAATACCAGGCGAAGTGGACGAGCGCGGCGGCCGGGACGCCGAATGCAACGGCGCCCGACAGCCGGGGCCATCGGTACAGCAGGAACTGCAGTCGCGACGACATGCGCGCCTCGTCGGGAACGTGCGACGTCTCCACCATCCACGGCACGAAGTACGAACCGGCGCCGGCTACTGGCCCCCGCCCGCCGGCGTGAACAACCGCGCATCGACGTCGGCGTTGGGCGTCGCCTGCGTGACCGTGAAGTCCAGTTCGTCCTGGGGATAGAGGCTGACGATCGCGAAGGGGAGCTGCACGCCGCCGACGTTGCGGTAGTCCTCGAAGCGCTGCTCCGACGTCACGCGTCCCAGCGGCGTCTGCGACAGGTCGCGCACCTTATATAGAAGCGCCGTCGCCGTGTCGAAGTAGGCCATCCGGAGCACGTCGGGCGCGGCCTGCCACTGGACGACGTAGCAGGCGTGTCCCTCGGCGATTTCCACGCCGCGCACGCGCGCGTCGTGCGCCTCGTCGATGAACTTCACCGGGCGATAGCTCCGCGCCGAACGGATGGCCATTGCGACCTGCGCCGGTGTCATGGCGTGGCGCCCCGTCGAGTCGACGATCCATCCCTGGCTGCCGTTCACGATCTGCTCCTGCGGGCCGCGGCGGCCGGCCCCCTTCATCACCAACTTGTCGGGGAAGACGAACTGGACGTCGAACGTGGGCAGCGTCCGCCGCGGGTCCTTGCCGGTGCCGGCAATGTGGAGCGACGTCAGCTTGTCGGCGCCGACGGCACGCGTGTAGCTCGCGAAGATCGCATCCGCGGAGGGAAGGCCGGCCGGGGCCGTACGCGGCTCGCGCTCTCTCCGCTGCATGGTCTCGGGTCGCGTGGAGTCCGGAATGGCCGCCACCTCGCGTTCGTACTCGGCCAGCTCGTCGGGAGTCTTGCTAAAGAGGCCCGGCAGCCCCTGGGGGCGCAGCGACCCGCGGTGGCAGGTGTTGCAGGTGACGACGGTGTGGCCGTCGAAGTTGTCGCGGTTGATGGCCAGCACCATGCGGATCATGCGGCGGGCGGTCTGCTTGGTGCGGCGCGCGTCGCTGGCGAACTTGCCCGGCACGTGGCAGAGGTCGCAGGACGCGCCCAGCGAGCCGCTGATGAGCTGCATCGTCGGCAACCATTCGCTCAGCGGCGTGTCCTTGAGCACCTGCACGTTGTGGTACACCTCTCCCGCCGTGCGTTCGTGCGCGGTGGAGTCCTGTGCGGACGCCGAGGTCCCCACCGCCGCCATGGCTGCCACCGAAAGCACCAGCATCTGCGATCGCTTCATCGGAATCTCCCGTCGAGCGTGTGAATCGAGCCGGTGCGAAGGTAGTTCCCGGGTCCGCGCCGCACCACCGCCGGGCGTCAGGACGGCGTGGGCGCGCCGGCGCCGCCGGGCACGTGGTACACCCGCTGGGCCCTGTGCCAGGCCTCGAGCAGCGCGGGGTCGTCCCTGAGCGCCGACCGGATCAATGCGTTGAGCACGTGGACGACGCGCCTGCCCTGGCTCGCGAACTGCCGGATCCCGACGGTGGCATGCTTGCGCTCGACGGCGCGCTGGCGGCGCTCGGTGACCGTGGCGAGCATCGCGTCGGCTGCGTCGGTGAGCTGCTTGGGGAAGTCGGGGGGCATGCCGGATCCGGTGAAGACATCGGCGAACGGGGCGGCCGCTTGGGCCATGCCGTACGCCGCGGCTTTCAGCTTCTCCGCACTCAGACGGCGCTGCGGGAGGCGGAGCGGCTCGACCTCCGGCGCGCCGGACAGCTCGGACGCGGCAATCGTGGCGATCGGCGCCATATGGTCGCGGACGAGCGCGCGCCGGAGGGCGTAGTGCTCCAGCGTGGCGCTGCGCGCCCGGATGTCGCTGGACGACTGCGCGGTGGCGCAGCCGTCCAGGCTGACGACGATGGCGTCCAGCTTCGCGCGGGCGCCGGACGCGGGCACGCCGCCCAGCGCCGCCTGGTTGGCATCGATGAAACGCTGGACGGAGCGAAGGGACTGGAGCGTGCTGGCTTCGGTCATTCTCATGCGTGTTCTCCTCATGTGGGGGGTGGGTGGTGCACGGTTGGTGCGGCGGACTGCGGTTGACGCGACGCG
>DASVWS010000012.1:0-94830 GCA_036393095.1 Gemmatimonadaceae bacterium | reverse complement strand
ACGGCGGCAACTCGAACTTCCACGACACGATGCGCCGCGGGGCGGGGCTCGCCGCGAAGGGCATCGATTTCGTGGACTGCGGCACGAGCGGCGGCGTCTGGGGGCTGGAGAACGGCTACTGCCTCATGGTCGGCGGCGCCGACCGCGCCGTGAAGCGCTGCGAGCCGATCTTCCTCGCGCTCGCGCCGGAGAACGGCTACGCCCACGTCGGTCCCACCGGCGCCGGCCACTACGTCAAGATGGTGCACAACGGCATCGAGTACGGCCTGTTGCAGGCGTACGCCGAAGGGTACGAAGTGCTCCACGCATCGAAGACGTTCCCCGGCCTCGACCTCGAGCAGATCGCGTCGGTGTGGCAGCACGCGAGCGTCGTGCGGTCGTGGCTCAACGAGCTCGCGATGCGCGCGTTCGCCAAGGACGCGTCGCTCGGCGCGATCAAGGGCTGGGTGGCCGATTCGGGCGAGGGCCGGTGGACGGTGAACGAGGCCATCGACCTCGACGTGCCGGCGCCGGTGATCACGCTGTCGCTGCTCGCCCGCTTCCGCTCCCGCCAGGAAGACAGCTTCTCGGCCAAGGTGATCGCCGCGCTGCGCAACGAATTCGGCGGCCACGCGGTGAAATCGGAATGACCACGGAAACCAAGCACGTGGCGGCGCGCTCGAAGCGCGCCCGCCGCGCCACCGGTTCGGAACGGCGGAATGCGGACCCATGCACGATGGTCGTGCTCGGCGCCTCGGGCGACCTCTCGCGGCGGAAGCTGATGCCCGCGCTGTACCAGATGGCCAAGGACGGGCTGCTGCCCGAACCCTTCCAGCTCCTCGGCGTGGGGCGCGACTCCTACGACGACGCCGCGTTCCGCAAGCTGATGCGCGCCGAGCTGGCCAAGTCCGACGAGATCGAGGGCGTGGACGACGCGGTGTGGGAGCGGCTCAGCGCGCAGATCCACTACGTGTCCGGCGACTTCTCGCAGGCGGCCACGTACGCAGCGATCCAGGACCGCCTGGCCGCGATCGAGAAGCCGCATCCACCGGAATCGCGCAACCGGCTGTTCTATCTCGCCGTGCCGCCGAGCGTGTTCGAGGACATCGTGCGCCACCTCTCGCAGAGCGGCCTGGCGCCGAAGGCGGCGGGCGCCGGGGAGCGGCCGTGGCGGCGCGTCGTGATCGAGAAGCCGTTCGGGCACGACCTCGCCACGGCGCAGGAACTCAACCGACTGGTGCTGGAACTGTTCGACGAATGCCAGCTGTTCCGCATCGACCACTACCTGGGCAAGGAAACCGTGCAGAGCATCCTCGTGTTCCGGTTCGCGAACGCGATCTTCGAGCCGCTCTGGAACCGGCAGTCCATCGCCCACGTGCAGATCACGGTGGCCGAGACGGTCGGGGTGGAGCAGCGCGGCGGCTACTACGAGGAAGCGGGCGTGGTGCGGGACATGTTCCAGAACCATCTCATGCAACTGCTCGCGCTCACGGGCATGGAACCGCCGGTCACGATGAGCGCCGACGCGGTGCGCGACGAGAAGGTGAAGGTGCTGCGCTCGGTGCGGTGGATGGGACCGGCCGACGTCGACAATTCGGTAGTGCGCGCGCAGTACCGGGCCGGCCGGGTGAACGGCGTCGAGGTGCCGGGCTACCGGCACGAGCCGATGATCGCGCCGGATTCGGTGACGCCGACGTTCGCCGCGATGCGGCTCTACCTCGACAACTGGCGCTGGAAGGGCGTGCCCTTCTTTCTCCGCTCGGGCAAGCGCATGGCCGATCGCGTGTCGGAGGTGTCGGTGCAGTTCCGCGACCCGCCGCATCTGATGTTCGGACACGAGACGCGCAAGCTGCTGGCGCCGAACACGCTCGTGCTGCGCATCCAGCCGGACGAGGGCGTCTCGCTGTCGTTCCAGGTCAAGACGCCCGGCGCCGCGTATCAGCTGGCCAAGCAGATGGAGGTGGCGCCAGTGGCGATGGATTTCGCCTATCGCGACGCGTTCGGCGACGTGAACCCGCCGGCATACGAAACGCTGCTCCTCGACGTGATGCTCGGCGACGCGACGCTGTTCACCCGCAGCGACGAGGTGGAGGCGGCGTGGAGAGTGGTGGATCCGATTCTCGACTACTTCGACGCGCATCCGCCGACGCGCATGGACACGTACGAAGCCGGCACCTGGGGGCCGAGTTCGGCGAATCAGCTCATTGCGCAGAACGGATTTTCGTGGCGCGAGCCGGAGCCCGACCCGCACTGAGCGGCGGGCGCGGCGGCGGGCCGCTCAGCGCCCGCCGCCGTCGAAGTCGCCGTCTCCTCCGCCCGGCCGGCGGTACAGCGGCGCGTAGCCGCGGCGCAGCCGCATGCTCGGGCTCAGGGTGTCGCCCCACGCTTCGGTGACGGTCGCCGTGAGAATGCGATCGAGCAGCGGGTACTTCCGCTTGAGGTACGCGTTCCCCTCCGTCTCGATCGAATCCTGCGACGGGCCGGTGCCGCGCGGCGGGCCCTGGCCGTAGCCGGCATAGAGCGAGTCGATGACGCCCATGCCCTGGATGACCTGTGCGATGGGCGGGAAGCCGATGCCGCCCAGCGTGTCGAGGCGGGCGTTGTCGCGCTCGTTGACGTACAGCTGCACGGTGCGCGACTGCGGCCCGCTGCGCGCGAACGCGATCATGCCGCGCTGATTGCTGCGCATCACCGGGTCGTCGGCGATGCGGCGATTGCGCCACGCCGCGTTCAGCGCCGGCTTGCCCGAGATCCCCCACTGCGCCAGCGAGCCCTGCACGACGCGGAAGAAGTACGTGTCGTCGTAGTACCCGTTGGACACCAGGAAATAGAACCGGTCGACGCCGAACGGCGCCCAGTCCCGGTGCGCCACCACCAGGAACGGCCCGCGCGTCGTCCGGAACTCCACGCGGAAGCTGTCGGGCGCCGGCGTGAGCAATTCTTCGGGCGTCGGCTCGAGCAGGGGCGACCGGTGCGAGCACGCGGCGACCGCGAGCGTCGCCGCGGCGCACGCGACCAGTGAGATCGCAGCACGTCTCAAGGGCTGCCGATCCCGGCCTCGACGTGCGGCACCTTGTCCTGCCAGAGGTAGTGCGGGAGCGGCTTCTTCCGCGGGTAGACCTCGTCCAGGGTGTTGCCGTCGTACAGGCGCCCGTTCTTCATCACGTAGTGGATGGTGTTGGTGTTGCGGATGTTGTCCAGCGGATTCCGGTCGAGCACCACCAGGTCCGCCATCTTACCCGGCTCGATGCTGCCGAGGTCCTTTTCCATACCGATCCCTTGCGCGCCGAGAATGGTAGCACACCGGAGCACGTCGTAGGGCTTCATGCCACCCATGGCCAGCATCCACATCTCCCACTGGTAGCCCAGCCCCTGGAACTGGCCGTGGCTGCCGACGCCCACGCGGCCGCCGGCCTCGACGACGCCTTTCGAGAAGGCGGCATGCATCGGGAAGACGTACTCCTCGGGGCGGAACCACCCGCCGGGGCCCGGGCTGCCCCCGGCGCCCGACCCGCGGCGGCGCGTCTTCTGGTCGATGTCCGTTTCGGGATGGAAGTGCCGCACCTTCGGGTCGTCGTGCACGTCCGTGTTCGTGTACCAGTAGTTCTCGCCGAACGGCGCGCCGTACGACACGATGAGCGTCGGGCTGTTCGTCGTGCCGCTCTTCGCCCAGAAGTTCACGACGTCGTCGTAGAGCGGGGTGATCGGCAGCGTGTGCTCGACGCCCGGGTAGCCGTCCATGGCGTGCGTCATCTCGAGCTTGAAATCGAGGCCGCCCTCGGTGGTCGGCATCAGCCCCAGCTCCTTCGCCGCCATGATGATGTACTGGCGCGTCAGGCGGTTGCCCGACATGTACATTTTCAGTGTGTTCGTATGGTAGTACTCGGCGTACCGCTTGAGCACGTTCCGGGCGTCGTCGAGCGTGCGGATGTGCTCCGAGCTGAACACGCCGGGGCCGGTGGAATAGATGCGCGGCCCCACCATGGCGCCGGTCTCCACCTGGTCCTCGTAGGTCAGCACCTCGGTGTCGGAGGTCTGGGGATCGCGCGTCGTCGTCACGCCGTAGGCGAGCATCGCGAGGTACTGCCACACCTGGCCGACGTGGATGTCGGGCACCAGCCACTGCGTGTGGTAGTGCGTGTCGACGAACCCCGGCACGATCGTCTTGCCCGACATGTCGATCACCGTCGCGTCCTTCGGCACCGCCACCGCGCCGCGCTTGCCCACCGCCTCGATGCGGTCGTTGCGGATCACGATGTCGGCGTCGTCGATCACCTCGTACCCCTTCATCGAGAGCACGCGCGCCCCGCGCAGCACCGCCGTGCCGCGGGGCACGTCGCGCCGCTCCGACACCGCGATGTGGCGTTCGACCGGCTTGTACTCCGCGTGCGCCGTGTCGGCCGCCGGCTTCTCGCCCGCGCCCGCACCGCCCGCGCCGCCGGTCTGCTTCGCTTCACGGGCCGCCTTGAGGCTGTCGTCCACCTGCTGCGCCCGCGCCAGGTCGTAGGTCGCGATCGCGTTCCCCATCCCCCAGTAGACGAGCTTGCCGTCGGGGCTCCAGGTGGGGAATTCGCCGCCGATCGTCGTGAGCTTGCGCACCGGGAACGCGGCGCTCTTGGGATCGGCCACCACCGCCGGATCGGCGCCCACGCCCGTGGGCACGGCCACGGCGTAGAGTTGCATGCCGATCTGCGCCACCACGTGGCTGCCGTCGGGGCTCAGCCGCACCGCCTGCGCACCGGTGCGCCGCGGGTTGGCCTCGAGCTCCTCGATCACCGTGGGGTCGGGCAGGTCGGTGCCGGCCATCTGCCGGGCGGCCATCTCGGCGCCGCCGGGTGTGGGCGGCACCTCGACGCGCACCACGTGCTTCATGTCGGTGCCGTCCCAGCGCACCGACACGAGCCCTTCGGCAGGGCTGTACACGAAGATGCGGCTGGTGTCGCGCACGCTGAACTGCGGCAGCGCAAAGCTGCCGGCGGGCATGATCACTGTGGCGGCACCGCCGGACGCCGGCACCCAGACGATGTGGCGGTCGAGCCCGCCGTCGAAGGTGCCGGCGTTCTCCTGCAGGTCGCGCGCCGACGCACGCACTGCCACCAGCCGCTTCCCGTCCAGCGACCAGGCCAGGTCGCGATAGTACGCGGCCTCGGCGGTGACCCGCTGCGGCGCTCCGCCAGTCGCGCTCACCCGGTAGATCCCGCCGCCCGCCGCGTCGTCCCACGTCACGAACGCGATCGACCGGCCGTCGGGCGACCACACGGGCTGGAACTGCGCCGTGTCCATCGCCGTCAGGCGGCGCGGCGCGGCGCCGATCGAATCGATCACGTACACGCGGTCGAGCGCCGTGAACGCCACGCGGTGCCCGTCGGGCGCCACGGCGATGTCGCGCACCTGATGGGCGTCGAAGGCCGGCTTGTCGTCCACCCGGTACTCGAACCGCACCTCGGGACCCATCGCCACCGCCACGTGCGCGGTGAACGGAATCTTCGTCGCGCGGCTGCCGTCCACCGGCACGCGCCAGATCTCGCCGCCGTACGAGACGACGATCGCCTCGTCGTCCGCGGTGAAGGCATACCCGGGCAGGACGTCGAGCGGCGCGCGCGATTCCTGGTCGTCGCGCTGCACCGGATAGGCCAGCCACCGTTCGATGCCGGTTTCGAGATTGCGGATCCGCAGCCCCGTCTTCGCCTCGTAGCGCGTGCCGTACACCAGCCACCGCCCGTCGTGCGAGATCTCGGGGCGGAACGCCGAGCCGTCGCGCGACGTGGTCACGACGCTGCGTCCCGTCTCGCGGTCGTACTGGGCCAGCTCGTACAGCGGCAGGATCGCGTTGTAGGTCCAGTCGCCGGTGCTCTGGGCGTACCAGATGTACCGTCCCCTGGGATCCATGGCGGCGCCGATCGTCTTCCGCTGCGCGGGCTCCGTGATGAGCGGCGTGCCGCTGCCGCCGCGCACGTCGTAGATCCAGAGCTTGGCTGCGCCGCCGAGCGGCCCGCCGCTCTTCGACGCGACGATGTAGCGGCCGTCGGGGGTGTACCGCGGCGAGACGTACAGGTTGTCGTTGCCCTGCGTCACCTGCACGGTGTCGGAGCCGTCGGCGCGCATCGTCCACACGTTGTCGCCCCCCGAACGGTCGGAGACGAACACGATGCGCGAGCCGTCGGGGCTGAAGCGCGGCTGCGCGTCGTAGGGCAGGCCGTGCGTGATCGCGGTGGCCGTGCCCCCGCGCGCCGGCATGGTGTAGATGTCGCCGAGCAGGTCGAAGACGATGGTCCTGCCATCGGGACTCACGTCGAGCGACATCCACGAGCCCTTGCTGGTCGTGAAGTCGGCGCTGCGCGCGGCCTTGAGCGGCAGTCCCTTCTGGTTGTGGGCGGAATCCGCGCCCGCGCGCTGCGCCGACGCCGGCAGGGCAAAGAGGGCGATGGACGCAAGGAGCACGGCGCTCCGGCGGAGCGCACGACCGGCGAGTGGCGACATGGGGGTCCTGGAGGGTTGGCGGAAGCCCTGACGTTGCGGCGCCCGGGCAGGCTTGGCAAGGCGTTCAGCGGATCGCTTCGAAGTCGATGTAGCCCTGCGACGGATCGGTATGCACGAGCCGCAGCTTCACTCGGTCGCCGACGTCCAGCCCATGCTGCGCGCGCACGACCATCCCCTCGGCGGGCGGATGGAAGAGCCGGGCGAAGGTGCCGTGGTCGGAGACGCCGGTCACGATGCCGTCGAACACGTCGCCGATGCGGTGCGCCAGGAGGAGCGCCGCCGCCACCTTGCGCATCGTCCGCTCCACCTTGTTCGCGGCGTCTTCGCGCTCGGTGCAGTGCGCCGCGAGCGCCGCCAGGTCGTCGTTGGAATACGGCGCGCCGGCGCCGGCGATGGCCGCCTTGGCCAGCCGCTGGGTGATCAGATCGGCGTAGCGCCGGTTGGGCGCCGTGGCGTGCGAGTAGTCGTGCACTGCGAGTCCGAAGTGCATGCCCGGATCCTTGCCCGGCATGTCGAGCGCGTACTCGCCCGGTCCCATCAGCTTCACCACGGTGAGCGACAGATCGGGAAAGCGCAGCGGATCGGCGGCCCGGCGCGTGCTCAGGAACTGCGCGAGCGCCAGCGAGTCGGGCTTGGCCGGAAGCGTCGCGCCGTACTGACTGGCGAGATCGACCAGCCGGCTCCACCGCTCGGGCTCGCGCACCACGCGCCGGATCCCCGACCGCCCTTTCGACTCGAGGAAGACCGCGATCGCGATGTTCGAGGCGATCATGAAATCCTCAATGAGATCGCGCGCCTTGCTCTTCTGCGTGAGCGCCAGATCCACCACCTGGCCGTCCTTCGCCACGGGCGTGGCCTCGATGGTGTCGAGCTCGATGGCGCCGTGGCGCAGCCGCTGCGACTTGAGCCGTTGCGCTGCCTCCGACTGCAGCCGGAGCTGCTCCTGCAGCGCGGCATTGCCCGTCACCTTAGGCGGCGCCGTTCCGCCATCCAGCCACGCGCCCACCTGGTCGTACGCGAGCTTGGCCTGATTGCGGATCACCGCTCGGTAGACGTCCTGCGTCGTGACTTCCCCGTGCGCGTCGACGACGGTCTCGATGACCAGCGCCAGCCGATCCTCGTTCTGGTTCAGCGAGGTGAGCCCGGTCGACAGCTTCTCCGGCAGCATCGGAAACACCTCGACGCCCGTGTACACCGAGGTGGAGTTGGCGTGGGCATGCACGTCGAGCGGCGAACCGCCGGGCACCAGCGCGTCGACGTCGGCGATTGCCACGAGCAGCCGTATCGAGTCGCCGGGCAGCTGCTCGGCCACCTCGGCCTGGTCGAGGTCGAGCGACGAATCGTTGTCGATCGACGACCAGAGCAGGTTGCGGAGATCGCGCGTGCCGGCCGGGACCGGCGCGGGGGCCGAGATCGCGTCGAGCTGGCGGCGCGCGTCGTCGGGATACGCCGGCTCGAAGCCGTACTTCGTGGCGATTCGCCGCGCGACGGCGTCGAGATCGAAGTGGCCGGGCACGCCGTGCTTCGGGGCATGATTGAGGCCGTGCGGGTCGTGGTTCGGGATACGCGCGCTCCGATGGGGTGGGAAACGGTTGTGGGAATCTGCCAGCCCCGGCATGATTGAGGCAATGCCGCCGATCGATGCTCGCGCGCCGCGCGCGCCCGAGATCCCGCCGCCCTTGCGCAACGACTCGTTGCCCGAGGCGTGCGACCATTGCGGCAGCACGGCGCTGGAGTGGGTCAAGTGCAAGCTGATCTGCCGGCAATGCCGGCAGATCAACAAGAGCTGCGCGGATCTCTAAGGGGCCACCCGGATGCGCACGGGGAGCGGGGCTCCCCGCCGCGCGCCGGCATCACTCGAAGTCGAGCGCCAGGTCCATTGCCGGCGCCGAGTGCGTGAGCGCGCCCACGGAGATCCAGTCGACGCCGCATTCGGCGATCTCCCGCACGGTGTGCAGCGTGATGCCGCCGCTCGCTTCCACCGTGGCCCGCCCGCCCACGAGCGCCACGCACTCGCGCAGCTCCGCGGGCGACATGTTGTCGAGCATCACGATGTCGGCGCCCGCGCGCACGGCCGCCTCCACCTGTTCGCGCCGCTCGCATTCCACCTCCACGCGCGTGCCCAGGGGCGCGGTCTCGCGCGCGCGGCGCACGGCCAGCGCGATGTCGCCGTCGAGCGCGGCAAGGTGGTTGTCCTTGATCAGCACCGCCGACGCGAGATCGAACCGGTGGTTGGTGCCCCCGCCCGCCCGCACCGCGTACTTCTCCAGCAGCCGCCATCCCGGCGTCGTCTTCCGCGTGTCGAGGATGCGGGCCTTGGTGCCGCGCACCGCTTCGACGTAGCGCGCCGTCAGCGATGCGATCCCCGACAGGCGCTGAATGAAGTTGAGCGCCACTCGCTCGGCGGCGAGAATCGGCCGCGCATGCCCGGTGATGAACAGCACCGAGTCGCCCGCCCGCACCCGCGTGCCGTCCTCGGCGTCGATGCGGATCGAGACTTTGGGATCGAGCAGCCGGAACGACTCGACCACGAGCGGCACTCCGGCGACCACGCCGGCCTGTTTGGCGGCGAGCGATGCGCGCGCGCGCCGCTCGGTGACCACGGTCGCGATGGTCGTGATGTCGTTGAACGCGCCGTCCTCCTCGAGCGCCGATCGGACCGTGGCGTCCAGCGCCCCCGGCGCCAGCGGGAAGTTCAGTCCGGTCCGCGTCAGCTGGGGGATGGACGGCGTGGACAGCGGCGTGATCATGCGCGGAACACCGTGGCGCTCGGACTCGGGCTGCAGCATGGGCCTATTCCCCGGGATCACCCACCGGGGCAAGAGCGCTGGTGCCGCCGATCGAGACCATGCGCTCGATGGCGCGGCGCGCGCGGCGCGCGATGTCGGGTGGGACGGTGATGTGGTGCTCGTTGTTGGTGAGCGCGGCGAGCACCTTGGGCAGCGTGGTGACCTTCATGTACGCGCACGTGGCGCGGTCGTTGGCTGGGAAGAACGTCTTCGTCGGGTTCTCGCGCCGCAGGCGATGCAGGATTCCGACCTCGGTGGCCACGATGAATTCGTCGGCCGGCGACTGCGCCGGCCGGCGGATCATCCCTTCCGTGGACAGAATCTCCACGCCGTCGCCGTCCACGTCGCCTGCCGACAGCGCTTCGAGCACCGACGTCGAGCACCCGCATTCGGGATGGACGAGGAACTCTGCGTGCGGATGCGCGGCGCGCTGCGCGCGCATGTGCTCGGGATCGATCCCCGCATGCACGTGGCACTCGCCCATCCACACGTGGATGTTGTCGCGCCCCGTCACGCGCCGCACGTGCGCGCCCAGGAACATGTCGGGCAGGAAGAGGATCTCCCGGTCGCCGGGGATCGCGTTGACCACGTCCACCGCGTTGCCCGACGTGCAGCAGTAGTCGCTCTCGGCCTTCACGTCGGCGGTCGTATTCACGTACGACACGACCACGGCGCCCGGATGCTCCGCCTTCCAGTCCCGGAGCTGCGCGGCGTCGATCGTCGCCGCCAGCGAACAGCCGGCCGCCATGTCCGGCAGCAGCACGCGCTTGCCGGGTGAGAGGATCGCCGCCGTCTCGGCCATGAAGTGCACGCCGCAGAACACGATCACGTTGGCGGCGGTCTTCGCGGCCTCGCGCGACAGGCCGAGCGAATCGCCCACGTAGTCGGCGACGTCCTGAACCTCGGGACGTTCGTAGTTGTGCGCGAGAATCACCGCGTTCCGCTTGGCGGCGAGGGCGCGGATCTCGTCGTGCAGTGCGGTGGCGGAACGGTCGCCAGGAGCCTGGGTCGTCGAGGGCATATCGTGGATATTAGCGGTGGGAGCAGAGGCGAAGTTCCAAAGTCTCAAACGGACGTTTAGAGCTCGATGTGCCGGCCGCGCCATTCTCCTTTCGCGCGCGGAAAGTCGCTGCGGTAATGGCCGCCGCGCGACTCCCGGCGGCCCAGCGCGGCGCGCGCGATCAGGCTCGCCGTCTGAATCAGGTTGGCCTCTTCGGTTGCCCCCTCGGGCAGCCGCTTCTCGATGTCCTCGAGCGTCGCCAGCGCGCTCCTGAGCCCGGCGGCATTCCGGATGATGCCGGCGTACTGCCACATGATCATGCGCACGAGGTCGGCCGCCACCTGTGCCGCGCCGCGGTCGTGCAGCACGGGCACGCTCCACCGGGTCTTGCGGGGCAGCCGGGTGAGCGGCGGCGTGTCGCGTAGTCGCGCCGCCACGCGCTCCGCGAAGACGAGCCCTTCGAGCAGCGAGTTCGACGCCAGGCGGTTGGCCCCGTGCACGCCGGTGCGCGACACTTCGCCCGCCGCGAACAGGCGCCGGAGGCTCGCGCGCCCGTACAGGTCGGTGACGACGCCGCCCATCATGTAGTGCGCGGCCGGCGTCACCGGAATGAGATCCCGCCGCGGGTCGATGCCGCGCGCCTTGCAGATGGCGTCGATGCCGGGAAAGCGGCGGGCGAATCTTCGCCCGATCTTTCGCGCATCGAGAAAGACCCGGTGGCCGGAGCGCTGCTCGCGGAAGATGGCCCGGGCGACGATGTCGCGCGGTGCCAGCTCGGCTTCGGGGTGCTTGCCGGCCATGAACCGCACGCCGCGGTCGTTCACGAGCCGCGCGCCCTCCCCGCGCACCGCTTCGGAGATGAGCTGCAGCGGATTTTCCGGGGTGTCGAGCGCGGTGGGATGGAACTGGACGAATTCCATGTCGGCGAGCATGGCGCCGGCGCGATGGGCGATGGCGTATCCGTCCCCGGTCGCAACGACGGGATTCGTCGTGTAGCGGTACACCTGCCCGCAGCCTCCGGTGGCCAGCACGGTCGCGTCGGCCACGATCTCGGTGGCGTGCCCCCGGACGCTCGCCCGCACGCCGAGCGCGGTGCGCCGCGCCACGATGAGGTCGAGCACCCGGGTCTTCTCCAGCACGCGGATGCGCCGGTGCTCGCGCACCCGTTCGATGAGGGTGCGCGCCACCTCGGCGCCGGTCTGGTCGCCGTGCGCGTGCACGATGCGCGACGCGGAGTGCGCGGCTTCGCGTCCGAGGATCAGCTCGCCGCGCGGCCCGAGATCGAATTCGGCGCCGGCACTCTGCAGGTCGCGGACGCGCTCGGGCCCTTCCTCCACGAGCACGCGCACGGCGGTGGCGTCGCACAGCGCCGCGCCCGCTGCCAGCGTGTCGCGGCGGTGGAGCTGCGGCGAGTCGCCCGCGCCGAGCGCGGCGGCGATGCCTCCCTGGGCGTACGCGGTGGCGCTGTCGAACAGCGACCGCTTGGTGAGCAGGAGGACCTCGCCATGCTCCGACGCCCGCAGGGCAGTGTGCAGGCCCGCGACGCCGCTGCCCACCACGAGAAACCGCGTCCGGATCCGCTCGACCATGAGGGGGAAATCAATTGACCGTGCGAGCCTTGCGGTACCCCGCGCGGGCACACGATTGTTCACGCCATGCGGAAGCTGCTCATCCTCGTGGGCGTGCTGCTCGCCGCCCACGTGGTGTTGCTCTTCGTGCACCCCGCCGGCGCGGTATCGCCCGTCATCGACCCGAATGCGGTCAATGTCGGCATCGTATTCGACGTGGGCGGGCGGGGCGACAAGTCGTTCAACGACGCGGCCTATGTCGGGGGAGAGCGCGCCGAGAAGGAGCTCGGGGTCCACGTGCGGTTCATCGAACCGGGCGAAGGCTCCGACCGGGAGGCGGGGCTGCGCATTCTCGCCGCCGAGGGGATGAAGCTGGTGATCGGCATCGGGTTCATCTTCACCGACGATCTGGTGCAGCTCGCCAGGGAATACCCGCACACGGATTTCGCGGGCGTGGACTTCTCCGTCGCCACCGACAGCGCGGGCCGTCCCATCCCGCCGCCGCCCAACCTGGCCGCGCTCAAGTTCCGCGAGGAGGAGGGTTCGTTCCTCGTCGGCGCGCTCGCGGCAATGGTGGGACACTCCCGAAAGGTGGGATTCATCGGCGGGATGAACTCGCCGCTCATCCAGAAATTCCAGGCCGGGTACGCGGCCGGCGTGCACTACGTCTGCCCCGACTGCGAGGTGATCGCGCAGTACGCGGGGGTGACCCCCGACGCGTTCCGGAATCCCGGCAAGGGCAAGGAGCTGGCGCTCGCCCAGTATCAGGACGGCGTCAACGTGATCTTCCATGCGTCGGGGTCGACGGGGCTGGGGGTCTTCGAGGCCGCACGGCAGACCAACAAGCTCGCCATCGGGGTGGACGCCGATCAGTACTCCGAAGCGCCGGGCCACGTGCTCACGTCCATGGTGAAGGGCGTGGACGCGGCGGTCTTCGACGTGATCAAGCGCGTGAAGGACGGCACGTTCAAGGGCGGGATCTACACGTTCGGGCTGGCCCAGAACGGCGTGCGCTACGTCTACGACGAGCACAACAAGGCGCTGATCCCCGACAGCGTGCATGCGCGGCTGGAGCAGATCAAGGCGGACATCATCGCGGGCAAGATCAAGGTCCCCACCACGCCATGAGCGCCGCGTCGGGACCTTCCGTGCCGCCGGGCGGCACCGCCGCGCCGGCCGTCGCGATGCACGGCATCGACAAGTCCTTCGGTCCCGTGCGCGCCAACCGCGGTGCGTCGCTCGAGGTCGCGCCGGGCGAGATTCACGCGCTCGTGGGCGAGAACGGCGCCGGCAAGTCCACGCTGATGCGCGTGCTGAGCGGGATGTACGCGCCGGACGCCGGCACGATCCTCGTCAACGGCCGCGACGTCACCGGGTGGACGACGGCCAGGGCCATCGAGGCCGGCGTCGGCATGGTGCACCAGCACTTCATGCTCGTGCCCACGCTCACGGTAGCGGAGAACGTCGTGCTGGGACGCGAGATCACGTCGGCGGGACGGCTCGATCGCGCCGCCGCCGAGCGGGTCGTGTCGGACCTGAGCGCGGGCACGGGGCTGGTGGTGGCCGCCAACCGCAGGGTGAGCGACCTGTCGGTGGGCGAGGCGCAGCGCGTGGAAATCCTCAAGACGCTGTACCGCGGTGCGAAGATCCTCATCCTCGACGAACCCACCGCGGTGCTCTCGCCTCCGGAAGTCGACGAGCTCTGGCGCGTGCTGGCGCGGATGCGGGAGGCGGGCGACACGATCATCCTCATCACGCACAAGCTCGACGAGGTGATGGAGATTTCGGACACCGTGACCGTGATGCGCCAGGGGCAGACGGTGGGACGCGTGGCCACGCGCGGCACCTCGCCGGCCCAGCTGGCGCGGATGATGGTGGGACGCGACGTGGTGCTCGCGGGCCAGGGCGCGCCGGTCCCCGTGCCGACGGTGAGCACTGCCGTTCCGCGCGCCGCGCTGGCGGTGCGCGAGCTCACGGTGGCCGACTCGCGCAAGGCCCACGCGGTGGACGGCGTGAGCTTCTCCGTCGCGCCCGGCGAGATCTTCGGCATCGCCGGCGTGGAGGGGAACGGACAGACGGAACTGATCGAGGCCATCGCCGGTTTGCGCCCGGTCGCGGCGGGCGCCGTGCTGCTCGACGCACGCGACGTGACGCGCCAGAGCGTGCGGGAGCGCAGCGACGCGGGACTGTCCCACATTCCGGAAGACCGGCAGCAGCGCGGCCTCGTGCTCGACTACTCGATCGCCGAGAACCTGGTGCTCGGCCAGCAGCACCGCTACTCGCGCCGCGGCGCCCTCGACGAGGCGCGCATCGCCGACAACGCCCGCCGGCAGATCGCGCGGTTCGACATTCGGCCCGCCGATGCGTCGGCGCCCGCGCGCGCCCTGTCCGGCGGGAACCAGCAGAAGGTCGTCGTCGCGCGCGAGATGGGCCGCGACTTCAGCGTGCTGCTGGCGTCGCAGCCCACCCGGGGCGTGGACGTCGGCGCGATCGAGTTCATCCACGCGCAGCTCCGCGACGCCCGCACCGCCGGGAAGGCAGTGCTGCTCGTGTCGGCGGATCTCACCGAGGTGCTCGCCCTCTCCGACCGGATCGCGGTGATGTACGGCGGCCGCTTCGCGGCGGTGCTCCCGCGATCGGAAGCGAACGAAGAAGTGCTGGGCGCGTACATGACCGGCGCATCGGGGCAGGCCGCATGACGGCGCCCGCGGCCACGGTGGCCCCCACGCGCACGCGGCGCCTCCGTGAGCAATTCGAGGAAGCGGTGCTGCCCGCCGTCGTGGCCCTGCTCATCGCGGCCCTCGTGGGCGACGTGCTGATCATCACGTACGGACAGTCGCCGGGCGCGGTGTACCGGCTGCTCATCGAGGGCACCTGGGGCAACGCGTACGGCCTGGGGCAGGTGCTCTACAAGGCCACGACGCTCACCTTCACCGGGCTGTCGGTGGCCATCGGGCTCCGCGCCGGATTGTTCAACATCGGCGCCGAGAGCCAGCTCGCGGCCGGCGGGTTTCTGGCCGGTGTCGTCGGGACGCTGCTTCCCCCAGGCATTCCCTCCCTGGTGGTGCTCCCGCTCTTCATCGTCGCGGCCGCGGCGGGCGGCGGGATCGTGGGCGGCGCCGCGGGCGTGCTCAAATCGAAGTGGGGCGCACACGAGGTGATCACCACCATCATGCTCAACTTCATCGTGCTCGCGTTGTTGAACTACCTGACGGTGGCACACTTCAAGGTGTTCGACACGCTGCACACGGCCGACATCCGCAGCGGCACGATCGCGCGTCTGTCGGCCGTCGTGCCGGCATTCCACGGGTCGGCGGCGAGCCTGGTGCTGCTGTTGGCGCTCGCGGCCGCGGCCGCGGCGTGGTGGTATCTGTTCCGGTCGCGGGCCGGCTACGAGCTGCGCGCCGCGGGCCTGCAGCCCGCGGCGGCCGAATACGGCGGCGTCAATGTCGCGACCGTCTGGTGGAAGGCCATGCTCATCTCGGGAGCCGTGGCCGGGATCGGCGGGCTCAACTTCGTGCTCGGATACAAGCACTACTACGAGGACGGCTTCGGCACGGGCGCGGGATTCCTCGGCATCGCCGTGGCGCTGGTGGGCCGCAACAATCCCGTGGGCGTGGTGCTCGCCGCGCTGCTGTTCGGCACCCTGTCGCAGGGTGGACTGGCGGTGAATGCGCTGGTTCCCAAGCAGATGGTCGACGTGCTGCAGGCGGTGGTCATCATCGCCGTCGCCACGTCGGTGCCCGAAGTCCGGGGGCTGCTCCGCAGCACGCGCACGCGCGGAGCGTCCGACGCATGATGCTGCTCGCCGTCATCGCCCAGACCATCCGCATCGCGATGCCGTATCTCTTCGCGTCGGCGGGCGGGGTGCTCTCGGAGCGGGTGGGGCTCATCGGCCTCGGCCTCGAGGGGTACATGCTTTCGGGCGCGTTCTGCGCCGCCCTGGGCGGGTACTACTCGCACAGTCCGTGGGTGGGCCTGCTCGCGGGAATCGCGGGCGGCGGCGCCTTCGCGGCGCTCTACGGCCTCTGCTCGATCCGCTACCGCGCCGACCAGGTGGTGGTCGGCGTGGCGATCAACCTGCTGGCAGTGGGCGTCACGCGCTTCTTCCTGCGGTTCACGTTCGGCAGCTCCTCCAACTCGCCGCGCGTGCCCGGGTTCTCGGTGGCCGAAACGGGGAGCGGCTTCGTGGCGCTCGCGCACAATCCGTTGATCTGGCTCGGGGCCCTCGCCATTCCCGCGGTGGCGTGGGTGTTGTACCGGACGCCGTTCGGTCTGCGCGTGCGGGCCGTGGGTGAGCACCCGGGCGCCGCCCTCTCGGTCGGCGTGCCGGTGGGGCGCGTGCGGTGGATCGCCGTGCTTCTCTCCGGTGCCATCGCCGGAATGGGCGGGGCCTATCTGGCCCTCGACCAGCATCAATTCACGGACCAGATGACGGCGGGACGCGGGTTCATCGCACTCGCGGCGATCATCTTCGGACGGTGGGATCCCCCCCGCATCGGGCTCGCGTGCCTGTTGTTCGCGGCGGCCGAGACGTTCCAGATTCGGCTCCAGGGCGTCGCCTTCGTTCCTGCCCAGTTCGTGGAAATGATCCCCTACGTGCTCACGATCGTGGCCCTGGCCGGCGTCGTGGGACGGGCCGTGCCCCCGGCCGCCCTCGGCAAGACGGACGAGTAGACGGCAGGTCCTGAGCAATTCCTGACGTCCGGGAGTTTGTCCTCCCGCCCGGATGGCGCTTGATTACGGGTTCACATTTTCCCCCGCCCGACCTCCGTGCCCGCATCCCCACACTCGTCCGCGTCGCCCAACGGCACGCCGTTCGCCAAGCTTGCCGTGCTGATGGTGACGGCGTTCATCGACATGGTCGGCCTGTTGATGATCGTGCCGTTGCTGCCGTTCTACGCCGAGTCCCTCGGCGGCAACGGCCTCATGGTCGGGCTGCTGGTGTCGTCGTACGCGGTGGCGCAGTTGATCAGCGCGCCCTACTGGGGACGGATCTCCGACCGTCACGGCCGCCGGCCAGCGCTGCTCGTCGGACTCACGGCGTCGGCCATCGCGTACGTGATCTTCGCGTACGCCAATTCGTTGTGGCTGCTCTTTCTGTCGCGCATCGTACAGGGCGCCGGCGGGGGCACGGTGAGCGTGATCCAGGCGTACGTGGCCGACGCCACCGTGCCGGAGGACCGCGCGAAGAGCCTCGGCTGGCTGTCGGCCGCCACCAACGCCGGCGTGGTGATCGGCCCCGCCCTCGGATCGTTCAGCATGGGCGCCGGCGTGCACGCGCCGGGGCTCGCCGCGGCGGTGCTCTGCCTCGTCAACATCCTGTTCGCCATGCGCTACCTGACCGAATCGCGCGACATGGCGGAAGCGCAGTCCCGTCCGGTGAGCAAGGGGCGGTCTCGCGAAGCGCTCGTCCGCGTGGTCACCCATTCGGGGGAACCGGCATCGCGGCTCGTCTGGATCTATTCGTTGGCCATGGGCGCCTTTCAGGGCATGACGGCCATTCTCGCGCTCTTCCTCGCCGCGCGATTCGCCGTGACCACGAAGACGATCGGCTACGTGTTCATGTACATCGGGGCGATCTCGATGCTCACGCGCGCCGTGATCCTCGGGCGCGCGGTCGACCGGTTCGGGGAACTCCGCCTGTCGCGCGTCGGCGCCACGCTCCTGGCCCTCGGCCTGGCGATCCTCCCGTTCACACGCCCGGCCGCCGACGCCGGCGCGCTCGCCTCCGCATTCGGCGGTTCGCTTCCCGTGTGGCTGGCGACGCTGGCGCCATACGTGCCGCTCGCGATTGCCGTGGCGCTCGTGCCGCTCGGCACCGCGTTCACCTTTCCGTGCGTCACCGCGATGCTGTCCCAGGTGACGCCGAGCCACGAGCGCGGACTGTACATGGGCGTGCAGCAGACGTTCGGCGGCATGGCGCGCGTGATCTTTCCCGTGCTCGCCGGCTGGATGTTCGATCGCGTGATCGCGCTGCCCTTTCTCGTGTCGGCCGGACTGGTGATCACGACGATCTTTCTGGGGCTCGGACTGCAGGCGCACGTGCGGCCGCACCGGGCGATGGCGCAGAAGATCGTCAGCGGCTGAGGCGGCGGCGCGCCTCGAGACAGCTCAGCGGGAGTTCTCGGCTCCCGGCTCGCTGGCGAGGACGGCCTTGGCGATCTCCACCATCGGCACCGAGCGATCCTGGCTGGTGCGCTGCAGGATGCGATACGCTTCCTGCTCCGACGATCCCGTGCGCCGCATGAGAATGCCCTTGGCACGCTCGATCGTCTTCCGGTTCTCGAGCGCCTGGCGCGCGCCTTCCGCATCCTTGCGCGCCGACGCGAGTTCCTTGGCGCGCGTGGCGGCCAGCCGGATCGTGGAATCGAGCACGCGCGGCGGCGCCGGTTTGGGCAGGAACGCGATGGCCGCGGTGGCCGCCACGTCGTGGTCGGAAAGCGTGAGCGCCTGATCGCCGCTGAAGAGAACCACCGCGATTCCCGGCGTGGTCTGCGTGATTGCTTCGGCCGCTTCGATGCCGGATCCGTCGGGCATGTGCACGTCGAGCAGCACGATGTCCGGCACGAGCTCGGTGGCGCGCTCCTGCGCCTCACGTCCCGAGCCGACTTCGGCGACCACGATGTGGCCGAGGGCCGACAGGAGTTCGACGAGCAGCGAGCGCGCATTCGCGTCGTCTTCAGCGACCAGAATGCGGATCTGCGGGGTTCCTTCAGTCATTGCCACAAAATTAGGGGTTCGAAGGCTGTCTACGCCAGCACGGTGTCGGTGGAGGCGGCGACCTGGGCCAGCAAGTCGGACGTTCTGACCGGCTTCCGCAGCAGGAAGTCGGTGGCCGCTGTATTACCCCGGGGCTCCCATCCGGTGACAACGCCGATCCGCAATTTGGGCCACCGGGTCCGGGCGTGGGTGACGAGGTCCCAGCCGCTTCCGTCCGGGAGGCCGATGTCCGTGACCAGCACGTCGATCGGCGGCACCGTCCCCTCGCCCAAGAGGCGCTTGGCGTCCTCGATGCAGGTGACGACGGTCACCGTGTGGCCATCGCTCTCCAGAATCGCCTGCATGAACTCGCGGCTGTCCGCATGGTCCTCCACCAGGAGCACGCGGCGGGGCGGGCGGCGGGCCAGCGGGTCGAGGACCGGCATCGCCGGCCCCTCGACCGCCATCGGGAACACCATGCGGATGGTGGTGCCCTGGCCGGGCGTCGAGTCGATTTCGGCCCGCCCGCGGTGGCGCCGGACGATGCCGTACACTTCCGCCAGGCCAAGCCCCGTCCCGGCCTGTCCTTTGGTGGTGAAGAACGGTTCGAACGCCCGTTCGCGCACCTCGTCGGACATCCCCGTTCCGGTGTCGCGCACCTCGAGCGCCACCTCGTCGTCGATGATCCGCGTGACGATCCCGAGTGTTCCGCCTCCGTGCATGGCATCGAGGGCGTTCTGCACCAGGTTGAGCAGGGCCTCGCGGATTTCCCCGGAGATGCCGCGGATCATCGCGCCCGGGGCCATCACGCGCTCCAGCTGGATCTGTCCGCCGCGCGCGCGCTCCGCCCACAGCGGGCGCGTCATCGCCACGACCTCGTCGCACACGACGGCCAGGTCGATCAGCTCGTCGCGTACGCCCTTCATCGGTTCCTGGCGAATGAACCGTCCCACGCGAGCCGCCGTGGCCGCTCCCGTCTCCGCGGCCTTGGCGATGCGGACCGCGTAGTCGCGAACCGCCTCCGGGTTCTCGGCGTTCGTTTCGAGCAGATACGCCGCCGCCATGATCGGATTGAGCGCGTTGTTGACGTCGTGCATGACGCCGGCGGCGAGCTGTCCCACGGCGGCCAGGCGCCGTTCGCGCGACCGCGCTTCCTGCAACGCCAGCACTTCCTGCGTGCGCTCCTGCACCATGCGCTCCAGCCGCTCGGCTTCCGTCGATACGCGTTCGTACAGCTCGGCGGTCCGGCGCGCTTCCGCTTCCAGCTGCTGTTGCAGCTGCGTCCGGAAGGTGACGTCGCGCTCCACGGTAACCGCGCCGCGGATGCGCCCCTGCTCGTCGTAGAGCGGATTGGCGTTCACGTCGATGATCATCGCCGCGTCGGGTCCGCGCCGGACTTCCAGCCGCTCGCCGCGCACCCGCTCGCCGCGCAGCGCGCGCGCGGTGGGATGCTCGTGCACGAAGAGGCTCGTGCCGTCGAGCGTGCGCGGCCGGTCGAGCTGCCACAACTCGCGCAGCGTGTTCGGCGTGTCCGGCGCATGGTCGAGCTGGGCCTGCGTGTTCGTGCGCAGGGTCTTGCCGTCCCCGTCCACCACGCGCACCGAATCCGGAATGACGTCGAAGATCGATTCGAGCTGCGCGACGCTGCGGGCCAGGTCCTGGCGCAGCTCTTCGCGTTCGGTCAGGTCGTTGCCGGCGAAGATCACGCCGCGCCCGCCCGACTCGGTCGTGATCGGCACGAAGGTCGCTTCGATGAACCGGGGTCCGTTCCGGTGCTGGAACGTCACGGGATGCGCGATCACCGGGGTGCCGTGCACCGCCGAGTCGATCTGCTCGGTGAGATCGGCCTGCGCGTTGGGGAACGCGTCGTACACCGAGTGGCCCGGCGCCGCGTGGGCCGGGATGTCGACGAGGTCGTAGTAGCGCGCGTTGGCGCTGGTCAACTCGAGCTTCGAGTTGAACACGGCGATCGCGTGCGAGATCGCTTCGAACAGCGGTTCGAAGCGGGCCGTCGGCATGCTGTTGCGCGGTCCGGGACTGGACTCGGAATTCACTGGCGGGGCCTTCCCCGACGCGGGGAGTGATCAGGGCGACGCACGCAAGCCGGTCTCGGCACGTCGACTGCTTCCAAAGAGTGTCGGGCCCCGGGTGTCAAAGTCAATGCGGGTTCGGGGTCCGACCGGGATTGACAGACATTTCGTCGAATGATCAATGCCCTCCCATCGGGGTGGTCCGGGGGCGCATGAGCACTCGTTTGGCGGTGAAGAGGTCCGACCCCCAGGCGACGAACGCGCGCTGCATGGCTCGGAACCGGAGGCAGGTTCCGCAGCCGGCGCGAGACGCATGGGGCACGAGCACGGCGCGATTCAGCAGTACGCCGCCAGCCAGGCGGTCATCGGGAGGACGATCGCCGCGGAGCAGATGCAATCGATGGCGTGCGAATCAGTCATGGGCGACCCGAGGTGCTACCCCGCGGCGGCGCGAAGGGTCACGCCCTTCCGGCCGGCGAACCCGCCTTCTCGCGCGGGGCGATCAGGCGCGAACCCCGCTGGTACGTGAAGAAGGCATAGCCCCACTCCACCAGCACGCTGGCGCGGTTCCGGAACCCCGCCAGGTAGAGAATGTGAATGAACAGCCAGAGCCACCACGCGACGGGCCCCGAGACGTGCAGGCGGCCGAACCGGGCGACGGCGCGGTAGCGGCCGATGGTCGCCAGGTCGCCCTTGTCGAGATACCGGAACGGGCGGGTGGGCGCTCCGGCGATGAGCCGCTTGATGTTGGCCGCGGCGGCCGGTCCGCTCTGGATCGCGGCGGGCGCGACCCCCGGCACCGGCCTTCCGTTGGACGTCATCACCGCCTGGTCGCCCACTACGAAGATCTCGGGATGACCGGGAAGCGAGAGATCGGGTTCCACCACCACCCGTCCCACCCGGTCGAGCGGCGCGCCGAGCGATCGCCCCAGCGGCGACGCCTCATTGCCCGCCGCCCAGATGATCGTCGCCCCTTCGAAGCGCTCGCCGCCAGCTTCCACCACGCCGCGCGCCACGTGGGTCACGCGCGTGTCGGTGCGCACTTCGACACCGAGCTGCTCGAGCTGCGCGCGGGCGGCGCGCGAGAGATCCTCGGGATACGTGGCCAGGATCCGCGGCCCGCCCTCCACCAGCAGCACCCGCGCGCGCCGCGTGTCGATGCGTCGGAAGTCTCCCGGCAGCGTGTGCCGCGCGATCGTGGGGAGCATGCCGGCCATCTCGACGCCGGTGGGCCCGCCGCCGACGATCACGAACGTCAGCAGGCGTTCGCGCTCGGCGGCATCCTCGGTCTTCTCGGCGCGCTCGAACGCGAGAAGCACGCGCTGCCGGATGCGGATGGCGTCCTCGATGCTCTTCAGGCCCGGCGCGACCGTCTCCCACTCCGGATGCCCGAAGTACGAGTGGCGGGCGCCGGCCGCCAGAATCAGGTAGTCGTACGGCAGCGTCAGCGCGCCGCCGTCGGCGACGGCCACACGCCGCGCGACGTCGATGCGCTCCACCTCGGCCATCAGCACTTCCGTATTGTCCTGCTTGCGCAGCAGCCAGCGGATGGGCGCCGTGATGTCGGTGGGCGCCAGCGTCGCGGTGGCCGCCTGGTAGAGCAGCGGCTGGAACAGGTGGTGGTTCGTGCGGTCCACCAGCGTCACGCGCACCGCCGAGTGCCGGAACGCCCGGGCGGCGTACAGTCCGCCGAATCCGCCGCCGACGATCAGCACCCGCGGGCGGTCCTGCGTCACGCCATTCTCGACTCCGCCCACCGGGCGCCGGTCGTGATGGCCAGCACGAGCGCGATGAGCAGGACGCTGTACGCCGCGGCGGTGCCGAACGAGAGGCCGCGGAGCTGCGACAGGATTTCCATCGAGATCGGACGGTTGTCGTGCGAGTAGAGGACGATGCTGGCCACGAACTCGCCCACGGCCGCCACCGCCGCCAGCATGCCGCCCGCCACGAGGCCGGGGCGCGCCGCCGGCAGCACCACGCGGCGCATGGCGAGCGTCCACGACGCGCCCAGTCCGCGCGCCGCGTCCTCCAGCGTCGGATCCATCTGCCGCAGCGAGCCCTCGATCGCGTTGGTCACGACCGGAATGTTCCGGATGAAATACGCGAGCGGCAGGATCCAGAAGGTGCCCACGAGCAGCAGCCTGGCGCTGGCCAGCGAGTTGCGGTCGAACGTCGCGGCGAGCCCGAGGGCGATGGCGGTGGCCGGAATCGCCCACGGCAGCGCGACGAGCAGGGCGAGCAGCTTCTTGCCCGGCGCCCGCGAGAGCACCAGGAGGTACGCCGCCAGGAAGCAGACGACCACGTTGGCCCCGGTCGCGATGGCCGCCATGCTCACGCTGTTGGTGATCGGCTGCAGCAGATCGGGATCGGTCGCGAGACGGCGGAAGTTGTCGAGCGTGTACTGCGGCGGCAGCACCTGCGTGGTCCACGCGCCGTCGCGCGCGAAGGACACCAGCACCACCATCGCGTGGGGCAGCACGAGGAACACGACGGCCACGGCGGCGACGGCGGGCGCTGCCCACCGCCAGAAGCGCGACCGTACGGCCGCGCGCGCGACGCGGCCCTTGCCGGCCATCGCATACTCGCGCCGCCGCTCGATCCACCGCAGGACGGCCAGCGCCACCACCGCGGTGATCACGAGCATGGCGGTTTCCACGTATGCCATCCCCATTGAGCCGTTCAGCTTCGACACGAGGATCTGCGTGCTCAGCACCCGCGCGCCGCCGCCGAAGATGTACGGCGCCGAGAACGAGCCAAGCGCGCTCATGAACACGAGCAGCATCGACCCGATGATCGACGGCGTGAGCAGCGGCAGCGTGACGCGCCGGAGGCGGAACGCCGGCGTCGCGCCCAGGCCCTCCGCCGCCTCGTCGAGCGACGAGTCGTAGCGTTCGAGCCCCGCCGAGACGAAGAGGAAGACGTACACGTACATCGTGTACGCGTGTACGAAGACGATGGCCCAGATGCCGGTGAAGCTCCACGGGGCGCGGCTGAGCCCGAACAGCGCCTGCACGCCGCGCGTCACCACGCCGCTCTCGCCGTACAGGAACATGAAGGCGATCACGCCGACGAGCGGCGGAAGCGCGGCCGGGAGCGTGGCCACCGCGCTCATGAAGCGGCGGCCGCGGAATTCGAACCGCGTGAGGAGGAACGCCAGCGGGATGCCGATGGCCACCGCCGCCGCTACCGAGGCCACCGCGATGATGATGGTGTTCAGCAGCGCTTCGTGGTCGGCCGGACTGGTGAAGAAGATCCGCCAGTCGCGCAGGCCGTGTACGAACGTGCCCGCCACGACCGAGACGTTCGGATAGACGACGCTCCACGCGAGGAGCGCCAGCACGACGAGGGCCAGCCCCGTGTACCGCTTGTTCATGAGCCGCGGCGCACGGCCACGAGGGCCACGGGGCGCGGCCGCATCCGCACGCCTACCGCATCGCCCTCGGCGAAGCGTCCGTGCTCGCACATTACCTCGAGGGGCTCGACCGCGCCGGCGATCTCACCCACGCGGTACACGAAGTGGTCGCCGGCGAACCGCCGCGTCTGCACCGTCCCCCGCCACACGCCGGCCTCCGCCGGGTCGACCACCGACAGCGACTCGGGCCGCATCACCGCCCACAGCGCCCCGGCGCCGGACCGCGAACCGAGCGGGACGCGCTGGCTCACCTCGCCCAGCGTGACCACCGCCGAATCGCCGTCGGCCACCGCGGGCGCGAAGCCCGCCCGCCCGACGAACTTCGCCACGACGTGGGATGCCGGCGCCTGGTACAGCTCCTCGGGCGTGCCCACCTGCTCCAGCCGCCCCGCGCAGAGCATCGCCACACGGTCGGCCACCGCGAACGCGTCCTCCTGGTCGTGCGTCACGAACATCACCGTCACGTGCAGGCGGTGCAGCATCTCGCGCAGCTCGTCGCGCGTGGCCTGGCGCAGCGTCGGGTCGAGGTTCGACAGCGGTTCGTCGAGCAGCAGGACATTCGGTTCGATGACGAGGGCACGGGCCAGCGCCACGCGCTGCTGCTCGCCCCCGGACAGCGCCTGCACGGCGCGCGGCCCGTATTCCGCGAGCCCCACCCCTGCCAGCGCCTCGGCGGCGCGCGCCATCCGCTCCGCCTTCGGCACGCGCCGCGCTTCGAGCCCGAACGCCACGTTTCCCTGCACCGTCATGTGCGGAAAGAGCGCATAGTGCTGGAACACCATCCCGAATCCGCGCCGCTGCGGCGGCTCGCGCGTGATGTCCCGCTCGACGCCGGCGCGGTTGACGAGCGCGAGGCGCCCGCCGTCGGGCGGCTCGTATCCGGCGATCATGCGGAGCGTGGTCGTCTTGCCGGAGCCCGAGGCGCCGATGAGCGCCATGAGCTCGCCGGGCCGGACGTCGAGCGACAGCTCCTCGACGCCGCGTCCCGATCCTTCGTAGCGGCGCGACACCCCGGCCAGGCGCAGCCCGCTCGGCTCGTTCACTTCCCGCGCTCGCTGTTCCGGATGTTGGCGTCCCAGTACTTCATCCACGTGTCGGTGCTGTCCACCAGCATCTGCCGGTCGAGCTGCATCGGCTTGATCCTGGCGCGCGCGTCGCGGATCCAGTCGGGGAGCGAGTCGGCGGGAATGTCGGTGCGCACGGGGATGCGCACGAACCGCCGCGCCGCTTCGAGCAGGGCCTGCTGCGTGGTCACGAACTCGTAGAATTCGCGCGCCAGCTCGGGGTGCTTGGCGCCCTTCACGATCGCGATCGCATCGACGAGCAGCGGCGTGCCGCTCTTCGGAATCACGTACGCCAGCGGGAACTCCGAGTGCTGCTTGAGCAGCGCGATGTCGGGCATGTCCCAGAGGCTGATGAGCCCTTCCTGGCGGCCCAGCTTCTGGTAGAGGAGCGTCGGATTCAGCGTGTACTCGCTCGTCTGCCCGTCGAGGCGGCGCAGCCAGTCCCACCCCGCCTTCTCCGATCCCGTCTGGGCGATGGAACGGGCGATGATCGCGCTGAAGATGGCGCGCATCGACCCCGACGCGATGGGATCGCGGATGATCACCTTGCCCTTCCACTTCGGGTCGAGCACGTCGTCCCAGTCCTGCGGGGCGTCCGCCGCCGAGACGGCCTGCGAATTGTAGGTGATCACTTCCGGCGTGAGATACGTGCCGTACCACAGGTCGTGCGGGTCGTGCGCATCGGGCGGCACGTCGGCGGCCCAGCTCGGTTGGTACGCCTCGAGCAGCCCCTCGCTCGCTGCCCGCACGAACGTCTCCGAGGGCGCGCCGAACCACACGTCGGCCTGCGGATTCGCCTTCTCGGAGCGCAGGCGGTCGAGCACGTCCTGCGACCCCATGTCGACCCACTGCACGTCGACGTCGGGATGCACGGCCTCGAACGCCTTCTCGTAGAACGACAGCAGGTCCTTGCCGTGCGGCGAGTACACCACGAGCGGCGTACGCGAATCTCGCGCGCACGCGGTGAGCGCGAGGGCGAGAACGCCGGCGCCGGTCCGGCGAAGATTCCGGAAGGAGGTCCGCATCAGGGGACCGGATGGCCGGCGGCGGACGCCGCGTTCTGCTTCGCCGACAGGACGTTCACGAACAGCCGCGCCGCGCCCGGGTTCCCCGCCGGCAGCTGGCGGAAGAACGTGAGCGTCACGTACTCGAACGTCCCCCTGCCGAGCGGCGCGACGAGAATGCCCGCGTCGTTCGGCGGCTCGCCGGTGTCGTGCATCGACAGAATCGCGTGGTAGCGATCGTCGAAGGTGTGCGGCATGTACGTCGACCGTTCCTGCACCCAGCCGTCGAAGTCGGCCGGCGTGATCCGGTTCGGCGTGTTGAGAATGGGCGACGACGGATCGAGGATCGTGACCGCCGCGTCCTCTTCGGTCACGCGATCGGCGGGCCGCGCGAGGGTGATGGGATAGGGCAGCAGCCCCGCGCTGGCCATGCCGTACTGGCCGTACTGTTCCACCAGCGTGCCGCCGGCGCGCGCGTACGCGAGCAGCCGGCCGTTGTTCGCGCGCAGCACGGCGCTGGCGTCGAACGCCCGCGGGCCGACGACGACCGCCGCATACTTCGACAGGTCGGTCTGCGCGAGCTGCTCGGGCGTCACCGTGGCCACGGAGAGGCCGAGTTCTTCGAGCATGGGTTCGACGTTGTCGCCCACGCCCGGGATGTAGGCAATGCGCATCCCCGGCGCGTAATCGACGTTCACCGCCTGCACCGTGAGCGCCGCCTTGCGGTACTCGCGCCGCGTACGGATGTGCGGGTAGTCCACCGCTACGAAACCGGTGGTGAAGATCTGGCCGCCGCTCGTCGCGGACGCCGCGATGGTGTGTGCGCCGGGCGCCAGCGTGCCGTGCACGTGAAAGTCGAGCTCCGTTTCCTGCCCGGTGGCCAGGGTCACCGTGCGCGACGCGCTGTCGGTCGCGAGTCCCGCGGGCAGCGACAGCCGGACCGTCACCGTCTGCGGCGACGACGCATCGGCGCGCACGTGCACGCGCTCCACGCGTTCGAGCGGCGCGTTGGCCCGCGCGTACTCGACCTGCCGGTCCAGCAGCAGGCTGACCGGCGGAACGAACGCAATCGGCTTGTCCACCTCGCCGCTGGCCGGATCGGCATACCGGTGCACGATCGGCGAGATCTCGTCGCTGAACCGCGTGCCGGCGATTTCGAGCGCGACCCGCACGCCCGAACTCTCCACCCGGTCGTCGCCCTCGAGCAGCTCAGGCACGGGCGTGCCGGTGGTGTCGTCCGGCGCCCGTAGCTGGAACATGTCGTGCTCCAGCGGATAGCGCAGCCACCACGCCTGGGTCGGCTCGCCGGCGGGCGCCAGCTCGTACGACTCGTCCGTCATCTGCCCGGGCGCGACGGTGCGCGGCGCGGCCGCGCCGTTCCGCCCCAGGAACGTGACCGGCGAACGCCCGTGATTCACGAGGGTGATCGTGACCGGTGCGTGATCGCCGATGGCGATGAGATCGCGCGGCGCGGTGGCCAGCAGCTGTACTCCCGATGCGAGCAGCAGCGCGCGCTTGGCGCGCCGCGCCTGCTCGTTCATGGTCGTTGCGTAGTCGCCCATGGCGCCGGCGCACGCGGGAACGGGAAGGGCGGGGGTTTCGCACGGCGCGGCCCCGGCCTGCGCGCGCTGCACCAGCGCCAGATAGTGCGCGATCGGCGCCACCATCCCGGAGGGATGCACGAGGCTCAGGCGGGCGGCGATCTCGGCGCGCACCGCGTCCAGCGAATCCACGGCGGCCCGCGCCGCCGCGGCCAGCGGCAGGGCGTGAAAGCGCGCGAAGCTCGTGTCCATCCCCGGGAAGAGCGTCGCCGTATCGCCGCTGTCGGCGGGCGGGAGCGCCACCTCCAGGCGAACGTGGTCGATCCCCGCCTCCAGGGGCGCCGCATTCCCCTGTCCCTGCGAGCGGTGCTGCGACCGGCTCTCGGCGGCGATCGCCGCGTAGGTGCGGCCCTCGAGCACGTCGTACGCGCCGACGTCGAACGGCACGGCGCCGGCCATCGGGCCGCTGGGCCCGCGGAAGCGGCGCGCCGAACGATAGAACACGAGCGGCTGCCAGGCGCCCAGTCCGTTGGTGGCCGACCGCGGGAAGCGCACCGTGTCGGCGGCCTCGTCGAACGCGATGCGCGACAGGATGCCGGCCACCTGATGGTGCCCGTGGCCGTCGCGCGGCGTGCCCGACCAGACCGAGATGATCACCTGCGGCCGGTAGGCGCGGATCACGCTGATCATGTCGCGGAGAATCGAATCGCGCGGCCAGTGCTTGAACGTTTCGTCGGCGGTCTTCGAGAACCCGAAGTCGTAGGCCCGGGTGAAGTACTGCCGGCCGCCGTCGATGCGCCGCGCCGCGAGCAGCTCCTCGGTGCGAATCATGCCGAGCAGCGGGCCGAGCTCGTTGCCGATCAGGTTCTGCCCGCCGTCCCCGCGCGTGAGCGAGAGGTAGGCCGTCTCGATGTGGCGGCCCCTGGCCAGATAGGCGATCAACTGCGTGTCTTCGTCGTCGGGATGGGCGCCGATCATCAGCACGCGCACCGAGACGCCGAGGCCTTCCACGGCGTCGCCGAGTGCGGCAGCGCCGCGTCCCTGAGCCGACAGCAGGCGCGGCGCCACGACCAGAGCTGCAACGAGAACGATGAACCGAGTTCGCACGCGACACTCAACCGGTGGTGGGAACGTTCACTCGGACCGCGCGCCGGCGGCGCCCGGCCCTACGGCTAGACCTTCGCTGTCCTGCGGCGGGACGAACCGGCGGCGGCGAGCGTGAGCGCGTCGCCCACGATGCGCGCCTGTTCCTCCGCATGCACCGATGGATAACCCTCGGCGGGGCTGGCGCGTTCCGGACGTCCCACGTACCGCACCGGCAGCTGGGTGCCCGTGGAGGCCCGCAGCCGCGGCGAGACGTACGTCCAGGCGCCCATGTTGCGCGGCTCTTCCTGCGCCCACACGACGTCTTCGAGGTTGGGATACGCGTCCACGATGCCGGCAATCGCGTCGTGGGGCCAGGGGGCCAGCTCCTCGACGCGCACGAGGGCGACCGCGGCCTCGCCGCCCGCCCTGGTCCGCGCCTCGAGCATGTCGTAGTAGATCTTCCCGGCGCAGAACACGACGCGCCGCACCTGCGGGCGCCGATCGGCGGTTGCCGGATCGTCGAGCACCGGCTGGAATCGGGCCTCGCTGAAGTCCTTCAGGGTCGACATCGCCGCCGGCAGCCGCAGCAGCGACTTGGGCTGCATGAGCACCAGCGGGCGGCGCACGCGGCGCATCGCCTGGCGGCGCAGCACGTGGAAGTACTGGGCGGGCGTGGACAGGTACGCCACCGACATGTTCTCTTCGGCCGTGAGCTGCAGGTAGCGCTCCAGCCGCGCGCTCGAGTGCTCCGGGCCCTGTCCCTCGTAGCCATGCGGCAGCAGGAGCACGAGCCCCGAATCCTGCCCCCACTTGGAATGGCTCGCCGAGAGGAACTGGTCCAGGATCGGCTGCGCCACGTTGGCGAAGTCGCCGAACTGCGCCTCCCACAGCACCAGGTCGCCCGCGGCCGCGGTGCTGAACCCGAACTCGAACCCCATGACGGCCAGCTCGGACAGCGGGCTATTGTAGATCTTGAATGGCGCCCGGACGCCCTTCAGGTGGGCGAGCGGCGTGTACGTCTCGCCGGTGCGCGCGTCGTGCAGCACGGCCTGGCGGTGGGAGAACGTTCCACGCTCCGTGTCCTGCCCGCTCACGCGAATGCCCACGCCGTCCTGGAGCAGCGAACCGAAGGCCAGCGCCTCGCCGTGCCCCCAGTCGATGCCGCCCGACTGCAGCCCGTCCCGCCGCCGCGCCAGCGTGCGCTGCAGCGTCGGGTGCAGCGTGAACCCGTCGGGCCAGCTCAGCATCTCGGCGTTGAGGGCGATCAGGCGGTCGGCGGGCACGCGGGTGTCGGGATGCTCGAGGCGCGGCGGATGCGGCTCCGGCGGCACACCGACCTCCTCTTCCCGCTTCGCCTTGACGCGCTTGAAGAGCTCGCCCAGTTCGTCGGCCACGGTCTTCGCCATCGCCTCGACGTCGGCTTCGGAGACCACGCGCTCGCGCACCAGCCGCGCGCCCCAGACTTCGCGCGCCGTCGGATGCGTCTTGATGATCTCGTACATCGTGGGCTGCGTGAACGCCGGCTGGTCGGCCTCGTTGTGCCCGTGCCGGCGGTACCCCACGAGGTCGATCACAAAATCCTTGTGGAACTGGTCGCGGTACATGGTCGCCAGCCGCACCGCGTAGATGCACGCCTCGATGTCGTCGGCGTTCACGTGCACGATCGGCACCTCGAACCCCTTGGCCAGGTCGCTCGCGTAGTGCGTGGAGCGTGCGTCCGTGGGGTCGGTGGTGAAGCCGACCTGATTGTTGGTGATGATGTGCAGCGTGCCCCCCACGCGGTATCCGCGCAGGAGCGCCAGGTTGAAGGTCTCGGCCACCACCCCTTCGCCCGGGAACGCCGAGTCGCCGTGCACGCAGATCGGCAGCACCAGCCGCTCGTTGCGTTCGCGCGGATTCGCCGGATCGCGCTCCAGCGCGCGCGCCGCGCCCATCATCACCGGATTGACCAGCTCTAGGTGGCTGGGATTGGGCACCAGTTCCACGGAGACCGTCGCGTCGGCCACCCGGCGCTCGGAGCGATAGCCGAGGTGGTACTTGACGTCGCCCGACCGGTTGGGATCGGGCGACACGCGCTCGCCCGCGAACTCGGCGAACAGGTCGGCCGCCGGTTTGTCCAGCACGTGCCGCAGCACGTTGAGCCGCCCGCGGTGCGCCATGCCGAGCACCACCGCGCGCGCGCCGCTGCGGACGCCGCGGGCAATGGCTTCATCGACCATCGGCACCAGCGCGTCCACGCCTTCGATGGAGAAGCGCTTGGCGTTCACGAACGCCAGGCCGAGGAACCGCTCGAACCCCTCGACCTCGGAGAGCCGGCGAAGCAGCCCGGTCTTCTCTTCCGCCGACAGGGGCGTCATGAAGCTGCCCGTTTCGATTTGCCGGCGGATCCAGAGCCGCTCGTGCTCGTCGCTGACGTGCACGAACTCGTATGCCAGCCCGCCCTGGTACCACGCCCGCCGCCTGGCGACCACGTCGGCCGCCGTGCCCTCCGTCTCGCCCAGCGCCGTGGCCGGAACGTCGCGCAGATCGGCCTCGGTGACGCCGTGATACTCCGGCGTCAATTCGGCGGCGCCGATGGGCGCCGAGCCGAGCGGATCGATGGGCACCGCGAAGTGGCCGTAGCGGCGGATCGCCGCCACCAGCGCGCCCGCGCCCGCCGCCTTGCGCAGCAGCTCGGCGTCGTATCCGCCCGCCGCCGGCGCCGCCGGCGCCGCCGTGCCGCTCAGCGATTCCGCGAATCGAAAGAACTGGCGCCAGGACTCGTCCACCGACGCCGGATCACGGCGAAACGCTTCGTACTGCTCGGCGATGTAGCCGTCGTTGAATGCGCTGGAGATCGGAAGCCCGCTCATGGGCCTGAATCTAATCAGCGCCGACGCCCGGCCGTGAGACGATCACACCGTCCACGCCGGCGCTTCCCGGGGCAGCACGAGGGTGAACGTCGAGCCGACGCCCGGCGTCGAATCGACCTCGATGCGGCCGCCGAGCATGCCGGCCAGCCGGCGGCAGATGTAGAGGCCGAGGCCCGTGCCGCCGTACCGGCGCGTGAGCCCGGTTTCCACCTGCGCGAATGGCTGGAAGAGCCGCTGCAGGTCGTCGGGGGTGATGCCGATGCCCGTGTCGCGCACGGTGAACCGCACCTCGTCCAGATCGCGCGCGACCGACAGCCGCACCTCGCCGCGATCCGTGAACTTCACCGCGTTCCCGGCCAGGTTCACCAGCACCTGCCGTGCCTTGTCGATGTCGCTCGTCATGCGGATGGGTTCGACCGACGACTCGCAGATCACGGCGACCTGCTTGCGCCGCGCCGCGGGCTCGATCACCGCCGCTGCGGCTACGACCAGGTCGCCCGCCAGGAAGTCCGTGGGACGCACGATCTCGCGCCCGGCCTCGAGGCTCGTGTAGGCGAGCACTTCCTCGATCATCGACGCCAGATGCTCGGTCACCGCCCGCATGCGCGCGAGCACGTCGAGCTGCGCGTCGGAGAGCGGCCCGATGACCTGGTCGCTCAGGAGTTCCAGATAGCCGGTGAGGGCCGTGAGCGGCGTGCGCAGCTCGTGCGAGATCGTGGCCAGGAACCGTCCCTTGGCGGCGTCCCCGGCCTGCGCCTGCTCGTACAGCTGCTCCTTCCAGAGCGCGAGCGCGGCGTGGTCGGCGATGACGCTCAGCCGCTGCGCCTCCCGCGGCGTGAACGGAATGGAGCTGGTATCGCGCATCACCGCCAGCGTGCCGAGCACCCGGTCGTGCGCGATGAGCGGCGCCATGAGCATGGGACCGATCTGCGCCTCGCCCAGCAGGCTCGCACGCGGCCGGTTCGAGTGGCCGAAATCCTCCACCGCGCCGACCTCGCGCCGCGCGATGACTTCCTGCGCCAGCGATCCCGCGAGCGAGAACTTGAGTCCGTCCACCTGCTGCGCGATGCCCACCGCGGCCACGATCTCGGCTTCGGTGTCGGAGGTGCGGAGCACGGCCGCCCCGTGGCCCCGGCAGAGGCTCGCCGCCGCGTCGCACAGCAGCGCCAGCAGCTCGGTCGAGTCTGCCACTTCGGACATCTGCCGCGCCAGCGCCCGCAGCGACTCGTTCTCCTCGATGCGCTCCTCGAGCGCCTTGTCCCGCGCGCTGCGCAGCATCGCGAACGCGCGCGACACCGCGACGACCAGCGTGCCCGAGCGGTCGCGCGCCACGCGCACGCCGTACGCGCGCAGCTCGCCGCTCACGTTGTGCTCGAGATCGAAGCGGCGCGGCACGCCGTCGGCCGCCGAACTCCGGATCATCGTGGCGCCCGGCTCGACGAGGAATCCCGGGTACGCCGTCCAGAAGTCGCGTCCCAGTGCCTCTTCGCGCGGCACGCCCAGGATCCGCTCCCACGACGCGTTCATGTAGCGCACGCGCCAATCGGCGTCGAGCACGGCCACCCCGTCGCCCAGGGCGTCCATCACGGCGCGGCCGTCCACGGTGTCGTTCACCGGATGCAGGCCCGGGTCGGCGGCGGCCGGCGGATTCAGGGGACCTCCAGCACTGCTCACGGCAGAAGACTGCCCAGGGCCGGATCGTCCAGTCAAGCGCGCCCGCGAATCCGACGGGGCGCCTCCCCGTCCGCGCCGTCCGTATCGGCACCGAAGCCGCTGCGCAGGAGCTCGGCGAACGCGCCGTTCGCCGCCGCCAGCTCGTCCCACGTTCCCGTTTCCGCCACGTGTCCGCCCTCGACCACCACGATGCGGTCCGCCTTCCGCACCGTCGTCAACCGGTGCGCGATGACCAGCGTCGTGCGGCCCCGCGTGGCGGACTCCAGCGCCGCCTGCACGAACTCCTCCGAGACGGTGTCGAGGTGCGACGTGGCCTCGTCCAGGATGAGCAGGCGCGGATTGCGTACGATCGCCCGCGCAATCGACAACCGCTGCCGCTGTCCGCCCGAGAGCATGATGCCGCGTTCGCCGATCGGCGTCTCCAGCCGGTCGGGGAGCGACGCCAGCAGGTCGTCGAGATACGCGGAGTGGAGCGCGAATTCGATGTCCTCCGCCGTGGCCCACGCGCACCCGAACGCGACGTTGGCGCCGAGCGTGTCGTTGAACAGGAACGGGTCCTGTTCCACCAGCGCCACGTGCGCGTGCCAGCTCTCCGGCGAGAAGTTCCAGTAATCCACACCGTCCACGAGCACGTGCCCCGCGGTCGGCTCCCGCAGCCGGAGGAGCAGCGTCGCCATCGTCGATTTGCCGCTCCCCGACCGCCCGACCAGCGCCACCGTGCTTCCGGCGGGGATGTCGAACGACACGTCGTCCAGCGCCGCGCGGTCGGGACGGTACCGGTAGCTCAATCCGCGCACCGCGATCCGGTCGCGCACGTCTTCGAATATGGCCGTGCCGAACGGGCGCGCCGGGAATTGCGGCGTGTCGAGCCACCGCGTGATCTCGCGGATGCTGCTGGACAGGAACAGCAGGTGCGCCTGGACGCCGAAGAAGCGGTTCACCAGCGGCACGAGCCGCAGCAGCACGAGCCCGAAGGCCGTGAGCTTGGCCGACGTCATCGCGCCCGGGGCCACGAGGAACGCGTAGGCGCCGAGCAGCAGCGAGATCGCCGCCACCAGCGAGCCGGTTTCGACGATGGGCTGCAGCACCGCCGCCGCGCGCTGGTAGCGCTCGTTCACGGTGGCCTGACCGGTGTTCGTGCGCTCGAAGCGCTCCGCCTCCAGCTGCTGCGCGTTCGCGGCCCGGATGACGCGAACGCCGTTGAACGCCTCGGCGGTGCGGCGCGCCACCTCCATGTTGCCGGCCGTCATCTCGCGGCCCAGCCGTCCGAAGTGCCGGTACAGCCGGGCGATCAGCACCGCGCCCACCACGCCCGCCACTACCGTGCCGATGCCCAGCAGCGGCGAGATCCAGATCAGCGCCGCGATGTACAGCAGCCCCGTGCCCACCGTCTGGATGAGACCGACGCCCACCGGCAGGCACTCGAGGGCGCGCCGGGATTCCTCGACGAAGAGGCTGGACAACTCCGCCGACGAATGGTGGTCGAACACGTCGAGCGGCGCCGCCTGCAGGCGCGCAAACAGCACCGCCCGGATCCGCTCCATCGCCGTGCGCTGAATGCGCGCGAGCACGCTCGTGTTGATGTAGAGCGAACCGTTCTTGAGCCCGATGGCCAGGATCACCGCAGCCCCGAACGCGCCGGCCAGCGTGACCGTCGACGCGCCGGGCACGACGCGCATCGCGAACGTGAGCAGGCGCGTGGTGCCCGTGGCCGTCCCGAGCACGAGGTTCAGCAGCTGCGCCATGAAACCGACCGCCGCGACCTCCATCACCATCGTCACGGCGGTCGTGAGCACGACGACCACCGCCGATGCCGGCGTGAGCGGAATGAACGGCCGCAGTTTCGCCAGACCGCGCGCTGCGTTTCGGAGGTCCCGGAGCGAATTCCGCATTGGCGTCGGCTAAGTTACCGCATCGCGCGGCACCACGATACGCGGCGCTATCGCGTGAGCAGTTCGAACGGCGCGCCGGCCGCGATCTCCCCCTCGTGGAGCACGCGCGCGTACACGCGGCTCCATCCCGGGTGCGTCTTCTGGGAGATCCGCCCGAAACGCCCGTCCGTGAAATACGGTTGGAGATTGTGGCAGGGGCTGGCGTAACCGGTCACCTCGGCTTCCACCTCGCCGGCGCGGAACCGCGCGCCCACCGTCATCGCGTTCCACGCCACGCCGCGGACGGTCAGGTTCTCCCCGGCCGCCCCGGTGGTGATGGCGTGGCCCTCCGCGCGCAGCGCATCGATGAGATCGGCCGAATACACGCACAACGCGCGCTGCGCTCCGCCGTGGTGTTCGAGATCGCGCTGGCGGTCGCCCTCCAGCCCGTCCGTCGTCGCCCGCGCGCGGGCCACGGGCCGCTTGGGCACGCCGCCCGCCGAAACGTTCACGGATACCACCACCCCGCGCGTCGTCAGAAGTAGATCCTCGACGGTTCGGTACCGGCGGGAATTTCTCCCACTTCCACCCGAACGGGAATGCCGCCGTTGCTCGTGCTCAGCACGGGCTGCATGGCGAAGCCGAGCTGAGCGGTCAGCCGCGCATCGGGACTGAGCAGCGCCAGGCGCCATCCGCCGCAGTGCCTGCGCAGTACGTGTCCGAGCTGGGCGTACAGGTTGCGGACTTCGTGCCGGTCGCCGACGCGCACGCCGTACGGCGGATTGGCCGCCACCAGCCCCGGGCCGGGCGGCGGGGCGACGGCCGAGACGGCGTTCACCGAGAACTCGACGTCGCCCGCCACGCCGGCCCGCTCGGCGTTGGCGCGCGCCGCGTCGATGGCGCCGGCATCGCGGTCCGAACCGTGGATCGGCACCGGGCAGCCGGGAAGGATGCGCGCCTCGGCGTCCGCCACGAGGCGCGCGAAGGCGTCGCGCGGGAACCCGGGCCATGCGACGCACGCGAACTGGCGCCGGAGCCCCGGCGCGATGCGCCGCGCGATCATCGCGCCCTCGATCGGAATCGTGCCCGAGCCGCACAGCGGATCGAGCAGCGGCGTGGCGCCGCGCCATTCGGCAGCCATCAGGAGGGCCGCGGCGAGCGTCTCGCGCAGCGGCGCCTTCGCCACCGCCCGCCGGTAGCCGCGCAGGTGGAGCAGGGCGCCCGACGCGTCCGCGCTCACCGTGCAGACGTCGTGCGCGATCCGCACGACGAAGAGTTGCTCGCGCGACGTCTCGGCGCCCTCGTCGTCGTCCGTGCCGCCGGGCGCGGAGAATGCGCTGGCCGCGCCCAGCCGGTGCTCGATCGCGGCCGCCAGGCGTTCGGCGACGGCGTCGGAGTGGTAGAGGCGCGACTTGCGGCAGGTGACGCGAAATCGCACCGCGCCTCCGGGCGCGACGAACCGCTCCCACGGGATCCGCCGGGCATGCCGCTCCAATTCGTAGAATGCGCGGGCCCGAAAGTGCGCCGTGCGCACGACGACGCGGCTGGCCGTGCGCAGCCACAGGTTCGCGCGGCACAGCGACTCGGCGTCTCCCCGCCAGGCGACGCCGCCGCCGCCCGCCTCGAGGTCCGGCGTTTCGCCCAGCGCCGACAGCTCGGCTGCCACGAGCGGCTCCAGACCCGGAGCCGCGATCGCAAAGCAATCGAACGGGCTATTCGCTGCGCTGGAGGGTGGCGGCGTTCGTGACACCGGAGCGGGCCCTGGCGGGTTGGCGGCTTCGCAGTCCCCATCGCGCCACGACGCGGTACGCAAGCAACACGACGAACACCGCGAGATAGACGAGCGGAAACAGCGTGTCCTTCTTCACCGCCCAAAGGTAGTGGACCGTTCCGCCGATCGCGATCAGATAGATGAGCTGATGGAGCCGCCGCCACTGCCGGCCGCCGAGCCGCCGCACCCAGCCGTTCGTGGAGGTGAGGGCGAGCGGGATGAGGAGGAGGAAGCTCGCCATGCCGACCAGGATGTAGCGGTGCTTCACGATCTCGCCGCCCATCAGGCCCCACGCGAAGAACCAGTCCACGCCCACCCACATCGAGAGGTGCACGAACGCATAGAAGAACGTGAACAGGCCGAACATCCGGCGGTACCTGGCCAGCACGCCGAGCCGCAGCAGCTCGCGCGCCGGCGTCACCGCCAGCGTGATGGCGAGAAAGCGCAGCGTCCAGAGCCCCGTGAAGATCTCGGCTTCCTCGATCGGATTGACGCCGAGGCCGTCGGGGTGCAGCGCGCGCCAGGCGAGGTCGATGGCCGGCAGCAGGCACGCCGCGAACACCGCCGGCTTGAGCCAGCGCCGGCGGGCCAGCGTCTGCGAAAGCGTCAGAAGTACTTCCTCAAGTCCATGCCGGCGTACATCGACGCCACCTGGTCGGCGTACCCGTTGAACATGAGCGTCGGGCGGCGGCGGAATTCGCCGATGCGCCGCTCGACCGACTGCGTCCACCGCGGATGATCGACGTGAGGATTCACGTTCGCGTAGAAGCCGTACTCGTCGGGAGCCGCCAGCATCCAGGCAGTCATCGGCTGCTGGTCGACGAATTCGATCTTCACGATCGCCTTGATGCCCTTGAAGCCGTACTTCCACGGCACCACCAGGCGCACCGGCGCACCGTCCTGATTGGGGAGCGGCTTTCCGTACAGCCCGGTGACGAGCAGCGTGAGCGGGTGCATGGCCTCGTCCATGCGCAGCCCCTCCACGTACGGCCACTGCAGCACCGGCCGCCGCTGTCCCGGCATCTGCTCCGGATCGTACAGCGTCGTGAACTTCACGTACCGGGCGCCGGGATCCGGCTCGAAGCGCTTGAGGATGTCGGCGAGCACGTAGCCGTTCCACGGAATCACCATCGACCACGCTTCGACGCAGCGCAGCCGGTACACGCGGTCCACGCGGTTGGCGGGCTTGAAGAGATCCTCATAGGCGTAGTGCCCCGGCTTCCTGCACAGGCCGGTGACTTCGATCGACCAGGGCTGCGTACGGAACTGCTGCGCGTTGGCCTTGGGATCGGACTTCTCGGTGCCGAACTCGTAATAGTTGTTGTACGAGGTGATCTGGTCCCAGGTGTTGAGCTTGTCCTCCTGGGATCCGGCGGAAAGGAGCGCGCCGCGCAGCAGCCGCGGCGCCAGCGCAGTCCCCGCGGCCACGGCGCCGACGCCGCCCGCCAGCTTCAGGAACGAGCGCCGGTCGACATAGTCGCCCTCCGGGGTGATCTCGGAAGAGGGGATGTCGTCCGGCTTCTTGATCAGCATCGTCGCTCCTCGCGGGTGATGGCGTCGCGTCCAGCAAACATACCGGATTCCGGAGCCGGCGGTTCCCCGTTTTGGCAGGCCGCGACGCTCCACGCTGTCAACCGGGACGACGGAAGGCGCCCGCGGTTTGCCAGTTTGGCCGCGGGACGCTGGCATGCCGCGTGCCTCGGTATGCGGGCGAGGCGCGGGCCGCCGGGTGGCGTCGCCCAGACGCCCTGACCAACGCACCGTTCAGGAGGATTGCCATGATTGCCACTCGTTCTCTCTCGTCCACGCTCGACCGGATGCTGTCGCTCAATCGCGCGCTCGACGATGCCTTCACCGCACAGGGCCGGGCGTTCGACGGCCACGTGTGGGTACCGGCCCTCGATGTCACCGAGCGCAAGGACGCGTACCTCGTGACCCTCGAGCTGCCGGGCGTCGATCCGAAGGACGTGGACATCAGCTTCGAACAGAACGTGCTGACCGTGCGCGGCACCAAGGCGCCGACGCTCGCCGCGGGCGACAACGAGGTCCGCGTCTACGCCAACGAGCGCGTGTCGGGCATGTTCGAGCGCTCGATCCGGATGCCGGAGTTCGTGGACGGCGACCACATCACGGCGCAGTCGTCGAACGGGCTGCTGGAGATCACGATTCCCAAGGCCCGGGTCGCGCAGCCGCGCAAGATCGAAGTGAAGGTTGCGACGCCGATTCAGAACGGCTGAGCCCCGCTGGTCGCACGTAGTGGTTCGCCGCTCCGGGACATCCCGGAGCGGCGATTTTTTCCCCCGGCGGTCGACGTCGTGCATCGATCCGGTCAGCCGGGCTGCGGGCCGAGCCGGCCACGCATTGACATTCATACGGTCGTATCATATCATACGAACGTATGACTGACCAATCCTCCACCCGCGAACGCATCCTCGACGTCGCCCGCGACCTCTTCACCACGCGCGGCTACGACGCCGTCTCCGTCCGCGACATCGTCTCCGCAGCCCGCGTCAACCTCGGCGCCGTCACCTACCACTTCGGCTCGAAAGAAGCGCTGTACCACACCTCGATCGAGTCGATGGCCGAACCCTTCGGCGCCCGCATCGCCGAGCTCGCCGCGGCTCCCGGCCCGCCCCTCGACCGCATCGAGCACGTCGTCCGCGGCGCCCTCGCGCACCTGCTCGACAACCCGGGCCCGCCCATCATCCTCCTGCGCGAGCTGGCCGGCGACCGCCCGCTGCCGCCCCCGATCGCCGCCCTCATGCGCCGCAACATCGGCGCCGTGGCCGCCGTCATCGCCGAGGGACAGCGCGACGGGTCCATCCGCGCCGGCGATCCCGCGCTGCTCGCCGTCACGGTGATGTCGCAGCCCTTCTTCGTTCGTGCCGCGCGCCGCGTGGTCAGCGTCGCTCTCGGCGTCGACCCCAACGCCGCCGACCAGCAGGCGCGCATCACCGACCATGTGGTGAAGAGCGTGCGCCAATCCATCGCCAACACCCCGCAGGCCTCGACATGATCTCCGCCTTGCTCCTCGCGCTCGCGATGCAGGCGCAGGACACCACGCGCCTCACGCTCCAGAGCGTGGTGGACCGCGCCCTGCAGACGCATCCGGCCGTCGCCGCCGCCCGGGCCGTGCAGGACCGCTCCGTCGCCGACTTCAACGACGCCCGCTCCAGCCTCCTGCCCGGCCTGAGCTTCGACGGCTCGCTCACCCGGTTCCAGAAGCCGATGGTCGTGGCGCCCCTGCACGGTCTCGACCTGCGCAACCCGCCGCTGTTCGACCGCACGCCCTACCAGGCCGGGCTCTCGCTCAACTGGACCGTGCTCGACTTCGGCAAGCGCTCGGCGCGCATCACGGCGCAGCGCGCCTTGCGCGCCGCCGCGGGCGACGCACTCACGTCGACGGAACAGGACCTGATGACGTCCACGGTCCACGCCTATCTCGCCGCGCTCGACGCCCGACAGCTTCTCGCCGCGCAGGACCGGCTGGTCGACGCGCTCGCGGCTGCGCAGGCGCGCATGGCGCAGCTCGAAGCGCAGGGCAAGGCGGCGCACGTCGACGTGCTGCGCATGGATGCCGAATTGCAGCGCGCCCGCGCCGACCGGATCAGCGCCGCCTCGCGGTTGGAGGTGGCCGAGCACCAGCTCGCGCAGATCGCCGACGTCTCGTTCGACGCCGTGCATGGCGCGGAGCTAGCGCCGCTCGCGCTGGCCGACACGTCCGCGGCACCGGATACCTCGGGCGCCGCCCGGGCCCGTCTCGTCGCCGAAGCCCGGCACGCGAGCAGCGACGTGCGCGAGACGGAGCAGCAATCGGAGGCCGCGCTCGCCGCCGTTTCGGCGGCGCGCGCCACCCGCCTCCCCACCGTACAGATGCAGGGCGCGTACATCGACCGCGGCCGGTGGGCGGGCAACTACTCCGGCGAGTGGCAGGTCGGCGTGGCGATGTCGTATCCGGTGTTCACCGGCGGCAGCCGCGCCAGCGCCGTGCAGCGCGCCGATGCCGATGCCCGCGCCGCCGCTGCACGCGTGCAGCTCGCCCGCCTCGACGTGGAGCACGGCATCGATCAGAATCTCGCCGCGCTGCGCGAGGCGCACGCCCGCGTGTCCGCGCTCGAGAGCGCCGTCGCGCAGTCGCAGGAAGTGGAACGCATCGAGAAGCTCGCGCTCGACGTGGGCACCGTCGTCCAGACCGACTACCTCGACGCCGAAGCGAAGCTGTACGCCGCCCAGGCCAGCTTGATCCAGGCCCGCCATGCGGAGATCGCTGCTCGCGTCGACCTGGCCCGTACGCTCGGCGAGCTGTCGCGCGCCTGGCTCGCCCGCAACGTGGAGTCCCTGCCATGAACCGCAAACGCATCGTTCCCGCCGTCGTCGTGCTGCTCGTCGTTGCGGCAGCCGTCTATCTCGTCGCCTTCCGCGGGCGGGCGGGCGCCGCGGAGCCCGTGGCGTCCGGCACGGTCGAGGCCACCGAAGCGGACCTCGGCTTCCAGCTTCCCGGACGCATCGCGAGCGTCGGCCCGCACGAGGGCGACCGGGTGAAGGCCGGCGACACGCTGGCCATGCTCGATCGAACCGATCTCGCGGCGCGGCAGGCGCAGGCGCGTGCCGGCCTCGCCGCCGCCCGGGCCGCACTCCTCGAGCTCGAACGCGGCGCGCGGAGCGAGGAGCTGGCGCAGGCGCGCGAAGCCGACAGCACGGCCACGGCACGCCTCGCCGATGCGCAACGCGACTTCGACCGCACGCAGCGCCTCTTCCAGGGGGGCGCGCTGTCCCGCGAGTCGTTCGACAAGGCGAGCCTCGCGCTCGACGTGGCGCGCGGCGCCAAGGCCCAGGCCGATCAGCAGCTGCAGCTCGTGGTGAGCGGCCCGCGCCGCGAACGCATCGACGCACAGCGCGCCGTGGTGCAGCAGGCCGAGGCTACGGTGCGCCAGGCCGACGCCGCCATGGACAACGGCGTCATCCGCGCCCCGTTCGACGGCGTGGTCACCGTGCGCGACCGCGAGCCGGGCGAGACCGTCGGCGCCGGCGCTCCGGTGCTCACGGTGATGAACCTGCGCGACCGGTGGGTGCGCATCTATGTGCGTGAGGACCGGGTCGCCGCCGTGCGGCTCGGCGAGCCCGCGACGATCAGCACCGACACGTACGCCGGCAAGACGTACCCGGGCGAGGTGTCGTTCATTTCGAGCGAGGCCGAGTTCACGCCGCGCAACGTGCAGACCACGCAGGAGCGCGTGAAGCTGGTGTACGCGGTCAAGGTCCGGATCACCGGCGACACCACGACGTACGATCTCAAGCCCGGCATGCCCGCGGACGTCGCGCTGGGAGGCGCCGCGAAGTGAGCGCGCCCGCGGCGCCGGCCGGCGCGCCGGCCATTTCGCGGCGCAATCTGCGCCGCGCGGTCGGCGGCGGCGTGGCGGTGGACGGGCTCTCGTTCGACGTCGCGCGGGGCGAGCTGTTCGGCCTCGTCGGCCCCGACGGCGCCGGCAAGACGACGACGCTGCGGATGCTGGCCGGCGTGTTGCCGCCGACGGCCGGCGACGCCGTGATCCGCGGTGTCAGCGTGGCCCGCGAACCCGAACGCGTGAAGGAGCACATCGCGTACATGTCGCAGCGGTTCGGCCTGTACGCCGACCTGACCGTGCGCGAGAACATCGATTTCTACGCCGACCTGTACCGCGTGCCGGCCCGCGAGCGCCCCGCGCGCCTGGAACGCCTCTACCACTTCTCCAGTCTCGGGGCATTCGAACACCGGCTGGCCGGGCAGCTGTCGGGCGGCATGAAGCAGAAGCTCGGCCTCTGCTGCGCGCTCATCCACGAGCCCGAGATCCTCCTGCTCGACGAGCCCACGTTCGGCGTCGACCCCATTTCCCGCCGCGACCTGTGGCTGATCGTCCACGACATGGTGGCGCACGGCGTCACGGTGCTGGTCACCACGGCCTACATGGACGAAGCCGAGCGGTGCGATCACGTGGCGCTGCTCGACCGCGGGCGTGTCGTCGCGCTGGACACCCCCGCGGCGCTGCAGCGCACCCTCGCGGGACGCATGGTGGGGCTTCGCACCTCGGCGCCGCGGCAGGCGATGCAGGTGCTCGAGCGCACGCCGGCCGCGCACCATGCGGCGCTGTTCGGCGACACGATCCATCTGGCGCTGCAGACGAAGGGGCGCGACTGGCCGCAGGTGCAGGCGGCGCTCGCTGCGGCGGGGGTCGACGTGCTGGACGTGCACGACCTCGACCCGTCGCTGGAGGACGTGTTCATCCAGCGCGTGTCCGAAACGGCCGCCGCGCCCACGGTGCCCGCGTGACGAACGCCGTCGAGGTTCACGAGCTGACCCGCACGTTCGGCGACTTCACGGCCGTTGACCATGTCAGCTTTCAGGTGCCGGAGGGCGAGATCTTCGGTTTCCTGGGCCCCAACGGCGCCGGCAAGACGACGACCATCAAGATGCTCACCGGTCTGCTCGCGCCCACGTCGGGCTTTGGGCGCGTGGCCGGGTTCGATCTGCGCACCGGCGCCGAGCACATCAAGGAGCGCATCGGCTACATGTCGCAGCTCTTCTCGCTGTACGGCGACCTGACCGTCGAGGAGAACATCGCGTTCTTCGCCGGGCTCTACGACGTGACGGGACCGCGGCTGGACGAGCGCCGCGAGTGGGTGCTGCGCATGGCCGGCCTTACCGACCATCGCCGGCAGATGACGGCCGAGCTTCCGCTCGGCTGGAAGCAGCGCCTGGCGCTCGGCTGCGCCGTGCTGCACGAGCCGCCGATCCTCTTTCTCGACGAACCAACGTCGGGCGTGGATCCGGTGTCGCGACGCAGCTTCTGGGAGCTGATCTACGCCCTCGCCGATCGCGGCACGACGATCTTCGTCAGCACGCACTACATGGAAGAAGCCGAATACTGCCACCGGCTGGCGCTGATGAACCGGGGCCGCGTGATCGCACTCGATCGGCCGGCGGCGCTCCGCAGCCGGATGACCGAGCCCATTCTCGAGATCGCCACCGACGACGGTCCGACGGCCGTGCAGGAGCTGCAGCACGCGCCCGGCGTGGTCGAAGCGGCGATGTTCGGGCGCACGGTGCACGTGGTGGTGGAGGACGAGGCGCAGGCGCGCGCGGCCCTGCCGGGATACCTGGCGTCGCGCGGCCGCACCTGCGACCGCGTCACCACCGTTCGCCCGTCGTTGGAGGACGTCTTCGTTTCGCTGGTGCGCCGCGAGGGCGGCGCGGTGGAGGGCTGACCCGTGCGCCTGAGCTGGCGGCGCCTGCTCGCCATGGCGCGCAAGGAGGCAATCCAGCTCCGGCGCGATCCGCGCAGTCTCGGGATGGCGTTCGTGGTACCTGCGGTGCTGATCGTCGTGTTCGGGTACATGATCAGCTTCGACGTGCGCGACATCAGGACTGCCGTGCTCGACCGCGACCAATCGGTGCAGAGCCGCGCGCTCGTCTCGGCGTTCGTGGCGTCGGGACGCTTCGAGCTAACCAGCCGGCTCGACGACGAGTCGCAGATCGACGGGTTGCTGAATCGCGGCGCGGTGCGCATGGCGCTCGTGATCCCGGTGGGATTCGAGAAGAACCTCGCCGCGCGCCGGCCGGCGCCCGTGCAGGCCATCTTCGACGGCGCCGACGCCAACACCGCGTCCATCGCCATCAACTACGCGCAGGCGATTGTCGGCGCCTTCTCGGCCAACGCCGTGCTCGGCGCCAGCGCCATTCCCTATCCGGTGAACGTGCAGAGCCGAGTGTGGTACAACGAGGCCCTGGAGAGCGCGAACATGATCGTGCCCGGGCTCGTGGCCGTGATCATGATGATCATCGCGGCCATGCTCACCGCGCTCACCATCGCGCGGGAATGGGAGCGGGGCACGATGGAGCAGCTCGCGGCCACCCCCGTCCACCGGCTCGAAGTGATCGGCGGAAAGCTCCTGCCGTATCTCGTCATCGGACTCGCGGACGTCACGGCGGCCGTGCTCCTCGGGATGTTCGTCTTTCACGTGCCGTTCCGCGGCAATCCCCTGCTGCTGGCCGGGATGTCGACGCTGTTCCTGCTCGGATCGCTGGGGCTCGGCATCTTCATCAGCGCGGCGCTCAAGTCGCAGCTCCTGGCCACCCAGCTCGCCATGGTGGTCACGTTCATTCCGTCACTGCTGCTGTCGGGGCTCATCTTCGACATCGCGAGCATGCCCCTCCCGCTGCGCGCGATCACCATGGCCGTGCCGGCACGCTATTTCGTGGTCGTGCTGCGCGGCATCTTCCTCAAGGGCGTGGGCGTGGCCGTGCTCTGGCGCCAGGGGTTCGCCATGATCGTGTACGCGGCCCTGGGCCTGACGCTCGCCGTGCGGGCGTTCCGCAAGGAGATCGCGCCGTGAACGGCCGGATCATGAGCTGGACGCGCGTGCGGCAAATGCTGCGCAAGGAGTTCCGGCAGATGCTGCGCGACCCGCGTGCGCGGCGCGTGCTGTTCGCGGCGCCGATCATGCAGCTCATCGTCTTCGGCTACGCCGTGAACACCGACGTGCGCAACGCCGCGACGATGGTGGTGGATCAGGATCAGACCTACGAATCGCGCGCCCTGGTGTCGGCGCTCACGGCCTCGGGCTACTTTCGCGTCACGGCCCGCAGCGACGAGCCGCGCGATCTCGTGCGCGGGCTGGACCGCGGGGACGTCCTGGTGGGGCTGGAGATTCCCCGCGGATTCGCGAAGGACCTCGGCGCCGGCCGTCAGGCGAACGTGCAGCTCCTGGTGGACGGCAGCTCCGCCAACACCGCGAACGTGGCCCTCGGGTACGCCACGCAGATCGTGTCGCAGTGGGGCATCGATCACGGACCCGGCGTGGCGGCCCTGGCCGGTGCCGTGCGCCCCGGCGTGGACCTTCGGGTCCGGGCATGGTTCAACGAGAACCTCGAGAGCCGCGTGTACAACGTGCCCGCCGTGATCGGCACCATCGTGCTCCTCATGACCCTGCTGCTCACGTCGCTGGCCGTGGTGCGCGAGCGCGAGATCGGCACGCTGGAGCAGCTCATGGTGAGTCCGTTGCGCCCGTTCGAGCTGATCGTGGGGAAGACCCTCCCCTCGGTGTTCGTGGCGTTCGTCGACCTCACGCTCATCACCGCCGTCTCGCTGCTCTGGTTCCACATTCCATTCCGGGGAAGCGCGGCGTTCCTGCTGCTGTCCAGCGTGTTCTACATCCTCACAGGCATCGGCCTCGGGCTGTTCATCTCCACCGTGTCGAGCACGCAGCAGGAAGCGTTCATGTCGATGTTCTTCTTCTTCCTGCCGGCCATCATGCTGTCGGGATTCATGTTCCCCATCGAGAACATGCCCCGAGTCCTGCAGCACGTGACCTACCTCGATCCGTTGCGCTACTTCCTGGAGATCGTACGCGGCGTGTTCCTGCGCGGCGCCGGATGGCGGATTCTCTGGCCGCAGGCGCTGGTGCTCGCGGCCATGGGCGCGCTCGTGATCACGGCGGCGACGCGGCGCTTCCGGAAGACGGCGGGGTAGGCCCACGGGGCTGCGAGGGTGCATTCGATGCCTCGCCCCGGCGCTGCGCAACCATGAAGACATGCAACTCTGGGGGCTGGTCGTACTCGAGATGCCGACACACGCAGTCCGACTCGTCGATGACGGCCAGAGTCCCGGGAATGCCGAGTGTGCTGTAGTACATCGGCACGCCCATGGCGGCGTCTACCTTTTCGCCGGGCGCATCCAGCCCGCCGGCCGTGAAGATGCACACGCCGCCCGGCGCGAGCATCCCGAGGATCCTGCTGAGCACGCCTTCGTGGTCGCGGAGCGGCAGATGCCAGATGCTGTCCCACGCCGAGATGAAGTCGTAGTGCCCGCGCGGGTTCCACTCGCGGATGTCCGCGTGGTGAAAGGTGACGCGCGGGTGGCGCCGCCGCGCCAGCTCGATCATCCGGGCGGAGAGGTCCACGCCTTCCACCTCGAACCCGCGCCCCGCCAGGAGGTCGATGAACCGTCCACTGCACCCGCAGCCGATGTCGAGCGCTTGCCGGCCGTGCGCGACGAACGCGAGCGCCCGTTCATGCTGCTCGATCCCGTCGCTGCGCGAGAACGCCTCGCTGTTCCAGGTGTCGGCGATCCGGTCGTAGCTGGCGGCGACGTCGCGCGGGTGCATCTACGGCAGCCCTGTACCGCCCACCGGTTGCGTCTCGAATCGTTCGCCGAATCCCGCGATGAGCGGCTTGCCGCGCGCGATCGCGTCCCGCACCGCCGGCAGCATGAGCGAATGGGCGTGTGCCTCTTTGCTCTCCCACACCTCCGTCACCCAGACGGCATCCGGGTTCGTGGCATCCTTCGCGATCACGTAGCTCACGCACCCGGGCATCCCGCCCGTGCCGCCGAGCAGAATGGCGACGAGCTCGTCGCGCTTGCCGGGAACCGTGAGCAGTTTGCCGACGAGTCCGTACATGGGCATCAGTACAGCCCCCTGATCCATCCCCCGTCCACCGCCACCGACTGTCCGGTGATGTAGCTCGCCCGCTCCGACACCAGAAACGCCGCCAGCGCCGCGAACTCGCGCGGATCCCCGAGCCGCCCCATCGGAATCTGCGCCTCCGTCCGCGCATTCACCTGCTCCACCGCCACCCCCTCGCGCTCCGCGTTCGCTTTCGCCAGCTGTTCCACGCGCTCGGTCTTCGTGAATCCGGGCAGGATGCAGTTCACCGTCACCCCGTCCTTCGCCACCTCCGTGGCCAGCGTCCGCGCGAATCCGGTCACCGCGGCCCGCAGGCTGTTCGAGAGCATCAGCCCGTCCACCGGCTGCTTCACCGTGATCGACGTGACGTTGAGCACGCGCCCCCATTTGCGTTCTCTCATCCCCGGGAGCACCCGGCGCGTCAGCTCCACGGTGCTGCGCAGCAGGTTGTCCACGTGCTGCTGCCACAGCTCCCACGTCAGCTTCTCGAACGGCCCGCTGGGCGGGCCTCCGGTGTTGTTCACGAGAATGTCCACCGGCCCGAATGCGCGCTCCGCCGCCTGCGCCACGGCCTCGATCCCCGCCGTCGTCGCCAGGTCCGCCGCCACCGCGCGCACGTCGGCCTTCGTCTCGGCGATGATCGCCTGACGCGCGGCCTGCAGCTTCTCGTCGCGCCGCGCGCAGATCACCACCCGCGCTCCCTCGGCCGCCAGTTCGCGGGCCGTCGCATACCCGAGCCCGCTGCTCGCCGCGCAGACCACGGCCGTCCGGTTCCTCAGCCCCAGGTCCATGGCTCAGCGCCGCAGGTAGGCGTCGGTCTTGTTCAGCCAGTCCTGGCGCGGCGGATCGAAGATGTCCACGTCGAGCGTGTCCTCCAGCGCCTCGGCCTTGTGCCACACCATCGACGGAATGTGCAGCACTTCGCCGGCGCGCACCGTCACCTCCTCCTTCTCGTCCTCGCCGATCCAGAAGTGCAGCGCGCCCTCCAGGATGTACGTGAACTGCTCGTTCTCGTGCTGGTGCCTGGGCACGATGCACCCGCGCTTCAGATACACGTGCGCGAGCATCATCCGGTCGCCCGTGATCAGGCGCCGGTCGAGCATGGGCGAGACGGTTTCGCGGGGCATGCCGTCCCAGCGATGGAAGGTGACCGAACGGTTCGACATGGCGGGAGGGAGTTGAAGGTTGAAGGTCGACGGTGAAGGATTCAGGATACAAAGAGGAAGTGCGGACGCGCTGATCGCCAGTGCTTGACTCCGTCTCGGCGCCCCGCTTTATCTCCCCGCATGGCCCAGACCGAACAGCGCCACGAGCTTCCGCCGTCGATCGCCCGCCTCCTGCACCAGTTCGCGGCGCTCGGGCGGGAAGAGAAGATGCAGGCGCTGCTGCACTATTCCCGCAAACTCGAGCCTCTTCCCGACCGGTTCTCTGCCCTCGACCGCAGCAACTACACCGTGCCCGAGTGCCAGACGCGCGTCGATCTCTTTCCCGAGATCCACGACGGCAAGCTGCACTTCTATGCCGACGTCAACGTGCGGCAGTCTCCCACCATCGCTGCGTTTCTCGCCATCCTGTTTTCGGCCGTCAACGACCAGCCGCCCGAAACCACGCTCGCCATTCCCCCCGATTTCGTCCGCCGGATGATGGACGGCATCGGACTGGCGGGGCGCGAAGCAGGACTCTCGGCCATGGTCGCGCGCCTCCAGACATACGCCCGCCGCGCAGTTGCTCCGACGTCGTAGCCGCCGCTCAACCGCCTTGGGAGGGCTCCATGCCCGCCAGACAACAGTCGTACGAGAACCACCGGCGCATCTTTCCGATCTACCATCTCTTCGCGCTCCCCGTCCTCGCCGCCAATGTGGTGATCGCCATCGCCGCCTTTCTCGACGCCCCATCGTGGCACGCCGGATGGTGGGTCGTGGTGTCCATGGCGCTTGCCGCCGGGCTGCTCGCCTCGCGCGCCTCGACGCTCATCGTGCAGAACCGGCTCGTGGGACTCGAGATGCGGCTGCGGCTCACCGCCATTCTCCCCGGCGATCTCCGCGCGCGCATCGGCGATCTCACGCTCCGCCAGATCATCGGCCTCCGGTTCGCCAGCGACGGCGAGATGCCTGACCTCGTGCGGCGGTGCATCGCCGGCGAGCTCGCCACCGCCGACGACGTGAAACGCCAGATCAGGGACTGGCGCCCCGACGTCGTGCGCGCGTGAACGCCGCCTGCCCGCGCGACGAAGCCGCCCTCGACGCGCAGCTCGCCGAGCCGCGTCCCGAAACCGTGGCCGCGCTCGCCCGCTGCCCAGGCGACCTCGTGGTGCTCGGCGCCGGCGGCAAGATGGGACCGACCCTCGCGCGCATGGCCGCCGCCGCGCGCAGCGCCGGTTCGCCCGCGCGGCGCGTCATCGCAGTTTCCCGCTTCTCCTCGCCGCGCGCCGAGCGCGCGCTGCGCGACGCCGGTGTCGAGACGCTTCGCTGCGACCTGCTTGACCGCGCCGCCGTCGCCGCCCTGCCCGACGCGCCGAACGTGATCTTCATGGCCGGCCAGAAGTTCGGCACGCGCGACGCGCCGTCGCGCACCTGGATGATGAACGTCGTCGTGCCCGCCATCTGCGCGGAGCGCTACGCCGCGTCGCGAATCGTCGTGTTCTCCACCGGCAACGTCTACGCGCTCACGCCGGTGGCATCGGGCGGCGCCCGCGAAACCGACGCACCGGCGCCAGTGGGCGAATACGCGTGGTCGTGCCTGGGACGCGAGCGTGTGTTCGAGCACGCCGCGGCCGCCGGCGCGCGCGTCGCCGTCATGCGCCTCAACTACGCCATCGATCTCCGCTACGGCGTGCTCACCGACCTCGCGCTGCGCGTGTGGCGCGGCGAGCCGGTGGCGCTCGACATGGCGCGCGTGAACGTGATCTGGCAGGGCGACGCCAATCGCGCCGCGCTCGAGCTGCTGCCGCACGCGGCCACGCCGCCGTTCTTCCTCAACGTGACGGGATCCGCGTCGCTCTCGGTGCGCACGCTCGCCGAAGCGCTCGCGCGGCGCCTCGGGCGCGAGCCGCGCTTCACCGGCGCCGAAGCCCCCGATGCGCTGCTCAGCAACACCGAGCGGATGGCCCGAACCCTGGAGCCGCCGGTCATGCGCCTCGAGACGATGCTCGACTGGGTCGCCGAGTGGGTGCGCGACGGCCGTCCCCTCCTCGACAAGCCCACGCACTTCGACGTGCGCGACGGCGCGTTCTGATGGACGGACTGCGCACACACCTGCGCGAGGGGCAGGTGATCCCCGCGCACCCGCTGGCGCTGACCCCGCGCCGCACGCTCGACGAGCGCCATCAGCGCGCCCTCACCCGCTACTACGTCGACGCGGGCGCCGGCGGAATCGCCGTGGGCGTGCACACCACCCAATTCGCGATTCGCGACCATGGCCTCTACCGGCCGGTGCTCGAGCTCGCCGCCGAGACGGCCCGCGCCACGCTCGCCGCGGGACGACGGTTCGCGCTCGTTGCCGGTGTTCGCGGCTCCACGCGGCAGGCGTGCGGAGAGGCGGCGGTGGCGCGCGCGCTCGGATACCACACGGCCCTGCTCAGCCTCGGCGGGCTCGACGACCTCGACGACCGCGCGCTCGTGCGCCATTGCCGCGCCGTGGCCGATGTGCTGCCCGTGTTCGGATTCTACCTCCAGCCCGCTGTCGGAGGACGGGTGCTGTCGCACGCGTTCTGGCGCGAGCTCTGCGAGCTGCCCGGCCTGTGGGCCATCAAGATCGCCCCGTTCGACCGCTACGCCACCACCGACGTGATGCGCGCGGTACTCGAGTCCGGCCGCGACGACGTGGCGCTCTACACCGGCAACGACGACAACATCGTGGCCGACCTCGTGACGCCGGTACAGGCACGCGTGGGAGGCGCCGGGCGAGAGCGCCACATGAGCGGCGGACTGCTCGGTCAGTGGGCGCTCTGGACGCGGCGCGCGGTGGAACTGCTCGAGGCGGCGAAAGCCGCGCGCGCAGCGGGCGCCGTGCCGGCGTCTCTCTTGCGTACCGGGGCAGCACTGACCGCCGCCAATGGCGTGATCTTCGACGCCGCAAACCGCTTTGCCGGGTGCATACCAGGCATCCACGAGGTACTCCGCGCGCAGGGCCTGATGCGGGGCGTCTGGTGCCTCGATCCCCGCGAGGTGCTGTCGCCCGGTCAGCGCCGCGCCATCGCCCGCATCAGAGCGGAATACCCGGAATTGGCCGACGACGACTTCGTGCGCGAGCGCCTCGACCGGTGGCTCAGTTAGCGGCGATCAGCTCCCCCGTCCACGCGTCCCCCGCGCGGCGCTCGAACCGGTCCCGCCAGTCAGCGGCCAAAATGACGCTGGTGTCAAAGATCGTTGTATCGGCGGTCACTTCTCCACTTGCCGCGAGCGTCGAGAATTGGCCCCGACTGACCGACTGCGTCCGCCCGTCGGCGTCGCGATAGTACACGCGGCCGCCGCCCAGCAGCTGGGTTCCGAGGGAGCTGCCGATTTCGCGCAAGTGACGGAACAGGTCGTCGATCGAGCATCCGGAAGCCTGCTCGGCGGTCGGATCGATCCCAATGGCCAGGAACTGGTCGTAACGCCAGTCCCGGGCGCACCGGAGTGGCATGCCATGTGCTGCCCACTGGGCGAGGTAACGGTCCACCTGGGCGAGGAGCGACTTGGCCTGCTCACCGGTCAGCGGGCGGTCGCCGGCAAAGACCCAGATCCTGGCATCTGCGGGAAGGGACGAAAAGTTGACCTGAGGCATCGTGACGGAGTGAGAATGAAGGGAAGCGCGTCTTCGAGAAATGTAATGCGCCGCGAGCGCCGGTCTCGGAGCGGCCGGTCGGCGCCGCCGGCTTCGCGATGGCCTCGCGGGGCGGCGCGATCCACAGGGCGCGCGCTCGGACTCTGCCCCTCGGGGAATTCGCGCAGTCTGGCCCGTTCGATCGTCAATGAAGTGGCCTGTCCGGCCACGATTTCATCCTGAGACTCTCTGGTAGACGCACTCTGATGAGCGTTGCGAATCGCCGCCGATGGCATCGAACCGCGGGGTACACCCTGCTCGAGGTCCTGATCGTCATGGTCATGATCGCGACGCTGGTGGCCATTGCGCGCCCGCGGCTGAACGCGCCCCGATACCGGGCGGACGCGGCGATTCAAATGTTTCGCAACGCCCTCACTCAGGCCCAGCGCACCGCCCTCATCAACCAGTACGACGTCATCGTCGTGATCGACACCGTCCACCAGGCACTCACCGTCTCGGAAGACGCCAACAACGACGGGATCATCGAATCGGGCGAGCACTCCCTGAACTATCCCCTCACCGACGGGATCACGTTCGTTGTGCCGCCCACGGGACTCGACAGTACGATCTCGAGGCCCGTGATCGGCTCGCAGCTCGGCAGCATCGGCTCCCTTCCCACGATCACCTTCCGCCGGGACGGCGCGGCCACCAGCGACCTCCAGCTCTACATCGCCACGCCGGCGGCTCCCACGCGGATCTATCGCGCGCTCGGGCTGGTGCAGAGCACCGGGCGCAGCGACTGGTATCTCTACAACCCGGCGGCCAACATCTGGGTGATCGGAGGCCTCCGGTGATCCCGAGCCCACGGCTCCGACGACCGCGCGCCGGTTTCACCCTGGTCGAGGTCGTCGTCGCGATGCTCATCCTCGGGAGCGCCCTGCTCGGCATGGCGCTCTTCGTGTCGCGCATGGCCCACTCCGCCTCCGAATCCCGGCTGCTGGGGGTGGCCGAAGAGCTCGCAGCGGACCGCACCGAAACCATCAAGACGTCCACCAGCTACGCGACGCTCGCCGGCGACTTTCAGGGCACGGAGACGTCCATCCCGGGCATCGATCACGCCGGCTACACGCGGCAGACGATCATCAAACACGTGGGCGGCCCTGCGGACTCGGTGGATTACACGGTCGTCACGGTCGTCGTCTCCAATCCGGCGATCAGCGACACCGTTCGGAAGACCACCGTGATCGCTTCCTTCTGACGCCGCTGTATGCGCCTTCACGCCTCCCGCCGCGGCTTCACGCTCATGGAACTGCTCGTCGCGATGATCCTGATGATGGTCATCATGACGGTCGCCGTGCAGACCTTCCGGCGGAGCTCCACGCTCCTGGCATCGCAGGCGGGAATGCTCGAGGCGCAGCAGAACGCGCGGTTCGCGGTCACGAACCTCGATCGCGACCTGCGGGTGGCCGGGGTCGGCGTCGCCCCCACGCAGCCGATGATCGTGCAGGCCTCGAACACGGCGATCACCTTCAACGTCGATCTCGTCTCGCGCGACTCGAGCGATCCCCTGGCCGTGTATATCGACCCGAAGGCGGACAGCACGACGACCTCGGCCCTGCGGACCACCGCCGGCATCACCCTGCCCGGCACGAGCATCACGTATCCGGACAGCACGTACTATACCGCGGCCGGACTGCTCAGCCCCGCCGAGACGATCTCGTACTACCTCGCCAAGGATTCGACCACGGCGCGGAGCAACGAGTACATCCTCTGGCGCCGGGTGAACGCCGCACCGCCGAGCGTGATTGCGCGCGGCATTCAGTTCAACCCGACCGACACGGTGTTCCAGTATTTCCAGGAGAACGACACAGGCGCCGTCGTGCTCATTCCGCCGTCGAAACTGCCGCTCTACCACTCGGCGGCAGCGCACGGATCGCCGGCCGACACGGGGCGCTTCGCGCTCGTCGACAGCATTCGCAGCGTGCGCGTGCGGCTCACCGCCGTCTACCACGATCCACGCCTCGGCGATGTGCTCCGCCCCATCCAGGCGACCATCCGGCTGCTCAACGCGGGCCTCGTCAATCGCACCACGTGCGGGCAGCCGCCCATGGGCGTGTCGGTCGCGGCCACGACCTCCGTGTCGGGCGCGGTTTCACCCTTCGTGAAACTCGTGTGGAGTCCCTCGCTCGATGACGGCTCCGGAGAGAACGACGTGGATCGTTATGCGATCTTCCGGCGTCCGGATACGGCGGCGACCTTCGTGCTGCCCTACGCCAGCGTGCCGGCCGGCGACACCACGTACACGTACATCGACAGCGACGTGAAGTCGGGGGACCGCTGGATCTACGGCGTCGCGGCGGTGGACTGCACGCCCCGCAGTTCGGACGTGGCGACCACCGGCATCATCGCCGTCCCGTGAGCATGACGCCACGTTCTTCGCTTCGCGTTCCGCGCCGCGGCACTCCGCACAGGCGGCGGGGGTTCGCCCTCGGGCTCGCGCTCGTGTTCACGATCGCCATCGGCGCCCTCGTCACGACGGCGATCATTCTGTCGTCGAACGCGACGATGATGGCCAAGGCCGTCGATCGGCAGCGCGACCTCAAATACGCCGCCGAAGCCGCGGTGCAGATGGTGAAGAGCCGGATCACGGAGAACGCCGCGCTCGTGCCCGACAGCGGCGTCCGGCAGGTCATGGCCGGCCAGACGATCTACGCGGCCGACGGCCGCCCCGTCCCGGGCATCACCGTGAATGCCTGGGTGGGTCCGTCGGGTTCGACTTCGGGACAGTTCGGAAACTTCGTGAGCATCGTGGCCCAGGCCGTGGGGCCCCGCGGCGCGGGATTCGTTCGCCGGCTGGAGCTGACGGACGAGAGCTTCGCGAAGTACGCGTACTGGTCGAACTCCGAATCGATGCTCGGAACCACGATCTATTTCCAGAACGGCGACCAGCTGTGGGGGCCGGTCTGGTCCAACGACGTCATCCACATCGGCAGCACCGGCGCCACGTTCCACGACGTCGTCGGCACGGCGCAGACGATCAGCGGCGCTTCCTACGGCACCTTTCTTCGCGGCTACGCGCAGAATCAGCCCCTGATGACGCTGCCGTCGGACAGCACGCTCGCGCCGCTCGCCGGCTATGTGGCAGCTTCGGGCTACAGTTTCACGCCGCCGACGAACGGCGACGAGACGACCGTGCTCATGCGCATCGAATTCGTCGCCACGGATCTCAACGGCGATCACGACTCGACCGACGACAACGAGGGATTCTTCCGGGTGTACCAGGCGAATACGGGACAGCAGGCCTGGCTGCGCGGCGACTGGCCCGGCGGCACCTCGGTGAGCAGCTACACCAACTGCGGCGACTGGCATGCCGTGCCGGGATCGACCGATCTCAAGTTCTTTCCGGCGGCGGTGCATCCGACGTCCTGGTTCCAGCAGCTCATGGAAAACGCGGGGATGTCCGACTCCGCCGCCACGGCGGAGCAGACCGCGTCGCTCTCGACCATCATGCAGCACCCCGGGGCCCGCTGCTATCTGGGCGGCGACCCGCACCTGGTGGCCGTCGCGCGCACGTCCACGCTCTATCCCAACGCCGCGGACCGCCAGAAGGGCGGCGACGACACGACCTTCACCCCGGTGGACGCCTACGGGTCGTGGATCCAGTACACGGCAACGCCCAATGCCGCCGTGTCGGCCGTGAGGTCCGACGCCCGGTACCTGTTCCCGCTCTACCGCGGGTTCAATCCGAGCAACAAGGGCGTGGTCTATTTCAACGGCACCGTCGGCGTGAGCGGCACGGTGCGCGGACACGTGACCACGTACGTCCACGGCGGCGATCTCGTGGTGCTCGACGATCTCCGATACGCCGACGATCCGTCTGCCGGGCGTTGCGCCGACGCCCTCGGGCTCATCGGCGACGACGACATCGTGGTGGCCGACAACGCCGTCAATACGCCGCAGTACACCGGGTCCGCGTACCAGTCGCTCGACGACACCCAGGGGCTGTACGTGCAGGCCGTGCTCATGGCGCTGAACACGTCGTTCCGCGTGCAGAATTATAGTGCCGGCCCTTCGAGCGCCATCAACTGCCAGGGCCGCTGGGTGGGACGCGGCTGCCTGTATCTCACGGGCGGCGTCATTCAGCAGTCGCGCGGGCCGGTCGGCACGGGCACCGGCCAGGGTTTCTCGAAGCAGTACAGCTACGACCGGTGCGCGGCGGACGACCCGCCGCCCTACTTCCCGTCCACCGGTCGATTCACCGACAACCGGTACTTCGAGATCAACCCGGTCGGGTTCGACGTCGCGAAGCTGTTCGCCGCCATCACTCGTTGACTCGGGCGGCGTCGCCGCCTACGGCGCGTCCGCGTCGGACCTTTCGATGGCTTCGATTTCCCGCTGGGCGCCGAGCTGGCGGAACAGCCCCAATGCGCGTTCGCGCCACCGGGCCGCGTCGCCATCGCCCGCGGACCGTTTCAGTTCCCACAACTCGCGGCTCGCCTCGGCCTCCAGCAGCTTCACGCGGAACCGCTGCGCGACGTGCACCGCCTCCACAAGCGCGCGATCGGCTTCCGCGGGATGGCCGGCTCTCCGGTGCGCGTACCCGAGCCAGCGGTACGCCTCGCCCCGTTCCACCTCGTCACCCAGTTCGATCGAGATCGACATCGACAGCTCGCAATTGCGCACCGCCTTGTCGAACTCCTGCCCGGCCACAAATATCTCGGCCTGATTGAGCAGCACCTTGGCGATCATCGGCCGGTTGCCCAGGAATTCGCACAAGCCCAGGCACTGCCGGTACGCGTCGCCCGCCGCCTCCCACTCTTCGCGGTCCGCGTGCACCATGCCGAGGTTGTGCAGCGCCAGGGCTTCGCTCTGCTGGTCGCCGTGGTCGCGGAACAACGCGCGTGCGCGAAGATAGTGCCAGAGCGCGCTCTCCAGGTTCCCTTCGATGTTGGCGATGACGCCGAGATTCAGCATCAGCTGGCCGATGAGGATCGGGTCGGCCGCGCGCCCCATGGCCAGTTGGTACGATGCGCGCGCCTGCGCGTACTCGCCGCGGGAATAGTGCACCGCGCCGATCCCGTTCTCGGCGCGCGCTTCCAGGTCCGGCAGCGCGCCGTCGCGAGCTCTTGCGCGCGCGCGCTCGTACCACGCCAGCGCGGCGTCGTGTCGTCCCTGCCGCCATTCCACGCGCCCGAGACGGAAGAGACCTTCCGCCGCCGTCGCGCCTTCGTCCGACTCGGCAACACGCGTGTATGCTGCCAATGCGCGCACGTAGTCGCCGCGCCGCTCGGCGGCCTCGCCATCGGCGAGCGTGGATCCCGGATTCGGCGTTCGATCGAATGCCATCATCGGCATGTCAGCCCTCGAAAGGTCGGTCCGCTGCGATCAGAGAGCGATCGCGTACGAAGAGAAGTGATGAATCCTGGTCGTGACGGTGTGACTGCCCCCGTTGAATGTGCCATCGAGCGTCTCGAGCACGTTGCCGTCGTTGTCGAGATAATCCACGTGACCCGGCGCCTGCCTCCCGAGGCTGCACCCGTCGGTGCTGAGCACGAGAATCACGTCCTTCGTGAACTGCAGCCCGTGCGGCTCGAAGTGGATGTCGGCCAGTGTGTCGGCCGGAATGGTAGCCGTGATGAGCGTCGAGTCCGAGAGCGCGCCTCCGGGAATGATCAGGTGGTCGTTCCCCACTGTGAGGCTCGCCCCCGATGCGCCCACCCAGACCCTGACCGACGCCGGGCCGTGCGCGGCACAGACGAGCAGCGGTGCGCCGCCATCGTCGCCGGCGTGCGCTTCGCGATCAGCGTTGTCGCCTGCATTCGTCTCGCTGCCGGCATCGAAGCGGAACCCGGCCGCGTGCGCCGCCGGCCCCGCGATCGCCGCCTGCGGTGCCGCATCGCGGCATCCGAACACGGCGGCAGCGGTGGCGCCGGCAAGTAGCAGTGTGAACACCCACTTGGAACGTCTCATCAGAAAATTCTCCAACGTGAAATTGAATGACGTGCGATGCCCGCCGGTCAGAGCGCGAGCGTCGGGTGGCGCGCCGCAACGTGCCCGTCGGGTGACGACGTGTCGGCCTGGCGAACCTGCCGGAGCAGCGCCCGGACGACGAACGCCGCGCCGCCGCGCCGCCGGATGTCGCTTGGCGTGGAATGCAGGTACCGCTGGCAGACGTTCCGGAACGCGCTCCCCGATGGGAAGCCGAGGCTCGCCGCCACGCGGTCGGCCGTCCGGCGGGCATCTTCCAGCATGCGGGCGGCCACGATCAGCCGGCCCCAGGTGAGCAGCCGCCGGGGTGGCGGATATCCGGCCACGGCGAGGCGCTGGCTCACCGTGCGCCTGGGCAGGGCCAGAAGCCGGGCCAGCCCGCCCGGCGACAGCCGTTCGTGCGCGCGCGTGATCACCAGCAGCACCGCGTCCCGGACGCTCGGATCCACCTCCCCCAGCGCCAGCCGCACCTCGCTGCCCAGGCTCCGCGACTCGGCCTGTTCGACGCGGGCGAGCAGTTGGCGCGGGTTGTCGTCCTGGTCGGCGACGATCATCGCATCCATCCCGATTCGCCCGGCGTCGAACACGTCGCGGACACGATCCAGCGTGATCGTCGAATAGGTCAGCAGCGACAGCCCCGGCCAGCGCTGCTTGAGTTGGCGAATGTGCTCGAAGTTCGCCTCCCCCGTGGCGTACAGGTCGACCACGGCAATGCGCACCGGCTGCATCTCGCACGCCTCTGCCAACGCATCCCATGTCGTGCACGGCACCAGCTCATGCCGGTCGCGGATGGCGGCGCGCAGGCGCTGCAGGTGTGCGGGCTGCGGCAACAGGGTCGCGATTACGCCCATCTGTCGGCCGGGGAAGGAGAAAGGGTGCCCGCCGCTGCGAGGTCGAGTCGCGCGGCTGGTGCTCTACGGTAGACGCTCGGAAGCATTACGGGCAAGGCTGACAGTGGTACAATGTGATGACTCCTGCCGCCGGCGTGATGGTCCCCGTCACGGGGCTGGTTACCGTCGATGTCGCATCTTCGTTGCCACCACGAAGAAGACGACCGACTTCGCGGCCGTCACCAGTTGGTCCATCCAGACTCGACGCAATCGCCATGCGCAATCACGGTTCGCCGACGCCGGCATCGGGATTCACGCTGTTCGAGATCGTGATCGTGCTGATCATGATGGGCGTGATCACGGCGCTGGCCATCCCACGGCTCGACATCCAGCGCTACCGCACCGACGCCGCCATCCAGGGCGTGCGGAGCGTGCTCATGCAGGCCCAGCGCACGGCGCTCGTCCGGCAGTACGACGTCGTCATCAGCATCGACACGGCCCACAACACGCTCGAGTGGTCGGAAGACGCCAACAACGACGGCACCATCCAGACCACCGAACACCGCCGCGCCTATCCTCTGAACGACGGGGTCAAATTCGCGGTGCCGCCCACGGGGCTCGACGGATCCGTGTCGACGTCCATCGTCGGCGCGCATCTGGGGACGCTCAATGGGCTCCCCACGGTGACCTTCCACCGCGACGGCGCCTCGACCACCGACCTGCAGGTGTACGTCGCCGGCCCCGCCCAACCCGACATCACCTACCGGGCGGTCCGCCTCACCTTGGGCACCGGCCGCACGGACTGGTACCTCTACAACAGCCAGGCGCACAAGTGGGTGCTGGGAGGGCTGAAGTGATGCGACGCTCTCGCCTCCGGACTCGTTCCGGATTCTCCCTGGCCGAAGTCATCGTCGCCCTCGCCATTCTGTCGGCGGCCCTGCTCGGGCTGGCGCTGTTCGTCTCCCGGATGGCGCACGCGACGTCGGAATCGCGGCTCCTGGGAACCGCCGACGAGCTCGTCACCAACCGCATCGAAGCGATCAAGGCGATCACGAACTACGACTCCCTCGACAGCTGCGCCACGACCGAGACGTCCATTCCGGGATCTGCCAACTACAAGGGATTCACCCGTCAGACGCTGATCACGCACGTCGGCGGCGGCGTGGCGGACTCCGTGGACTACCGCATCGTGACCGTGATCGTGACCAACCCCGTGATGCCGTCGACGGTGAAGAAGACCACCGCCATCGCGGCCTTCTAACCGAGCCCGACATGTCGAGACTGAGCGCACGCCGCGGATTCACGCTGATCGAACTGCTCGTGGCCACGATCCTGCTCATGGTCGTCATGGCCACGACCATTCAGACCTTCCGCAAGAGTTCCATCCTCCTCGGCGCGCAGGGCGGGCGCCTCGAGGCGCAGCAGAACGCGCGCTTCGCGGTCACGTCCATCGACCGCGACCTGCGCGTGGCCGGCGTCGGCGTGGTGCCCAACCAGCCCATGCTCGTCGAAGCCGACACCACCGCCATCGTGTTCAACGTCGACCTCATCTCCCGCACCCTCGGCGACGTCGGCGCCGTCTATGTCGACACGAGTGCCGACTCCAACGCCGTATCGGCCATGAAGTCGGTCGACAAGCTGCTGCTGCCCGGGATGACGACGTACTACCCGAACTCCACGTACGTGCAGTCGGGCGGTGCGGTGAGCGGCGCCGAAACGATCGCCTACTACATCGCGAAGGACTCCTCCTCGAGCTACGCCAACGAGTACAACCTCTACCGGCGGGTGAACGCCACGACGCCGCAGATCATCGCCCGCGGCATCCAGTACACCCCCGGCGACACGGTCTTCCAGTACTTCAAGAGCGACACCGTCGGCAACCTCACTGCCATCCCGATGTCATCGCTGCCGTTGTACCACAAAGCGACGATTCATGGATCGATCGCCGACACCGGCAAGTACGCCATCGTGGACAGCATCCGGTCGGTGAAGGTCAAGTTGGTGGCCGTCTATCACGACCCGCACAACCCGGCGAGCACCGTCACGCGCACCATCCGCAGCACCCTGGTGATCATGAACGCCGGGCTCGTCAACGCCACGACCTGCGGCAACCCGCCCATCGCCGTCGCCGTCACCGACAGCACGTCGCCCGTGGGCTCGACCTCTCCCTTCGTCACGATCATGTGGCCCAGGTCGACCGACGACGCCGGGGGCGAGAACGACGTCGAGAACTATGCGATTTACCGCCGGCCCGATACCGTCGCCACGTTCGGTCCACCGATCGCCAACGTGCCGGCCGGCGACACCACGTACTCGTGGACCGACATCAACGTGGCGTCCGGCGATCACTGGATCTACGGCGTCACCGCGCAGGATTGCACACCCTCGTCGTCCAGCTTCGGCACCACCGGCACCATCATCGTGCCATGACAGGAAGGACTCTCATGCTTGCATCTCGATCGGCTTCACGCACGCGGCGGCCGGCGGCGGCCGCCACTGAACGGCGCCCCCGCGCCCGCCGCGGGTTCGCGCTCGGAATGGCGCTCCTGTTCACGCTGGCGATTGGCGCGCTTGCCACATCGGCCATCGTGCTCTCGTCCAACGCCACGCTCATTGCCAAGGCAACCGATCGCCAGTCGGAGCTGAAGTACGCGGCCGAGGCCGCGCTGCAGATCGGCAAGAGCCGCCTGAACTACGATCCGTCGGCGCTCCCCGACAGCGGTGAGACGCAGATCATCAGCAATCAGCCGGTGTACGCCGCCGACGGCACGACACTTCCGAACGTGACGGTCAACGTCTGGATCGGACCCACGGGTTCGACCACCGGCCAGTTCGGGCGGTTCGCCAGCGTGGTCGCCGAGGCGCTGGACAATCGCGGCTCGGGATTCGTCCGCCGGCTGGAGCTGGACCAGGAAAGCTTCGCCAAGTTCGCATACTTCACGAATTCCGAAACGTGCTGCGGCGGCCTGACCATCTACTTCAACAACGGCGACGAGCTCTGGGGCCCCGTCTACTCCAACGACATCATCCACATCCTGAACGGCGGCGCCACGTTCCACAGCAATGTCAGCACCGCCAAGACGATCAGCGGGATTTCGTACGGAACGTTCCTCCAGGGGTACACCCAGCACGCGACGCCGATCACCATGCCGTCCACGGCCAACCTGGCCAAGCTGACGGGATACGCGGGCCTGGCGGGCTACGCCTTCACGCCACCGACATCGGGCGACGAAACCACGGTGCGCCAGCGCATCGAGTTCGTCGCCACCGACATCACGGGCGAAGGCGACTCGCTCGCCATCGAGGACGGATTCTTCCGCTTGTACACCGCCAAGTCCGGGCAGACGGCCTGGCTGCGCGGCGACGCGAGCGCCAAGAGCACGAACTGCGGCGACTGGCACCGCGTCACCCCCGGCGGCCCGCTGCTGTTCTTCCCGATCGCCGTGCACAACAGCGCCAACACCTGGTTCCAGACGCTCCTCGCGGCCGGCGGCGACCTGAACGCGAGTATGGACTACAAGGCGTCCGCCACGACGGTCATGAACCAGGCCGGCGCCCGCTGCTACCTCGGCGGGGACCCGCACCTCGTGGCGGTCGCCCGCACGACCTCCATCACCGATCCGGCCACCGGACTGCCGTATACCGCGGCCGCCATCCAGAAGGGCGGCAGCGACACGACCTTCACGCCCGTCGACCAGTACGGATCGTGGTCCCTGTATTCGAATTCTCCGGTCGCGGCCGTCGCCACCGCGCGCCCGCAGGACGCCAAGTACCTCTTCCCGCTCTACCGCGGGTACAACAGCAACGTCCGCGGCGTCGTGACCTTCGCCGGCACGATCGGCGTGAGCGGCACGCTGCGCGGACGCGAAACGTTGTACTCCAAGGGCGGCACCATCGTGCTGCTCGACGACCAGCGCGATGCCTACGATCCGTCCCTCGGCACCTGCGCCGACATCCTCGGGCTGCTCGCCGACAACAACATCGTCGTCGCCGACAACGCCATCAACACGCCGCAGCAATTCACCGGCGGTTCGACCTACAAGTCGTTCGACGACTCCCAGGACATGTACGTCCAGGCCGTCATCATGGCGCTGAACACGTCGTTCACGGTGCAGAACTACGGCTCCGGCCCCAGCAGCGCTCTCACCTGTTCGGGCAGCCACGACGGCCGCGGATGCCTGTACGTGACCGGCGGTCTGATCCAGTCGAACCGCGGCCCCGTCGGTGTCAGCACCGGACAGGGGTACGTGAAGCAGTACACCTACGACCGGTGCGCGGCCGTCAAGCCGCCTCCGTATTTCCCGACGACCGGCCGCTTCCAGGACAACCGGTACTTCGAGCTCGACCCGGTCGGCTTCGACGTCGTCAAGCTGTTCCAGAGCTTGACGCCGGGCAGTTGATCGCCGACTGCATCGAATCGTCCGAACGCCCGCCGCGCACCCGCGGCGGGCGTTCGTGTTTTTCGGGTCCCTGTGTCGCGAGTTGACACGCCACTTACATCCGCCGGACACCCGGCAGCACACCAAACCGTAGGTGGAGGTGTCCAACGTCGTGAGTTGCAGTCCACGGAATCTCTCCCTCGACCTGGAGAACCCGAGCCATGATCGAATCCAACCGAGCGCTGACTCTCACCGCGGATGACGAACCGGTCGACGCGCCGTTCGCCGAGCCGGCCATGACGGCCCTGCCTGGTCAGCCGATCGCGCGGGTGGATGCCGTGGCGCGCGCCGTCGTCGACCTGCTCCGGGCCGAGCGGCAGCGCGCCCGTATCGTCGTGCGCTCCGAACGGCGGCTGCTCTTTCTCCGCCAGGAGGAAATCGACTGGGTCGAAGCCGCCGGCAACTACGTGCGCCTGCACGTGGGCGGCACGGCGCACGTCCTCCGGCAGAGTATGAAGAACATGGAGACCCGGCTCGATCCCGACGTCTTCGTGCGCATCCACCGGTCGGCGATCGTGAACGCCGACCGCATTCGCGAGCTGCAGCCCTGGCTGCACGGCGAATACGTCGTCATCCTCGACGACGGCACGCGGCTCTCTGCGAGCCGGGTGTTCAGCGGCCGGCTCAACGCGCTGATCGGCTAGCGGCCGCGGCGCAGCTCGAACGCCAATCCTTCGGCGAGTGTCGGAAACCGAAACTGGAATCCGAACTCGCCGAGCCGGCGCGGCAGGACGCGCTGGCTTGCCAGCAGCGTGGCCTTCGCCATCTCGCCGAACACCAGCTCGAGGGCCAATGCCGGTACGGGCAGCACGGCCGGCCGGTGCACCGCCGCGCCCAGCGTACGGGTGAAATCCGAATTCCGCACCGGATTCGGCGCGACGACGTTCACCGGACCGGAGGCATCCGGACTTCCGAGCAGGAACTGCACCGCGCGACTGTAGTCCTCGCGCATGATCCAACTCATCCACTGCCCCCCGGACCCCAACGGTCCGCCGGCGCCGAACCGGAAGGGCGGGAGCATTCGCTCGAGCGCTCCTCCGTCTGCCCCGAGCACGATCCCCGTTCGCATGAGCACCACGCGAAGGCCGGCGTCGCGCGCCGGATCGGCGGCCCGTTCCCATTCGGCGGCCACGGCGGCCAGGAAGTCGGTACCCACGCCGCTGCGTTCGTCCAGCACCTCGTCGCCCCGGTCGCCGTAGATCCCGACGGCCGACGCCGAGAGCAGGGCAAGGGAAGGCTTGCGGGCCGCCACCATTGCCCGCGCAATCGTCTCCGTGCCGCGTACGCGGCTTTCGCGAATGCGGCGCTTGCGCTCCCGCGTCCACCGGTGGCCGATCGGCTCGCCCGCCAGGTGGATCACGGCGTCGATGTCGGCCAACTCGCCGGGGTCCAGCACGCCGGCCAGGGGATCCCACAGGATCGGCCGGTGATCGAGTCCATCCGGCGTCTGCCGAACGATCGGTCGGACGGAATGGCCGCCGGCGGCGAGCCGCTGGGCCAGGAACCGCCCCAGAAACCCCGAGGCCCCGGACATGGCAATGTTCATCGCTGCAAACTGAATCCCGGCGCGAGGCGGGGGAATCCCGATCCGCCGGGCAGGAACCGGACCGAGGGGCGGGGAATTAGTTGACGGATCAATTAATTTCCTCCGGGGTACGGTTTTCGGAACCGTCCTTGGCCACCCAGCGATTCGTCCCTCGGTCCGCCCGCCTTCCGAAGCCAGGATTCGCGAATGCTGCTCAGCGCGCTGCTCGCCGTCGTCTTCGCCACCGCCGTTCCCCCGGACACCACGCCGCCGTCGGCCCGTCCGGCCGCGCCCGATTCGGTCTCGCCGATTCCCTTCGCCGTCCAGATGCCCGCCGACACGGCCCGCCATCGCCCGCGGCCGAGGGCCATCGAGTACGACGACAGCTACTACACGCGCCTCGAGATCCACCGCGATCTCAGCTATGCGATTTATCCGCTGTACGTGGGCCAGTACATCTTCGGAGAGGAGCTGTGGAAGAAGAGCCGCGACGCGCCGACCTGGGCGAAGACGGGGCATCGCGTGTTCGCCACCGCGCTCGTGGGCGTGTTCGGCGCGAACACGGTGACGGGGCTCTGGAACCTGTGGGACTCGCGGCATGATCCCGACCACCGAGTCCTGCGGACCGTCCATGCGCTGACGATGCTGGCCGCCGACGGAGCATTCTCGTATGCCGGCAGCACGCTGGCGACACAGGCGCAGAACAGTTACGCCAAGCGAAGGCTCCATCGAACCATCACGATCTCGGCGATGGGCGTCACCGCCCTGAGCGCGCTGATGATGACCTTCTTCAACCGTTAGCGTGCGGCGGCGTGCCGCGTTCGCGTGGAGGGTGGGTGCACATGACACCGGGAGACGACATGGGGTGTGAGGATTGCGTGAGCCGTCGCCAGTTTCTCGCGAAGTCCGTCGCTGCCGCGGCGGCCGCGGCGTTCGTCGCCGGCTGCGGCAACGGACAGATCGGACCGACGGCCTATGTGCCGCCCGATTCCGCATCGTCCACCGGCAACACGATCAAGGTCGGCAACTTTCCGGCGCTCGCGAACGTGGGAACGCTGGTGCAGGTGAACGGGTTTCAGGCGGTGAAGCGCACGGGAGCCGCCACGTTCGCCGCGTACTCGATGGTCTGCACCCATCAGAGCTGCCTGACGCAGCTCTCGTCGAACATGTTCTTCTGTCCGTGCCACGGCTCGGAGTTCGACTCGTCGGGGCAGGTGATTCGAGGACCGGCGTCGCGGGCCCTCGGCCAGTACACCACGTCGTACGATTCGACGACCGACATGCTGACCATCGGCTAGGAAGGACGACCGATGCATCTCGTGCAGTCCCCGGGTAGCGACGCCGCCCGCGGCGCCGTACGGTTCGGCCGCGCGGGCGGCGGGGGGCGCGATTCGAACGCCCGGTGCCGCTCGTGCGTTATGAACAATCATGGACAGATCGCCCCGCGGTCCGCTTTGCGGCCAACCCTCGACGAACGTCGCTGATGCTGAGTGCACCCGAGTTCCTCATTCACGCCACGAAGCCGTGGAACGACTTCTACAGTCACTCCAAGGTCGCGCCCACCGTGGTGACCTTCCTCCACGTCGGCGCGCTGGTCCTGGCCGGCGGCTTCGCACTGTCTACCGACCGCGACACCTTCCGCGTACTCAACGCCGGCGAAGCCAGGCGGATGCAGCACCTCGAAGACCTGGACAGCGTGCACCCATGGGTCCTCGGCGGCCTGTTGGTCTCCGTGCTGTCGGGACTCCTCCTCTTCGCCGCCGACGTCGAGACGTTTTTCAGCTCGTGGGTATTCTGGACCAAGATGGTGCTCATCGTCGCCCTGCTCGCGAACGGCTACGTGATGATGCGCGCCGAGCAGGGCCTGCGGAGCGGCGCGGGGAGCGGGAACGGCCGCTGGCACACGCTGCGCTACACGTCATTGGTGAGCACCGTGCTCTGGTTCACGATCTCGCTCGCCGGCATCATCCTCGTGAACCTGTAACCCTGGCCGTGGAGAAGGTGTGATGGTGAACGACAGGAACGCTCGTGGAACTTCCGCCGAGGATCACTGTGACGGCTGCGCGATCGGCGATGCCGGTCGGCGCCGGTTTCTCCGCGATGCGGCACTGATGGTGGCCGGCACGCTCGCCGCACTCACGGCGAGTCCCGTGTCGGCGGCGGCGCTGGAGCCGCGGTTCGTGCGCGCGCTGCGCACGCAGGACGAACTCAAGAGCTACCCGATCCCGGCCGGCGACGGCGTGAACATCGACAAGGACGAGTCGGTGATCATCGCCCGCTGGCACGGCGAGCTGTTCGCCTTCTCCCTCGCCTGCCCGCATCAGAACACAGCGCTGCGCTGGGAGCCCGACGATCAGGAGTTCCGGTGCCCCAAGCACCACTCCACCTACACCGCGGAAGGCGTGTTCATCGAAGGCCGCGCCACGCGGAGCATGGACCGCTTCGCCGTGACCCGGAACGGAGACACGGTTTCCGTGGATCTCGACAAGCTGTACCGCGAGGATGACGACCCGGATCTCTGGAAGGCGGCGTTGCTGAAGCTGTGACGCGCGGCCCGCGTCCCGGCCCGGCCCCTCCGCGGGTCGTCCTTCGGCGCTAGGTTACCCCCATGCTGCTCGGTGTCGCAGGCATGGTGGGTTCCGGAAAGACCACGCTCTCCCGCGCGCTCTCGGCGCGATTCGGGCTCCAGCTCGCGCTGGAGAGCGTAGGCGACGACAATCCCTGGCTCGAGCGCTTCTACGACGGCCCCGAGGGCATGCGCGCCTTCGGTCTGCACCTGCAGCTCCACTTTCTGGCCACGCGCTTTGCCGCCATGCGGCGCATGCTCGGCAGCGGCGGGAGCTGGGTGCTCGATCGCACCTGGTATGAGGACGCCGAAGTGTTCGCCCGCGGCCTCTTCGAGCAGGGGTACATGAGCTCCGACGACTGGACGCTCTATCAACAGCTGTATGGCGAGCTGCTGCACGCCCCCGCCGCTCGTCCGCCTCGATTGCTGATCTACCTGCACGGCCCGATCCAGACGATCGTCGAGCGCATCCGCACGCGCGGCCGCCCCAAGGAGCGCGACACCGATCCTGCATACTGGCGCGAGCTGCACGACCGCTACGAGCGGTGGATTTCCGGCTTCACGCACTGTCCGGTGCTGCAGCTCGACATCCGGCAGTACGATCTCGTCACCGATCCCGGCGCCATCGAGGACGTGGCGGCCCGGGTGCGGGCCGCGGTGGACGACGGCATCCCGCAGACGGAACTCTGGCCCCCGGCGCGCCGCGCGTCCTGATCCGGGCGCGAGCCCGCAGACCGGCACCGGCGAACGTCCCGGCTGGAGCCGTGTATCACTGGAACACCCCCCCGACCGATCGTTCGAGGAACACGTCATGTTCGCATCGTCATCCGGCATGGTTCGCGCGCTCACCGTAGCGGCTGCGCTCGCCGCGCTCGCCGCCTGCACCGAGCGCCGCACCGCCGAGCGCGCCGACTCCGACCTGTCGCACGATCTCGCGCTGGCCAGCCAGATCACCGCGCAGCCGGCGCTGAAGGACACGAGCGTCGCGCCCGCGCCGGACCCGCAGCGCCGGCAGCCGCCGATCACCGCGCCGCGCGCTCGCCCTCAGAGCACACAGCGTGAGCCGGTGCCGCAGCCGACGCGTGTGGCCACCACACCGGTGGTCCAGCAGCCGGACTCGAGCGCCATGGCCCCGGCATCGGCGCCGGCCCCCGAACCGCAGACCATCGATGCCGGCACCGGGATCGCGCTCAACTCGGGGATGAGCGTCTGTACGAACACCAACAAGGTGGGCGACAAGCTGGTCGCGACGGTCACCAATGCGGTGCAGGGCACGGGCGGGGCGGTCATCCCCGCGGGCGCGCGCATCGTGCTCGAGGTCGCGCGCGTCACGCCAGGTGACGGCACGGGCGACAGCAGCATCGTCGTCCGTCCGAGAACGATCTACGTGAACGGCATGTCGTACCCGATTTCCGGAACGATCGCCTCCACTACGGCGTTGAAGCGAACGGAAATCCCGAGCACCGGTCCGTCGGACAAGGAAAAGGTGGTCGGCGGCGCGGTCGTCGGGGCGCTCCTCGGCCAGCTGTTCGGCCACAGCACCAAATCAACCGTCGTCGGCGCAGCGGCGGGCGCCGCCACCGGCGCCGCCGTGGCACACGTGCAGAAGAGCTACCAGACCTGCCTGCCCGAGGGAGCGTCGCTGGTGCTGACCCTCGACTCGCCGATCGTCATGAACTGACCGCGCGAGAGGCTAAGCGGGACCCGCGGCGCGGCGCTCCGGCGCCGCGCCGCTATTTTTCTCCTGCCCCCGTTGCCGTTCCACCCTCCTGCACGCCGTCCACAATGGATCTCCGTTATCCCATCGGCCGCTTCAGCCGCCCCACCGACGTCAGCGCCGCCGAACGCGCACAGTACATCGAGGCGCTCGCCGCGGCCCCGGCCGCGCTCCGTGAAGCCGTTCGCGGGCTCGATGCCGCCCAACTCGACACGCCGTACCGGCCTGAAGGATGGACCGTGCGGCAGCTGGTCCATCACGTCCCCGACAGTCACCTCAACGCGTACGTGCGGTTCAAGCTCGCGCTGACCGAAGCCGAGCCGACCATCAAGCCGTACGACGAGAAGGCGTGGGCCGAGCTGCCCGACGGGCGTAGCCCGCTCGTCGCCGAGTCGCTGGCACTGCTCGACGCGCTGCACGCGCGCTGGGTCTACATGCTGCGCGCGATGCAGACGCCCGACTTCGCCCGGGCGCTGATCCACCCCGACCGCCCCGGCGCGCCGATGACGCTCGACGTGATGCTGGCCCTCTACGCGTGGCACGGGCGCCACCACGTGGCGCACGTCACCGGCCTTCGCGAGCGCATGGGGTGGTGACTCCCGCAGGGCCGCAGGAACGCGAGAGGGCGCCGGCCGTCACGCGACGGCTGGCGCCCGCTCGCACCGCGTGGTGCCCGATCAGGCGGCGGCTTCGCCGCCCAGTTCCTTCACCGCCGAAATCATCTTCACCAGCGTCTCGCGCGCATCGCCGTAGACCATGCCGCAATTGTCGGCGTAGAACAGGGCGTTCTCCACGCCCGCGTAGCCCTTGCCCTTGCCGCGCTTCAGCACGTAGACCTGGTTGGCGTAGTCCACGTTGAGAATCGGCATGCCGTAAATCGGCGAACTCTTATCGGTCCGCGCCGCCGGATTCACGACGTCGTTGGCGCCGATCACCAGCGCCACGTCGGTGCCCTTGAACTCGTCGTTCACCTCGTCGAGCTCGGCGATCATGTCGTAGGGCACGCCCGCCTCGGCGAGGAGGACGTCCATGTGGCCGGGCATGCGGCCCGCCACCGGGTGAATGGCGAACTTCACCTCGACGCCCGCGGCCTGCAGCACCTTCACGAACTCGTACAGCTTCTGCTGCGCCTGCGCGGCGGCCAGCCCGTAGCCCGGCACGATGATCACCTTGCTGGCATAGCGCATCGTGACCGCGGCATCGCTGGCTTCCACCGCTTTCATCGAACCCTTGATCTCGCCTTCGGTCTCGATGCTCACGTCCCCGAAGTTGCTGAACAGCACGTTGCTCACCGAGCGGTTCATGGCCTTCGCCATGAGCAGCGTGAGCAGGGTGCCCGCCGAGCCGACCACCATGCCGGCGATCATCAGCGCGGGATTCTGCAGCACGAATCCGTCGAGGCCGACGGCCAGGCCGGTGAGCGCGTTGTACAGCGAGATGACGACCGGCATGTCGGCGCCGCCGATCGGCATCGTGGCCATGACGCCGTACAGCAGGGCGATGCCGAAGAACACGGCGATCAGCACCGCCGTCGGAACGCCGGCCACCCCCAGGGCCACCGCGATGCCCACGGCGAGCGCGGCCAGGAGCACCACGCTGTTGTAGATGTGCTGCCCCTTCATGCGCCACGGCTTGTTGATGCGGCCGTCGAGCTTGGCCCACGCGATGAGCGAACCCGAAAACGACACCGAGCCGATCACCGCGCCCACCAGCGTCACCGCCAGGTGGATGGCGTTGTCGGACTTTCCGCCCAGCAATTCCACCGCAGCGATGGCGCCGGCCGCGCCGCCCCCCATGCCGTTGTACAGCGCCACCATCTGCGGCATGTCGGTGAGCGGCACCTTCTTGCCGCCGCGCCACGCCCACGCCACGCCCACCAGCAACGCCACGAGCGCGAGGACGAAGTTGGTGGTCAGATGGGCCTGCGCTTCGGCGCTGACGCCGAACACGTACAGAAAGCCGGCCAGCGTGGCCAGCAGCATGCCGTACCCCGCCACCCGGATGCCGGAGCGCGCCGTCACCGGAGACGACATGCGCTTCAGCCCGTAGATGAACAGGAACGCAGCCACGAAATCCGTGGCCTGAATGATCCATGCGGTATTCATCGTCGCGCCCTCAACCCTTCCTGGGGCCGCTGGACTTGAACATCTCCAGCATCCGTTCGGTGACCACGTAGCCGCCGGCCACGTTGGCCGCGCCGAGGAATACGCCGATGAACCCGATCACCTGCTCGGGCGTCGTGCTGGCGTTGAGCAGCGCGTACATCGCGCCCACCACGACGATGCCGTGCACGAAGTTGGAGCCCGACATCAGCGGCGTGTGCAGAATGGCCGGCACGCGCCCAATGACTTCATAGCCGGTGAACGCCGCGAGCATGAAGATGTACAGCGCGACGAATCCGACGATTCCCGTTTCTACGGTCATGAACCTCTCCCGTGCGCTAAGCCGATTCCACGGCCTTGCGGGCCGCGTCGTTCCTGATCTCGCCGCCGTGCGTGAGGGCCGTCTTGGCCACCACCTCGTCCTCCCAGTCGAGCACCAGCGCCTGGTCCTTGACCAGCAGCTCGAGGAGGTTCAGCACGTTCTTGGCGTAGAGCTCGCTCGCGTGCTCGCCGAGCAGCGAGGGCACGTTGAGCGGCGCGGCGATCGTCACCTGTCCCACCCGGATGGTCTCCCCGGGCTTCGTGTATTCGCAGTTGCCGCCGCCCTCCGCCGCCAGATCGACGATCACGGCGCCGTGCTTCATCCCGTCCACCTGTGCCTTGCTGATGAGCTTGGGCGCCGGCCGGCCCGGCACCGCCGCCGTCGTGACCACCACGTCGGCCTGCTGAATGTGCCTGGTCAGTGCCGCCGCCACCTTCTCCCGCTCTTCCGCGGTCAATTCGCGCGCGTACCCGCCCTCGCCGCGCGCATCGACGCCGGTGTCCACGAACTTCGCGCCCAGCGACGCCGCTTCCTCGCGCGTCTCCGGGCGCACGTCGTAGCCTTCGACCACCGCGCCGAGCCGGCGGGCCGTGGCGATCGACTGCAGCCCCGCCACGCCGAGCCCGATCACGAGCACCGTCGCCGGGCGCAGGGCGCCGGTGGCCGTCGTCATGCGCGGGAGAATGCGCGGCAGCGCGGTGCCGGCGAGCAGCACCGCATAGTATCCGGCAAGCGCCGCCTGGCTCGACAGCGCGTCCATGGCCTGCGCGCGCGTGATGCGCGGCACCAGCTCCATGGCAAAGCAGGTGATCCGCCGGTCGCGCAGGAGCTTCACCAGCTCCGGCTCGCGATGCGCGTACACGAATGAAATGAGGACGGCGCCTTCCTTCATCGCCCGCACGACGCCGACGCTCGGCGGCTGCACCGCCAGCACGAGGTCCGCGTCGCCGACCAGCGCCGCCGGATCGGCCACGATGGCGGCATTCCTGAAGGTGCTGTCCGGAAGGCTCACGGCGTCGCCGGCCCCCGCCTGCAGCCGGACTTCGGCACCGAGCTTCACCAATTTATCGACCACGGACGGCACCATGGCTACGCGCCGTTCGCCGGTCCGCGTCTCTTTCAGTACCGCGACTTTCAATGACATCAAACGCTCCGTCAATCCGGTGCTGATGGGCACGACGGGCCCTTCGACGGCCGCGCCGCTCGCCGCATCTTCTGCGCCTGCAAGACTGGAAGACTCCGACTGCCCACACCCGTCGGTCGGGCCCCGGACCCGGATCGGCTCCGGACACAGCCGGCCGCAGCCGGCGTCCCGCGCCCGCCATCGCATCGTGCACGCCGTCAGCATGCCGGCGGCCGGACGGGCAGGCGCACGAACTATAACATGATGCGACGACGAATAGGGAGGATCGCGCGCCCTCGTGTATTCCCCCCTGCGAGGCGCCCCCGAAATGTCCGTCTCCGAAGACGACAGAATCACTCGGCTTCCCGGCGGGCGGCCCGCGGGCGCGCCCGGGCCCTCGGCGATGAGGATTTCGGGCGCGCCTCGCGGAATGCCACGAGGGCGCTCCGCGGAACGCCGGCGTGAGGTACCTTTCGCGCACGTCTTCCCCCGGAATCGATGACGGACATGTCGCAGCGAAATTCCTACTGGCTCACGCTGGGCACACTCGCCTGCACGCTCATCGAAATCGTTGGCTATCACGGCGACATTGCGGCAGGCCACTTCATCGCGCGCCGTGAGATGGCGATCGTCGGCACGGCGGTGCTGCTCGGGACCGTGACGGTCGCCGCCACACTCGTGGCCGCCTTGCGATCACCGGGCGCACGCGGACGGTCAGTCGGCGCGTATCGCGGCCAGGCGTTCGTGAACGCATCGACCGCGGCGTTCATCGTCGGGATGCTCGTGTACCTGGCCGTCTATCCGCCCACGCCATGGGTGTTCGACACGGTGCTCGCGCTGGCATTTCCATTCGGCATCATGCTGATGATTCCCGTGCGCGACGCCGACGCTCCGGGCGTCATCGCGGCCCTGAACGGATGCGCGGGGCTCGCGGCGTGCGCCGCCGGGTTCGCCGCCGGCAGCGGCGTGCTGGTGATGGCCGGCGCGCTGGTCGCGGGCGCCGGGTGGATCTTCGCGATTGCGCTCCGGCGCACGATGACGCGATCGCTCCGGCGCGCGGTCTTCAGCGCCTTCAGCGAGGGAGCGCAGGACTAGTGCGATCCGGCCGCCGCCCGCGGCGGCCCGCTTTGACCGCAATGCTCGGATAGCCGGCGGGCGACGGACGCGTAGCTTTCCGGACATGCCGGGAAGCCCTCGCCCGATCACCCGCGATTCGGAAACGCCGTCAGCGCTCACTGCCTGGCGGGCCATCGCTGCCCGCGACGCGCGCTACGACGGACGCTTCGTGTACGGTGTTTCCTCCACGGGCATCTTCTGCCGCCCATCCTGTCCATCGCGCCGACCGCGGCGCGACCGCATCCGCGTGTTCGCCGACCCCGCGGCGGCCCGCGCCGCCGGCTTTCGCGCCTGCAAGCGATGCCAGCCGGCGTCGGGCGCGCCGTCGCGTGCGCAGAGCGCCGTGTCGCGCGCCACGGAGTACCTGCGCGCCCACGCGGACGAACGCGTCACCCTTGCCGCGCTCGCCGCCGCGGCCGGCCTCAGTCCCTACCATTTGCAGCGCGCGTTCAAGCGGACCGTCGGCGTTTCGCCGCGGGAATATCAGGACGCGCTGCGCCACCGCCGCTTCATCCAGCGGCTCCGCGCCGGAGACACCGTGAGTCGCGCCACGTACGAGGCAGGATACGGATCGAGCAGTCGCGTGTACGGCCGTCGCGAGATTCGCGCCGGTCTCACGCCCGCCCTCTACCGCCGCCGGGCTGCCGGCGAGCACGTTCGCTTCACGACCCTTGCCGTCCCGCTCGGGCGGCTGCTCGTTGCGTTCACCGGCTCCGGCGTCTGCGCCGTGGAGCTGGGCGACGACGACGCGGTGCTCGAACGCACGCTGCGCGCCGACTTCGCGAACGCCACGATCACCCGCGCGCCGGGCGCCGCCAACGCCTGGGTGCGCGACATCGCGAGGCGCGCAAACGGCCATCCGTCCGCGGTCGACGTGCCCCTCGACGTACAGGGCACGGCCTTTCAGTGGAACGTCTGGAAGGCGCTCCAGCGCATTCCCGTTGGCGAAACGCGGTCGTACGCGCAGGTGGCGCGCGCCGTCGGCCATCCGCGGGCCGCGCGCGCGGTGGCCAACGCGTGCGCGCACAATCCCGTAGCGCTCGTCGTTCCCTGCCACCGCGTGGTACGGAACGACGGCGCGCCCGGCGGTTACCGCTGGGGTGCGGCGCGCAAGGAAGCGTTGCTGCATCGCGAACACGCCGTGGCCGAATCGGAACGCTGAGTCCGGCCGGCCGGCGCCTCCCCTCTGGTTGCCGGTCGGGCGCCCGGGTTAAGATGCCCGGATGACGGCACTCCTCCCCCAGGGCCAGTTCTCGCTGCCGGCGGATCTGACGTACATCGGACTGTTGTTCGCGCTGTTCGTCGTTCCCAAGGCATTGCAGCGCTATCGCATCCCCGACGCCGTGACCTGCCTGGTGCTCGGGTTCGCCGCGACGGCGCTCGGCCTGGAGCGCGGCAATCAAACCGTAGAGCTGCTGTCGACCTTCGGCATCACGGCGCTGTTCCTTTTCGCCGGCCTCGAGATCGACGCCCGCGAGCTGCGGCGCGACGTGCGGACCCTGGTGCAGCACGTCACGATCTGGTCGGGGATGGCGCTGATCGTCGGCGCGCTGGTCATGCGGTTCCTGCATCTCCCGTGGCGGGCCGCCGCCCTCACGTCGCTGGCGCTCGTGACGCCGTCCACCGGCTTCATTCTGTCGTCGCTGCGCGCGTTCGGGCTCACGCCCGGCGAGCAGTTCGCCGTGAAGACGAAGGCCGTGGGGTCGGAGCTCATCGCCCTGGCCGGCCTCTTCTTCATCCTCCAGACGACGTCGTGGGAGCGGTTCGCGCTGGCGACAATCGCCATGGTGCTCATCGTCGCCTTCATTCCGTTCGCATTCCGTGTATTCGCCCGGCGGATCGCTCCCTTCGCGCCGCGTTCGGAATTCGCCTTTCTCCTGATGGTCGCGGTGGTGTGCGCATACGCCACGCGGACGCTGGGCGTCTACTATCTCGTCGGCGCCTTCCTCGTGGGCGTCGCGGCGCAGCGCTTCCGCATGCAGCTCCCGGCGATGTCGTCGGAGAAGATGGTGGATGCGCTCGAAGCGTTCGGATCGGTGTTCATTCCGTTCTACTTCTTCGCCGCCGGCACGCACGTCGAGCTGGCACAGCTGGAGTGGGTTGCCGCGGCGGTCGCCGCGGGTCTGCTGGTCGTGGTGACGCCCCTGCGCATCCTGTCCGTCACCCTGCACCGCCGCCTCGCCCTGCGCGAACCGTTCGCCCAGAGCCGCCGCATCGGCATCGCGCTGGTGCCCACCCTGGTGTTCACGCTCGTGCTGAGCAGCATTCTCCAACTCGACTTCGCCGCGCCGCAGTGGCTCGTGGGCGCGCTCATCATCTACACGGTGGTGAACACGCTCCTGCCGGCATTCGCGCTGCGCGGGCAGGCCCCGGAGTTCACCGAACCGGTGGCCGAGCCGGCCGCCGAGTTGGAAGCGCCGATGCCGTGACCGACGCCGTCCACGATCCCGGCGTCGCCGGCGCTCGCGTGCGCAGCGACACCGCCGGCCCGGCTGCGCTCCCCGCTTTCACCGCGCCGTCGGGCTGCCGGGTGCGGATCGGCACTGCGAGCTGGACGGACCCGACGATGGTCGCGCCGGGCGTGTTCTACCCGGACGGCGTCGCCACGCCCGAAGCGCGGCTGCGGTACTATGCCTCGTGCTTTCCGGTGGTGGAGGTCGACTCCACCTACTATGCGATCCCGGCGCGGCGCACCGCGGTGCTCTGGGCCGAACGGACGCCGGCGGATTTCGTGTTCAACATCAAGGCGCATGCGCTCATGACGGGCCAGCCCACGGAGACTGCGCGCCTCCCCAGGGCGCTGCGCGATGCGCTGCCCCGAACGGTGCGCGACAAGCGGCGGATCTATGCCCGGGACCTGCCGCCGGAGTTGCTCGACGAGGCCTGGTCGTCGTTTCTCGATGCGCTCGAGCCGCTGCGCGCGGCGGGAAAACTCGGCGCCATCCTGTTGCAGTACCCGCGCTGGGTACGTCCATCGCGTCCGTCGGCGGCCCTGATCGAGGACGCCAGGCGCCGCCTGGGCGGCCGCCTGGCCGCGGTGGAGTTCCGGCATCGGGACTGGATGACCGGCGAGACGCGCGCGCGCACGCTCGCGTTGCTGGAGCGCAATGCGTTCGCCTACGTGTGCGTGGACGAGCCGCAGGGGCTGGAGAGCAGCGTGCCGCCGGTGACCGAAGCGACGAGCCGGGCCCTGGCCGTCGTGCGCTTCCACGGCCGGCGCTCGGAATTCTGGGAGGGTCCGGTGGCCAGGGTCAGCGAGCGCTTTCGCTACCTGTACGACCTGCAACAACTCGCCGAGTGGGTCCCCAACGTGCTCGCGCTCGCCGAGCGTGCCGCGGAGGTGCACCTGATTTTCAATAATTGCTATGCGAACTACGGCACGACGAACGCGAGGGAAATGGCGGCGGCGCTGCGCCTCCGCTGACTCCCTGGCTGTCCGACTCCCTGGCTGTCCCACTCCATGGCTGTCCGACTGTCCGGCTGTCCTATTCCCCGTACGGGATCCAGATATTCTTGACCTGCGTCGCGGCGCGGAGGAACTCGCGCCCCTCGCCCCGGGCAGCCTGCATCCAGTCGCGCTCGTGCCACGAGCACCAGGTGCGTTTCATGTTCGCGGCGGACGCCTGCTCCACCATTCGCACTCCGTCGCGCAGCCCGAAGTACCACACCGCTTCCACGTCGTCGTGGTCGGCCAGCACCTTGGCCAGCGCGTCCGCTCCGCCCGTCACGATGTTGACCACGCCGGCCGGCAGATCGGAGGTATCCAGCACGCCGTAGAAATCCGTCGCCGACAGCGGGTGCGGCTCCGACGGGATCATGACGACCGTGTTGCCGGTGGCGATGGCAGGCGCCATCAGGGACACGAATCCGAGCAGCGGACGTTCGGTCGGGCAGGCGATGCCGATCACGCCGATCGGCTCGTGCATCGCCAGCGCCACCCCGCGGATCGGGACGTCGTGCACCGCGCCGTCGTACTTGTCGGCCCACGCCGCATACGTGAACAGGCGCGAGATCGCGGCCTGCACCTCGCGCGCCGCCGCGCGCCGGCTCTCCCCGGTCTGGGCGGCGATGCGCGCCGCGAACTCCTCGTCGCGCGCCGCCAGGTTCTCGGCGATGTAGTAGAGGATCTGCGCGCGCAGGTGCCCCGTGGCCTTCGACCAGGACGGCCACGCCTTGTGCGCCGCCTCGACGGCGTTCCGGATGTCCTTGCGATTGCCCTCGCCCACTTCGCCCAGCAATCGGCCGTTCACGCCCATTATGGAACGCGAATAGCCGCCGTCCGGTCTCGCCTGCTTGCCGCCGATGTACAGTTTGGGGGTGCGATCGACGGCGCGACGGGCGTCGCGGGCCTTCGCCGGCACGGCGGATTCGTCCGCGGCCCGTGACGCGGCGGCGTTCCGCTCGGACGCGGCGTGCTCCCAGTCGGCCTTGAGGTACTCCCACATCCCCTCGCGCCCGCCCTCGCGGCCGAACCCGCTTTCCCGATAACCGCCGAACCCGGCCGAGGCATCGAACATGTTGGTGGAATTGATCCACACGACGCCGGCCTTGATCTTGGGGGCGATGTCCAGCGCGAGGTTGATGCTCTCCGTCCACACGCTCGCGGCCAGCCCGTACGGCGTGTTGTTCGCCAGTGCCACGCTCTCCTCGGGCGTGCGGAACGTCATCGTCACGAGCACCGGGCCGAAGATCTCGACCTGTGCGATCGTCGACGCCGGCTCGACGTTCGCGAACAGCGTGGGCGGATAGAAGTAGCCGTCCGCCGGACAGGCCCACGACGGCTGCCACATCGTCGCGCCCTCGGCGATGCCCTTCTCCACCAGCCCGCGAATGCGCTGGAGCTGCACCGGCGCGACGATCGCACCCATGTCCACGGCCTTGTCGAGGGGCGAGCCGAGGCGCAGCGTCTCCATGCGCGCGCGCAGCTTGGCAACGAGCCGGTCGGCGATGCCTTCCTGCACGAGCAGGCGCGACCCGGCGCAGCACACCTGGCCCTGGTTGAACCAGATCGCGTCCACCACGCCCTCGACCACGCTGTCGAGATCAGCATCCTCATATACGATGAACGGGCTCTTGCCGCCCAGCTCGAGGCTCAGCTTCTTGCCGCTGCCGGCCGTGGCCCGGCGGATGATCCGCCCGACCTCGGTGGAGCCCGTGAAGGCGATCTTGTCGACGTCGCCGTGCTCGACGATCAGCCGCCCCGTGTCGCCGTCCCCGGTCACCACATTGACGACGCCCCCCGGAATGCCGGCGCGCTCCGCGACTTCCGCGAACAGGAGCGCCGTGAGCGGCGTGAATTCGGCGGGCTTGAGCACCACCGTGTTTCCCGCGGCGAGGGCGGGCGCGACCTTCCAGGCGAGCATGAGGAGCGGGAAGTTCCACGGAATGATCTGGCCGACTACGCCCACGGCGCCGTACCCCGGAAACTCCGTCTCCAGGAGCTGCGCCCACCCCGCGTGGTGATAGAAGTGCCGCGCCACCAGCGGAATGTCGATGTCGCGCGTCTCCCGGATCGACTTGCCGTTGTTGAGGCTCTCCAGGACGGCGAACAACCGGGAGTGCTTCTGTACTTCGCGGGCCAGCGCGTACAGGAATCGCGCCCGGGCGTGCGGCCCCACTCCCTGCCACGCCGGGAGCGCCCGGCGCGCCGCGTCCACCGCCGCGTCCACCTCCGCCGGCGTGCCCTGCGCGACCCGGGCCAGCACGGTGGCCGTCCCCGGATCGAGGACGTCGAAACGCTTCGCCGGCTTCGTCCACCGGCCGCCGATGAAGTGCCCGAACGCGCCGCCGTGGCGCTCGATCCAGTGCAGCGCCTCGGCCTTGCTCTCCGGCGCCGGACCGTACTCCATCGTTTCGAAGATTGCGGGAACGCTTGCCATTGGGGACTCGTGTTGGATTCCACCAACCTGTGATCGACGCCGTGCGGTCCGGCGCTCCTAGCCCATCGGTTGCCGATAGCCCGCCGCGTACCGCCCGGTCAGGAACATCTCGAGCTGTCGTTCGATGTCGGTGAGCAGCGAGCTGGCGCCGAACCGGAAGAGATCGGCCTGCAGCCACGGATTCCCGAGCTCTTCCTTCATCAGGTACATGAACTCGAGCGCCTGCTTCGCCGTGCGAACGCCCCCGGCCGGCTTGAAGCCCACCGCGTATCCCGTCTGCTCGTGATACTGCCGGATCATCCGCGCCATCACGAGCGCGAACGGCAGCGTGGCGTTCACGCCTTCCTTGCCGGTCGACGTCTTGATGAAGTCGGCGCCCGCCTGCATCGCCACCATGCTGGCGCGGGCTACGTTGCCCAGCGTCGCCAGTTCGCCGGTGGCGAGAATCGCTTTCATGTGTGCGTCGCCGCACGCGGCGCGGAAGGCCTTCACTTCGTCGTAGAGCGCTTCGTAGTTGCCCGTGAGCACGTGCGCCCGCGTGATGACGATGTCGATCTCGCGCGCGCCCGCCGCCACCGAGGCGTGGATCTCCTCGAGGCGCTGCTCGAAGGGACTCAACCCCGCCGGAAAGCCCGTCGACACCGCAGCCACGGGGATGTTCGAGCCACGCAGCGCCTCCACCGCGGTGTTCACCAGTGCGTGGTACACGCACACCGCGCCCACCGTGATGTGGAGGTCCCCGGCGCCGAGTCCCGCCACGACGTCATCGCGCAGCGGGCGCTGCGCCTTGGCGCACAACCGGCGCACGGTGCCGGGCGTGTCGTCGCCGGAGAGCGTCGTCAGGTCGATGAGCGTGACGGCGCGGAGCAGCCACGCCGCCTGCCATTCCTTCTTCACCGTGCGGCGCGTGGGAATCGTCGCGGCCCGGCGTTCCACCGCACTCCGGTTCACCCGGATCGCCCGCACGACGTCCAGGTCGAGGGACGTGCCCGCGTTCCGTTCGGGACGGGGAGCCGGCGGAGTCGAACGAGCGGCCGTGACCAGCACGGGGCGGGGGCCGTGCGCCGCGGCGGCCGTGCGCGTGGCCGGCTCGAGATTGCGATTCGCAGTCATGGATGCTACCGAACGACATCACGGACGCCATGCCCGGATGGACTCGTATACTAATGTCCACCAGACGCAGGCGCACGGACCGCCGGCCGGCGCCCGGACGCCGGCGCCCGCGCTATTCCTCGGTCAGCAGTCCCAGATGCAGCGCGAACTGCACGTATTCCGACCGGTGCTGGAGGCCGAGCTTCTCCTGGATGCGCTGCTTGTACGTGTCCACGGTCTTCGGGCTGATGAACAGCCGCTCGCCGATCTCGGGCGCGGAATAGCCCTGCGCCACCAGCCGGAGCACGTCACGCTCGCGCTGGGTGAGCCGCTCGTACTTCGTCCGCTCGTCGATGTGCTCCGCCTTCTTGCGGAGCCCGCCCGCCAGCACGCGGGCCGCCGAGGGCTGCAGATAGGTGTCGCCGTGCGCCACGGCCCGCACCGCATCCACCAGCTCCCGGTCCGCCGCGCTCTTCTGCAGGAATCCGCTGGCGCCGCTCTCCAGCAGCGGCACGAGCGCTTCGTCCGGTGAGTGCATGGTGAGAATGAGGATCTTGGTCCGCGTCCCGGAGGCCGAGAGCGTCTTGGTCGCCTCGGCGCCGTCCATCTGCGGCATCGACAGATCCATTACCAGCACGTCGGGATCCATCTTCTCCGTCATCGCCACGGCATCGGCGCCGTTGGATACTTCGCCGACTACCTGAATGTCCCTCGCGCCACCCAGCACGGCCTTCAGCCCGGCGCGGACTACGGTGTGGTCGTCTGCGAGGACGACGCGAATGATGTCGTTGGTCACTGGTTCGATTCCTCGTGCACGGTGGCCGTCGCGACCACACTGGTTCCACTCCCCGGCGCGCTGGAAATCTGCATGTTGCCCCCGGAGTGGGCGAGCAGCTCCCGGGCCCGGAAGAGCCCGATGCCACTCGACATCCGGTCGGCCGTTTCGACGTCGAAGCCGAGCCCGTCATCCTCGATCTGCAGCCGCACCTGGTCTCCGTCACGCGACAGGCTGATCCACACCGAGCCCGCGTGCGCGTGCCGTTCCACGTTGCGCACCGATTCCTCCCCCACCCGGTACAGCGCCGTCACCAGGGCCAACGGCAGCGGAGTGTCATTGCCGTCGGTCGTGACGCTGACCTCGAGATTCGTGCGCCGTGAAACCCGCCGGCCCAGGGCCTCGAGCGCCGCCGCCAGGCCGAACTCGCCGAGCAGCCCCGGATAGACGGACTCGGCCACTCCCTGGATGTCCTCCACCATGTGCGCGGCGATGTCGCGCGCGGCCGCGAGATTCGGCGCCTGATCCGGATTCTCGCATTCACGAACCGCCGCCGACAAATGCATGGTCAGCGCCGAGAGTTGCTGCGCCGTCGCTTCCCGCAACTCGTCGGCAATGCCCGCGCGCTCCGCCTCGCGGACCCGCAGACTCTGCCGCACCAGGTGCCGGATGCGGGCCCGATCGCTTTCCACCCGGCTCAGCAGCCGGTTGAAGGACTCGCCCAATTCGCAGATCTGCCGGTCGGCGATCGGCGACGCGGACACCCGCGCCGAGAAGTCTCCTTCGGAAACCTGCTGCGCCACCTCCTGCAGTCCGTCCAGCGGGAGCAGCGCCAGCCGCACCAGCAGCGCATTCGCGACGAAACTGACTCCGAGCGCCAGGCAGACGAGCGCGAACAGCCCGGGATGCCCGAACACGGCCGACACCCAGAGCGCCGCCAGGGCGATCAACATGTTGGCGCCCAGCAGCTTCCCGATCAGCGGCATGCGCAGGAGGCGCTGCCGCCACGCCGGCATCGGGTTCAATGCCGCCACGGTTGGTTCGGAATTTCGGCTGGACCCGACCAGACGGGGCTGGGCTTCTGTCATCGTCACGAGGCACACCTGTGCGCATACCGAAGTGAGCGTCCACCGGGGACGCTCACTCTGCACGCACGCTGTTCGAAGCTGCCACTGGAGCTGCCGTGATCTCGCATCGCGTTGTCCGGCCAATGCTGACTTCGCCGCTGAACCTACGGGCCGGGACCCCCTACTACTGTCGGGAAGGAACGGGCTTGTGCTAGGGGGTTTTCAGGAACATTGTAAGGTATTCCCCGACAAGCAAAGTGCTAAGGCCGAGCGCGTTGAATTATGATTCCGGTACCCTGACCGCTCTCGTTGATGACGGCGCCACTTCCCGTTTCCCTGCTGGCAGAAATCATCGGCATCTCCTCCGATGCGGTCATTTGCATCGGCGGGGACCATCGGATCATTTTCTTCAACGAGGGAGCGGCCCGGATCTTCGGCTACGCCCCGGATGAAGTGATGGGACAGCCGCTGGACATGCTGCTCCCGCCCAGCGTACGCCCCATCCATCGACGTCACGTCGAGCGGTTCGAAGCGTCGCCGGTTACGGCCCGCCGAATGGGAGAACGGCAGGAAATCGCCGGCCTCCGGAAGAATGGGGAGGAATTTCCCGCCGAGGCCGCAATCACAAAACTGCGCTCCGGCAAGGACCTCTTCGCATCGGTGGTGTTGCGCGACGTCACCGAACGCAAGCATGCCGAGCGCCGTCAGCGATTCCTGGTCGAAGTGTCGGAACTGCTCGCCTCGTCACTCGAACTCAACGACACGCTGGGCCTGCTCGCCCGACTCTGGATCCCGTCGCTCGCCGACTTCACGGTCGTGGAGATGACGCACCGGGGCGAGTGCTACCATCTCCGCGCCATGCAGCCGCTCGAGGGCGGCCTCGAGGAATCGCCGGTCATCGTCACGGCGGGCGCGTCGCGGACGGCGGTGTCAGGCGTCGACCAGTCCCCGACGCAGCCGGTCTCGGTCGTGGCGGTGGACGCGGCGCTCGGAGCAATTCCCGAGGTGTATCGTGAAGACGCCGCGCGGCTCGGCGCGCGCATGGCCTTCACGGTTTCGCTCACGCGGGCCGGCGAGGTGTTCGGGCGTGTCGTGGCGTTCAACCGCCGGCAGGCTTCTCTGGCGGACGGCGACCTCGCCCTGATCGACGATCTGGCACGGCGTGCCTCGATGGCACTCGAGAACGCCCGGCTTCACGACGAGGTCCGGCTGGCGCTGCGGGCACGCGACGACACGATGAGCGTCGTATCGCACGATCTCCGCAATCCCGTGAACGCCGTGAAGATGCTGGCCGGCGCGGTGCTGCAGCCGGGTCCCGCCGAGCACCTGCCGCCCACCGTGACCGATCAGGTTCGCGTGATCCAGAGCGCCGCGCAACAGATGGACACGCTGATTCAGGATCTGCTCGACATGAGCCGCGCCGAGGCCGGGCGCTTCGCCGTCGACCTGCAGCCCGTGAATACGGGCGGCCTGCTGCGCGATGCGCTGCGCACGCTCGGTCCACTGGCCGAAGACAAGGGCGTCGCGATCGTCACCGCTTGGTCGGAGCCGCTGCCCGAGTTGCAGGTCGACCCGGAGCGGATCACGCAGGTCATATCGAACATCGTGGGGAACGCGATCAAGTTCACCCCCACTGGCGGCGAGATTCGCGTGTCAGCCGAGGAACGGCCCGAGGCGGTCATCGTGACCGTCGCCGACACCGGACCGGGCGTCCCGCCGGAACACCTGCTGCACGTGTTCGATCGGTACTGGCAGTTGAATCGCCGCGCGCGCGGCGCCGGCCTGGGGCTGCCGATCGCCAAGGCCATCATCGAAGCGCACCAGGGCCGCATCTGGGCCGAGAGCGCCGAGGGAAAGGGCGCCACCTTTCATTTCACGCTGCCGCGCTAGTGGCAGAGCGGATCGCTGCGCGCCCGGTCGCGCGGATAGTATGTTCGCATTCGGCTGCCGAAGTCTCCCGTCACCACACCCGACTCATGAAACGTATTCCACGTCCCGTCCTTCTCGCGCTGGCTGCCGTCGCGCTCTTCGCCGCCGGCTGCACCTCGCGGAACCCGGCCCCCGCGACCCCCGCGCTCAGCCGGGCGAATCTCGACACCACGTGTGCGCCGTGCACGGACTTCTACGAGTACGCGAACGGCGGCTGGCTCAAGCGCGATACGATCCCGGCGGCGTACCCGTCATACGGCTCGTTCTTCGCCGTCCAGGATCACAACTGGGACGTGCTGCATCAGATCCTCGACCAGGACGCGAAGGACGCGGCGGACGGGAAGCTCGCCGCCGGGTCCGGTGCGTGGAAAGTCGGCACCTTCTACGCGAGCTGCATGGACACGGTCGCCATCGACAAACAGGGGCTCGCCCCTTTGCAGCCCGTGCTCGAGATCATCGATGCGATCCAGAAGCCGGGCGATCTGCGAACGGGAATCGGGATGCTGGAACACATGGCCGGAATCGCCCCATGGTCCGATGGCGCCGGACAGGACGCGAAGGACGCGACGCAGGAGATCGCGGTGCTCGAGCAGGGCGGCCTCACCCTGCCGACGCGCGACTATTACACCAAGACCGACCCCGCATCGCAGAAGATTCGCGACGAGTTCGTCGCCCACATGACGCGCATGTTCCAGTTGATGGGCGACTCGGCGAAGATCGCCGCGGCGGAAGCGAGCACGGTGATGGCGATCGAGACGCGGCTGGCCAAGGCATCCAAGCCGCCAGTCGAATTGCGCGATCCCAACGCCAACTACCACAAGGTGTCGCTGATGGAGCTGGACGGCCTGACGCCCCATTTCCACTGGGGGCCGTTCTTCGCCGCGCAGGGAGCGATGAACGTGCCGGCAATCGACGTTCGCCAGCCGGAATTCTTCAAGACCATCGACGGGATGTTCGCCTCGGTGCCGGTCGCCGACTGGCGGACCTATCTCCGGTGGCGCGCCCTGCACAGCGCCGCGTTCGCGCTTCCGACCCCGTTCGTCGAAGAGAATTTCAAATTCAATCAGCTGTTCAGCGGTGCCAGGGAGAACATGCCGCGGTGGAAGCGGTGCATCAATTCCACCGACCTGCGCATGGGTGAGCTGCTCGGCCAGGAGTACGTGAAGGTGGCGTTCCCGCCGGAGGCGAAGGAGCGCGCCGTGAAGATCGTCAACACGCTCGTCTCGGCGCTGCACGATCGGATCCAGCAACTCGGCTGGATGAGCGACAGCACCAAGGCCCAGGCGCTGGCCAAGCTCGACGCGTACACCAAGAAGATCGGCTACCCCGACAAGTGGCGCGACTACTCCAACCTGGACGTGAAAACGGGCGAGTACCTGGCCGACGTGCGCGCCGGCGACCAGTTCAACGCCGCCTACGACTGGCGCAAGATCGGCAAGCCGGTGGATCGCACCGAGTGGGGCATGACGCCGCCCACTGTGAACGCGTACTACAACCCGCTGATGAACGAGATCGTGTTCCCCGCGGGCATTCTGCAGCCGCCGTTCTACAACCCGAGTGCCGACGACGCGGTGAACTACGGAGCCATGGGCGCCGTGATCGGCCACGAGATGACGCACGGCTTCGACGACCAGGGCCGCCAGTACGACAAGGACGGCAACCTCGAGGACTGGTGGACGAAGGAAGACGCCACGAAGTACAATGCCGAAGCGGAGAAGGTCGCGAAGCAGTTCGACGGGTACACCGTCATCGATTCGGCGACGCACGTGAACGGCCAGCTCACGCTCGGCGAGAACATCGCGGATTTCGGCGGTCTCACCGTGGCCTACGCCGCCATGGAAAAGGCCATCGGCAAGGGGCCGCATCCCACGATCGACGGATTCACTCCCGAGCAGCGGTTCTTCCTGGCCTGGGCGCAGGTGTGGCGCGAGTTGGACCGCCCGCAATACGCGCGCATGCTCGTGAACGCCGACGTGCATGCGCCGGCGAAATGGCGCGTGAACGGACCGTTGAGCAACATGCCCGAGTTCAAGGCGGCCTGGGGCTGCAAGGACAGCGACCCGATGGTGCGGCCGGACAGCCTCAGGCCGAAGATCTGGTAGGAAGGGGAGTCGGAGAGTTGGGCAGCTAGACAGCCGGACAGCCGGACGGTTTCCGTCCGGCTGTCCGATGCTTCACTCGCTCAGTTTCCCAATCCCGGCATCGTTGGCGGAATGCCGACCGAATCCGCCGGCGGCACTTTCCCCGTCCTTCCCAGCACGCTCCGCGCCGCGGCCACCGCGTCCGACCGGCGGATCCAGAGCTGCGTCGCCATATCGTAGCGGGCGAGCACGTTGTGCAGCCAGTACGGGCGGTTCTCCTTCAGCCACGCCTGCTCGTACAGGTCGCGGGTGAGTGAATACCCGTCGCGCAGATCGAACGCCAGCCCGTTCATGCCCGAGATGTCGATCAGGGCCGAACCCGGCGACTCCACCCGCTGGTCGGGCGCGATCGTCGTGTCCGCTGCGCTGGCGTAGAGCTGCACGATCTGGTCGGCGAACTCGAATTTCATGCCGATGAAGTCGATCTTGCGCGCCCCCAGCGCCATCGCGTCCACGGCGTCCACGTTGCGATGGACGAACGGCCGCGCCTGGTCGATCAGTACCAGCGACGATTCGGCGAGCACGCGCAGCCGCCGCACCACCGGACGGATCTTCTGGGCCGCGATCTGACCGCTGGGCGAGTAGGGATCCATCCAGAACAGCCCGTCGCTCGCGTCGCCCACGCCCACGCTGTCCAGCAGCGCGTGTGCCTGCGCGAGCTTGAGCTGCGCCGCGTCGATGCGGCCCGTCGAGTCGCCGTTGAACACCAGGCCGTACGCGGACTGGAACGCGGGAATGCTCGATTCGCCGGGCTGCCATGCCGCCGCGGCGCCGAACAGCACGCCGTACCAGGTCTGGTTGAAGATCGCCTCGCCGTCGTCGTCCCACGACGTGTTGAGCACCCCCGTGGCGCCCAGCCGCTGCCCGTCGCGCACGAATCCCTGGATGTTGCGCAGCGCCACGTCATTGTCGGGATACACGCGGCTCCAGTTGCTCACCCCGGGCGCCACCCACGTCTCCATTCCCGCGCGCCGGAAGGGGTTGATCGCCCCGTCGAAGCTCTTCGACGGCCCGTACCCCCAGGCCACAGCGATCATGTCCTTCGGCAGCGTCTTCACCAGCTCGGGGCTGCCGCTCGCGATGTCCCCCCAGAAGAGCAGCCGCTTGTGCAGCGGCTTGAGGGTGGAATCGATGGACTTGAGAAAATCGATATAGACCTGCCCGAGTCCCTCCTGCTGCACCAGCGCCCGCGTCTGTCCCTTGCCCAGCTCCTGCGTCTCGTCGGCCCCGAGGTGCATGAACCGGCTCGGGAACAGCGAATCGATCTCCCAGAACATCTGCTTGATCAGCGCGAGCGACCCCGGCTGCCCCGGGGCGAGCACCGTTCCGTGCGGCGTCTCGGCGAGGTCGGAGTACAGATCGTACTTGAGCATGTGGTGCAGATGCCCGAACGCCTCCTGCTCGGGGATCACGTCGATGTGGTACCGGGCCGCATAGGCCACGAGCTCCTTCACCTGCGCCGGCGTCATCGCGCCGCCGGGCGGGGCGGGCACCGGATTCTCCCCGTAGTACAGCGTGTTCTCGAAGTACGGCGAGAACACGTTGATCTTGTACGCGGCCAGCGTGCGGATCTGGTACTCCTGGAACTCCAGCGTCGGTATCGGGCCGCGCGAGAGGTCGTCGTGGAAGCCGCGGTAGCGCATCGCCGGCCAGTCGCGCACCGTCGCCAGGTGCAGCACGGCGCGCCCGCCCTGCCCGGTGACGAGCTGCTTCACCGTCTGCGCGCCGTAGAAGATGCCGGCTGCCGTGCGGGCCACGATCGCCAACCGGTCGCCCGACGCGACGATCGCGTACCCCTCGGCGTTCATCGAGTCGGACCACGCGAGGCGTCCGTCCTTGAGCAGCGTGCGTCCGCGCGCCGTGCCTTCGCGCACGAGCTCCACGTGCGCCGACGCTGCGCCGCCGTACGCCACGCGGATTCCGTTGGCCTTGAGCGCGTCGCCGAGGTCGCGCGCCGCAAACCGGTCCTGCGCGTCCGCGGGCAGCGCGATCGACACGCCGCGCATGAGCGTCAGGTCGTGCGACCGGGTCAGGTGGCGCGGCTGCGGGATGAGCGCCAGCGAGGGAGCGGCGCCCTGGGCGCCGGCGGAGGCGACCGTGGCCGCGAACACGAATGGAATGATGGAGAATCGCATGGCAGAACGATGCAGGAACGAGACCCGGCTGGCAATGCGCACACGGATCATAACCTCGCACATCACATCGGCTTCGCGCGGCGACACGGGCTCCCCTTGCCCGCCTGCCCGCGATGTTCCAGATTCAATCCTTCAATCCGGATATAGGGATGTCATCCGCTGCCGTCTTCGACCGCCTGTCGGCCATCGCCGACCCCACGCGCTCACGCCTGCTCGCCCTGCTCGAGAACCACGAACTCACGGTCGGCGAGCTGTGCGCGGTCGTCCAGCTGCCGCAGAGCACGGTCAGCCGGCACCTGAAAGTGCTGAGCGACGAAGGGTGGGTGGCGGTGCGCGGCGCCGGCACCAGCCGGTTCTACCGCATGGCGCCCACGCGCCAGGATCCGTTCCCCCATCGGCTGTGGACCGTGGTGCGCGGCCAGGTGGAGGAGAGCGCGGCCATCCGCCAGGATGCGCGCCGGCTCGAGAGCGTGCTGCGCGACCGGCGCACCCGCTCCAAACGCTACTTCACGACCGCCGCCGCCGACTGGAACCGGATCCGCTCCGACCTCATCGGGTCGCGCACGGATCTGCTCGCGCTCCTCGACCTGCTCGATCCGTCGCTGGTGATCGGCGACCTCGGATGCGGCACCGGCCAGGTGACCGAGGCGCTCGCACCATGCGTCAAGCAGGTCGTGGCGGTGGACGAGTCGGGCGCCATGCTCAGCGCCGCGCGCCGGCGCTTCGTCCACACCAGCAACGTGGACGTGCGGGCCGGCACGCTCGAATCGCTCCCGCTCGCCCGCGGCGAGCTCGACATCGCCGTGATGTGCCTCGTGCTCCACTTCATCGTCGAGCCGCCGCGCGCGTTCGCCGAGGTGCGCCGCGTCCTCAAGCCGAACGGACGCCTGCTGATCGTCGATCTGACGCCGCACGAGCGCGAGCACTACACGGTCGAGATGGGCCACGTCTGGCAGGGGTTCGACGAGCCGCAGCTCCGCGGCTGGCTCCGCGAGGCCGGATTTCCCGACTTCCGTTATCGCCACCTGCGGCCCGATCCCGCGGCGAAGGGGCCGACGCTCTTCTCGGCACTCGCCCGCCGCGGGTCGAAGTGACTACCGTTCACATCTGCTGATCATTCCGAGGCCATTGCCATGACCACTGCCGTCAAGACCGATTCGTCCGCCGCCGCGTCCCAGAGCCGCCCGCCGTTCAAGGTGGCCGACCTGTCGCTCGCCGAATTCGGGCGCAAGGAAATCCGGCTCGCCGAGCAGGAGATGCCCGGCCTCATGTCGCTGCGCGACGAGTATCGCGGCAAGCACCCACTCGAGGGCGCGCGGATCATGGGCTCGCTGCACATGACGGTGCAGACCGCGGTGCTCATCGAAACGCTCGTCGAGCTCGGCGCCGACGTGCGCTGGGTGTCCTGCAACATCTTCTCCACGCAGGACCACGCCGCGGCCGCAGTGGTCGTGGGCCGCGACGGCACGGCCGGACAGCCGAAGGGCACGCCGGTGTACGCCTGGAAGGGAGAAACGCTCGACGAGTACTGGTGGTGCACCGAGCAGGCGCTCATGTGGCCCGACGGCGGCGGCCCGAACCTCATCCTCGACGACGGCGGCGATGCGACGCTGCTCGTGCACAAGGGCGTCGAGTTCGAGAAAGCGGGGCGCGTTCCCGACTTCGACCCCGACAACGACCCGGAAGAGTGGGGCGTGATCCTCGGCCTCCTGCGCGCCGAGCAGCGGAAGCACCCGGGGCGTTGGACGAAGCTCGCGACCGGCGTGCGCGGCGTCTCCGAAGAGACCACGACCGGCGTGCACCGTTTGTACGACATGATGCGCGACGGCACGCTGCTCTTCCCCGCCATCAACGTCAACGACTCGGTCACCAAGTCGAAGTTCGACAACATCTACGGCTGCCGCCACTCGGTGATCGACGGACTCAACCGCGCCACCGACGTCATGCTGGCCGGCAAGGTGGCCGTCGTATGCGGGTACGGCGAGGTCGGCAAGGGGTGCGCGCAGGCGCTGCGCGGCCAGGGCGCGCGCGTCGTCGTCACCGAGATCGACCCGATCTGCGCGCTGCAGGCGAGCATGGAAGGGTTCGAGGTCAACACGGTGGACAACATGGTCGCCACCGCCGACGTGTTCATCACCGCCACCGGCAACCGCGACATCATCACCGCCGCGCACATGGCGCGCATGAAGGACAAGGCCATCGTCGGCAACATCGGCCACTTCGACAACGAGATCGACATGGCCGGCCTGAAGAAAACCAAGGGCCTCCAGCGCATCAACATCAAGCCGCAGTACGACGAGTACCGGTTCCCCGACGGGCACAGCGTGATGATCCTCGCCGAGGGGCGGCTGCTCAACCTCGGCTGCGCGACCGGCCATCCGAGCTTCGTGATGTCGGCCAGCTTCACCAACCAGGTGATGGCGCAGATCGAGCTGCACACGAACAACGCACGCTACGAGAAGAAAGTGTACGTGCTGCCCAAGCACCTTGACGAGAAGGTGGCGCGGCTGCATCTCGACAAGCTCGGGGTGCAGCTCACGCAGCTCACGCCGGCGCAGGCGTCATATATCGGCGTGCAGCCCCAGGGACCCTTCAAGCCGGATCACTACCGGTACTAGCCGGAGGAGGTCGCCATGCCGCGGCAGGCGCACCGTTGGGTCATCGATTCGATCGCCGATCAGGTCGTGGTGATCGAGGTGGACGGCGAACAGACGGTGCGCTTGCCGCGGTGGGTGCTCCCGCGCGGGGCGGCGGAGGGGCAGGTGCTGTCGGTGCAGCACGACCTCGACGCGTCCGGCAATCAGTCGGTGCTGCGCATCGACATCGACCGCACCGCCACCGAAGCCGCGCTCCGCGCGTCGCAGGCGCAGGTGGACGCGATCCGCAAGGCGTCGGGGCGCCGGGACCCGGGCGGGGACGTCAAGCTCTAACTCCAGGTTGGTGGCTACGCGCACTCAGTTGCCGGGAGTGCGGGCGCGTGGCCCTCACGCCAGAGCGGGAAGAGAGATCGGTATGCGCATCTTCGCGATGGCGGTCGTCTTGATACCACTGGCAAGTGGCTGGGCGCAGACCCCCGTGTCCCGACCGGATGTTGCGCAATTCCACGGCGTCGTCACGGACTCCGCGACCAACCGCCCGCTGACCGGCGTGCACATCGCCATCGAGGGCACACCACTCGCAGTGGTCACCGATTCCGCTGGCCGTTTCGCGATTGGCAATGTTCCGCCGGGTTCGCGTGTGGTGCGATTCCGCGCGCTCGGATACGGACCTCAGAATATCGCGCTTCAATTTGATCCGGCCCGACCGGTGGAATGGAGCCAGACACTCGCGCCCGCCCCGGCTCGCCTCCAGCCGGTGGTCGTGACCAAGCCGGCCCGCGAACTCGACCTGGGTCGTGAGGGATTCGACCAGCGGCGAATGGTCGGCCGCGGACAGTTCATGACCAGCGATGAGTGGAACAGATTCGCGCCGCGGGACGTTGCGTCGGTACTGAGCCGCTTTCACTCGCTGATCGTGAAGTTCAGCGGGGGCAACTCCTACGTTCTTTCGACCCGCGGCGACTTGGTGCGGCAGACGGATAAACGGGGCATGCAGTCCGAACCTTGCGCCTTGCGTGTCGGTCTGGACGGGCAACTGATGCCCCCGGACTTCACCATCGACCAGATACCGGCCTCTCAGGTGCAGGCAATCGAGGTGTACAGCGGACCGGCTGAAATGCCCGCCGAATTCAACAACGACCTTGGCGGAGCGCCGGCGACTGTTCCGGCCAACCTTCCGCCAGCGCTGGCCGACGCGGCAGGGCCAGCCAGGCCGACGGAGGATATTCGCTGCGGCCTCGTCATGATCTGGTCGCGCTGAGTCTCGCCTCGACATTGTCGAGCGTTACGCGCGTTGGACGTCCGGCGGAGACATCCCGCCCTAGTTGTCGGCGCAGCCCCGCGCCGACGCGTTGCGGTCCGAGGGACCGTTGCGATCCGTTCCCGGCCGCTGAACCGCGATCCGGTATCCCCCGCCCGGCCGGCCCGGCGAGTAAATCGTGATCGTCCCGTTCTGATCGGTGCGGTACCACGGCACGCCGGCCGCCCGATAGGCCGCCTTGGCCTGCGTGTGCATATGGCCGTAGTCGTTCGTCGCTCCCATCGACAGCACCGCCGTATCCGGATGGAGCGCCTGGAGGTATTCGGCGTTCACGCCGTTGCAGCTCCCATGGTGATCGCCCTTGAGGAGGTTCACGCGCATGCCGGGATGTTCCGTGTACCCCGCGTCGTCCAGGAACCAGTCCGTCGCGGCGTGCTCCGCGTCGCCGGCCAGCCACATCGTGAATGACGCCGAGTCCGCCCCGACCAGCTTCACCGCCGCCGAGCGGTCGTTGACCGTGAGCCGCCCCGGAAATGGACGCATGAGGTCCAGCGTCGCCCCGCCGCGCAGTGTGATCGTACAGACGGGCCGCCCGTCGCCGCAGGGATCGTCGGTGTCGCGGTAGATGAGCGAGCCGTCCGCCACGCGCGATGCGATGGAATCCCGCAGTTCGCGGAGCGACGCCGCCGCCGACGGGTCTTCGTTCTCGAAGAAGTAGCGCACGGTGATGTGCCGCGCCGTGCGGAACAGCTCACGCAACCCGCTGTAGTGGTCGAAGTGCTGGTGCGTGAGGACCACCACGTCCACCGTGTCGTCGCGGATGTCGAGCGAGTCGAGCAGATGGCCGAACCGCTTCGCGTCGGGCCCGCCGTCGATGATCACCCGGCTGCCGCCGTTGGTGATGTAGACGGCGTCGCCCTGGCCGACGTCCAGCACGCGTACGACGACGCCGTTGGGATTGTGCGCCGTGAGCGTGTCGCCGAGCGCGTGAACGGCCGGCCGGCAGGCGGCGAATGCGCAGCCGAAGAGCGAGAGGAGGATCCGGAGTTTCATGACCGGAAAGCTACGCCGAGGGCCGCCCGGCTCCATCCCGTTTCCACGCGCCGTGGCGCGTTCCGTTGCAGATTTCCTCTCCAGCCAGTCGACGCGAACCCTCGCCCCCCGAAACATGTCCATCCTTTTCGACGTCAACGCCTGGATCGGGCTCCTCACCCTTACCGCGCTCGAGATCGTCCTCGGCATCGACAACATCGTGTTCATCACGATCCTGGCCGGCCAGGTGGAGCCGGACCGGCGCGCGCGGGCGCGCCGGCTGGGGCTGATGGGCGCCCTCGTCACGCGGCTGCTGCTGCTCGCCAGCATCGTCTGGATCGTTCGCCTCACGCGTCCGTTCTTCACCGTACTGGACGTGCCGATCAGCGGGCGAAGCCTCATCCTGATCGGCGGCGGGCTGTTCCTGATCGGCAAGTCCACGTTCGAGATCCACGACAAGCTCGAGGAGGCGGCGCACCCGGAGCCGGTGGCCCGCGCCGTCCGCCCGCTGATCGCCGTGGTGCTGCAGATCATGCTCGTGGACGTCGTGTTCTCGCTGGATTCCGTGATCACGGCCGTGGGGATGGTGGACAGCATCGTGATCATGATCGCCGCCGTCGTGATCGCGCTCGGATTCATGCTCTACGCCTCGGGGCCGATCGGCGATTTCGTGGAGCGCCATCCCACGGTGAAGATGCTCGCCCTGGCGTTCCTCGTGCTCATCGGCACCAACCTCGTGGCCGAAGGCGTGGGACAGCACATTCCGAAGGGCTATACGTACTTCGCAATGGCATTCGCGGTCGGCGTCGAGATGCTCAACCTGCGCGTGCGCAGGGGGCACGGCGCCCCGGCGCCGGGTTGAACCCCTCGCCGCCTCACGCGTCGCCGCGGCGGCCGGCCCAGATCCAGTATACGGGAACGCCGGCCAGCATGATCAGCACACCGACGCCGGACGCCTTGGGAAACTGCAGGATCGTGCTCAGCGCCAGCGCCCAGAACGCCGCCACGAACACGAGGGTCGTCCATGGATGCCCCGGCATGCGCATCGTCACGGCGCCCATGCCCGTCGCCTCGCCGCCCCGCGCCGTTTCCCGGCGCCGCAGCACGAGCAGCGCGGCGCCGGTGAGTCCGAAGAACACGGCGTCCATCGAGACGACGTAGTTCAGGATCTGGTCGTACTTCCCCGAC
>DASVWS010000011.1:0-2475 GCA_036393095.1 Gemmatimonadaceae bacterium | reverse complement strand
CAACGCGGAGGCAACCGTGCCGAAGAGAATCCTGCCGCTGTCCAGGGTGTACACGCTGCTCGAGCCGGGTCCGGTGGTGCTGCTCACGACCACGGGCGCGCGGGGGCCCAACGTGATGCCGATGTCGTGGCACATGATGGTCGACTTCGAGCCGCCGCTCGTCGCCTGCATCGTGAGCGACCGAAACTTCAGCTTCCGCGCCCTGCGGAAGCATCGCGAGTGCGTGCTGAACATTCCGACTGCGAAGCTCGCCAGGCAGCTAGTGGCGTGCGGGAACGTGTCGGGGCGCGACGTGGACAAGTTCGCGGCGTTCGGCCTCACGCCGGTGCGCGCGTCGCGGGTCAAGGCGCCGCTCATCCGGGAATGCTTCGCCAACCTCGAATGCCGCGTCGTGGACACGCGGTTCGTGCCGAAGTACTGCCTGTTCATCCTCGAGGTCGTGCGGGCATGGCGCGATCCGGCGGTCGCGCGGCCGCAAACGCTGCACCACCGCGGGTACGGCAAGTTCATGGTGGCCGGCCGAGAGATCACGCTCCCGTCGCGCATGGCGTGACCGGGGGCGCCGAGCGCCCCTTCCGGGGGATGGCGGGGCATGGCATCATACCCTTCGTATGCCGTTCTCCCTCTCGCGCTGGCGCGCCAGGCACCTGCTGGCGGCGTGGTCGGCCTACTGGCTCGGCCTCGCCGCGGTCACGCTCACGCCGATCGTGCTCGCCATCCACCGCGCCACGCAGAGCGGTGCGGGCGTGCACGGGAAGGCCTCCGTCTCCGCGTCGTTCGGCGACGCGGGGGTCGGCATCACGATCACGCGACTCGGCGAGACGGTGCTGCACCGTGCGGTCGGCGTGCTGCCGCTCGCGCTCTGGATCGTCGGTCCGCCGCTCGTGCTCTGGGGCGCGTGGCTCCGGGCCCGCTCGCGGGCCATCGCGCGCAGTCGCGTGGCGGACGGCCCTGCCTCGCACGCCGCCCTGGCGGAGCCGCATCCGGAGTTCGTCCGGACCGCCCGCGGCGCGGAACGGTCGGCAGGCGACGCACGGCCGCCGCGCACGCCGTGACCACCAGCCCCGACGCGAGTCCGAGCGACGAGGCGCTGGCACTTGAGGCGGCCGTCTCCCGCAACGATGCCGCTGCCGTCCGCAACGTGCTGGTCCGGTTCCCGGCGCTTCGGCAGCGCCTCGACGACCCGCTTCCGAACGCGCCATTCGGGGCCACGCCGCTCATCGCCGCGGCGAACCAGCGCAACCTCGAGATGATCGACGTGCTCGTCGACGCCGGCGCGAACATCGACCAGCGGTCGCACTGGTGGGCGGGCGGATTCAGTGCCTTCGGGCGCGACGCCGAGGTGAACGCGCACCTCATCGAGCGTGGCGCGGCGGTGGACGCGCACGACGCGGCGCAGCTCGGCATGGTCGACCGGCTGCGGGCGCTCGTTGCCGGAGACCCGGGAGTCGTCACGGCACGCTACGGCGACGGGCAGACCCCGCTGCACGTCGCGTCGACGGCCGAGATCGCGGAGCTACTGCTCGAAGCGGGCGCGGACATCGATGCGCTGGACGTCGACCACGAATCGACGCCGGCGCAATATCTGGTGGGCGATCACCCCGAGGTGGCGCGATACCTGATCGAGCGCGGGTGCCGCACCGACATCCTGCTCGCTTGCGCCGTTGGAAACGTCGACCTGGTGCGCGCGCACCTCGATCGTGACCCGGCGTCGGTGTACACGATGGTCTCGCCGCGCTGGTTCCCGATGCGGAACGCGCGCGCCGGCGGCACGATCTACATCTGGACGCTCGGCAACTACCGCACCGCGCACGCCATCGCGCGGCGCGCCGGCCACGAGGATGTGTACGCGCTCCTCATGAAGCGCTCGCCGGCGGACCTGCGGCTCGCCGCGGCCTGCGACTCCGGCGACGAAGCGGAGGTCCAGCGGCTGCTCGACGCCGCTGCCGAAAAGCCGTCCCTCACCGAAGAGGCGCGACTGCGCCTGCTCTCCGCCGCATCGCAGGACGACGCGCCCGCAGTGCGCCTCATGCTCCGGGCCGGTTGGCCGGCCCACGCGCACGACGAGAAGGGCGTGACCCCGCTCCACTGGGCGGCCTGGCACGGCAACGCCGCGCTCGTGCGCCTGCTGCTCGACGCCGGGGCCGATCCCGCGGCCGTGGAGCGCAACTTCGGCGGCACGCCGCTGGGGTGGGCCGAGCACGGCCGCGCGAACAGTTGGCGCCGCGCACACGGCGAGTACGACGCCGTGCGCGTAGCGTTGGGCGGGTAAGGGCGCGTTACCCGCGATCTATTTCTTCTTCGGCGGGGCGGGGGCCGGCGCCTTGCTCGGCACCGGTGTTCCCACTGCCGAGTCCCCGGTCGATGCCGGCGGCAGCACGTCCATTCCCGGGAAGAAGTCCTGCAGGTCGAGCGCGGTCACCATCTTCCGGGTGTCATTGACGACGCGTGGCACGTCCTGCGGCTTGCCCACGG
>DASVWS010000010.1:0-3223 GCA_036393095.1 Gemmatimonadaceae bacterium | reverse complement strand
GCCGGATCGTCAGGCGGGAGGAGCGGCGGCTCTACGTGATCGGGCTGGACGCGATCGACGGGACGCCGGTGCTCGATCTGAAACCGGTCATGAAGGAATTCCTGCCACGCGAGCCGACGATGCAGCCGTCGTGGGCGACGGAGCTGATGCGGGGCTACTGGTAGGAGCGGCGACGAACGCCGGCGGGACGCGCGCACGGAGCGCGCGCCTCGCCGGACGCCCAGTCGTAGCCGTCGCCTACTGCCCGTTCCCGCGCTTCGGACGCGGCAGGGCGGTGGGCGGCAGGAGACCGTTCAGGCGCATGTAGTTCGCGAGCTGGCTGTAGTGGTCGGCCAGGTCCAGCGCGTGCTCGAGCACCATGTTCGCGAGTCCCACCTTCATCGTGCGGCCGCCGTACGTGAGCGTGGTCTGCCCGGCGAGCTTCGCGTCGTCGACCTGATCGAGCGCCCTGGCGCAGTACGCGAACGACGCGCCGAGCTGCGTCATGAGCGTGGCCTTGGGCCACGTGGCCTTCACCGAATCCGGCGTGTTCTTCTCGTCCGCGGGAATGTCGGCCTTCATCGACCCGAAGGTGTCGCAGAAGAGGTAGTTGTCTTCGGCGACGTGCTGCGCGACGTCACCGATCGTCATCTGGGACGGCGTGGGCCGGAAGCCGTATTTGGATTCCGGGATCGAATCGAGGGCCTGCGCGACCTCGCGCGAGAGGGCGCCGATGCGCGCGCGGAACGCCGTCGTCACGGGATTGGCCTGCGCGGTCTCCTGGGCGCCGAGGGTGGTCGAGAGCGCGAGCAGCAGCGCAGCGGCGATCGGGGTCTTCATGCGTCCTCCGGGGGTGGGGTCGGTGTGGCGTGAATGATGGGATGGACGGCGGACGCGCGCGAGCCCCCGGCGCCATCTCGAATGTATGGATGCTGTCAGCCGCGACGATCATTCATGTCGCGTTCGTCGCGGACAGGAAGGACTGTCCGATCGTCGCCTGGCGGCCGGCGCGCCGCGGCCGTTAGCAGGCGGATTGGTATCGCTCGACACGCACTAGCCCGTTGGCGCAGTTGCAGCATCGGGCTTTCCTCCAGACCGGGCTTGCGATCTGCGCCGGTTGTTCCCCATCATATGCGCCCCTTCCCCATCTGCGCGCTGGATCCCTTCCCGCCGGAACCCACCCCGAAAATGTCGAACCTCGAACACCTCCCCGAACCGGACGACACGGAGTTCGCGTCGCTGCTTCGAAAGCCGACTGCGTACGCCCCGCTGGTCATGTCCATCGCCGCCCTGTCGCTCGTCGGGGCCGCGTTCGCCGGCTGGGTGCCGGGGCGTGCCGCGCCGAGCATCGGGCGCAGCGGGGATCGCGCGGCGGCACGCGTCTTCCAGCTGCTGATGCTGCTGCAGCTCCCGATCATCGGCGCATTCGCGGGGCGCTGGCTGCCGCGTGCCCCGCGCCCCGCGGTGCGCGTGATGGTGTGGCAGGCGGCCGCGGCATGCGTGGCGTTGGCGACGATCGTGTGCGTCGAGTGGTAGCAGGCGGCGTCCGCGGGGCGTGAGCGGCCTCGGCCAGATCGCCCGCATCGGGCTTGGCACCAACCGGCTGCGGCACACGAAGGCCAACGTCGCCTTCATCCGCGCCGCGGTGGACGCCGGCGTGCAGATGATCGACACGGCGCACCTGTACACGAGCGGCGAGAGCGAGGAGACGATCGGCGCCGCGCTGTCGCCAGTGCCGGCGGGTTGCATCGTGGCCACCAAGGGCGGGTTCGGCGGCGCCGGGCACGGCGTGCCCGCGGTGCTGCGGCGCGAGATCGAGGAGAGTCTGCGCCGCCTGCGCACGGAACGCATCGGGCTCTACTACCTGCACCGCGTGGATCCGGACACGCCGCTCGAAGAGAGCCTCGGCGCGATCCGGGAATACGTGGACCGCGGCGCGATCGCGCGCGTCGGGATCTCCGAAGTGAACGTGGAGCAGATCGCCCGCGCGCGCCGCGTCGTTCCGATAGCCGCCGTGCAGAACAACTACAGTCTCGCGGAGCGCAAGCACGACGCGGTGGTGGACTACTGCACGGCGGAGGGGATCACCTTCGTGCCCTTCTTTCCGCTGCGCGGGCAGGACGGCGCCGAGGTGCGGACGATCGCCGCGCGCCACGGCGCGACGACGGCGCAGGTCGCGCTGGCGTGGCTGCTGCGGCGCTCACCCGTGATGCTGCCGATTCCGGGCACGCTGTCGACGGCGCACGTGCAGGAGAATCTCGCGGCGCTACGCGTCGCGTTGTCGGACGACGAGTTCGCGGCGCTGCGGTAGCGGCGTTGCCAGCGCCGGGACACTCGTCGATATTGCCAGGGCGTAGCGTGAGGCACGCACCGAACGCCGGAGGGTCTCGTGGATCCCACGTTCTGGCATCGATTTCAGTTCGCCTTCACGGCGACGTTTCACTATCTGTTCCCGCAGCTGACGATGGGGCTGGCGCTCCTCATCCTCGTGATGAAGACGCTCGGCCTGCGACCCGGCGGCGAGCGCTGGAACGCCGCGGCACGGTTCTGGATCCGCATCTTCGGCATCAACTTCGCGGTCGGTGTCGTCACCGGCATCCCGATGGAGTTCCAGTTCGGAACCAACTGGGCCGGCTTCTCGGCGTTCGCGGGGAGCGTCATCGGCAACACGCTCGGCATGGAAGGGCTGTTCGCGTTCTTCCTCGAGTCGAGCTTCCTGGCGCTGCTGGTGTGGGGCGAGGATCGGGTCGGGCGCATGGGCCACTGGCTGGCGTCGCTGGCGTTGTTCGCCGGGAGCTGGCTCTCCGGCTACTTCATCGTGGCGACGAACGCGTTCATGCAGCATCCGGTGGGCGCGCAGATCGACGCCGCCGGCACGATGCAGCTCGACGGCTTCAGGCGCTTCGTGCTCAATCCCTGGGCCGTGCTGCAGTACCTGCACACGATGGACGCGAGCGTGGTCACGGCGTCGTTCGTCGTCGCGGCGGTGGGCGCGTACTACACGCTGCGCGGACAGCACGCGGAACCGGCGCAGGCGTTCCTGAAGATCGGCGTGACGGCGGGGCTCGTGGCGAGCCTGATCGCCGCGTTCCCCACGGGCGACCGGCAGGCGAAGGCCGTGGCCCGCTGGCAGCCGGTGTCGCTGGCGGCGATGGAGGGGCGGTTCGAGAGCGGGCCGTACGCGGCGATCACGCTCATCGGCCAGCCGGACGTCCAGGAGCGGCGGCTGGACAACCCCGTGCAG
>DASVWS010000009.1:0-8964 GCA_036393095.1 Gemmatimonadaceae bacterium | reverse complement strand
GAGGTCCATCTCCTCGGCGATCTCCTCGTGCGTGGGCTCGCGGCCGAGTTCCTGGAGCAGCGCGTTGGCGCGCTTGCCGATCCGGTGCAGCGTGCCCGCGCGGTTCAAGGGCACGCGCACGATGCGCGACTGTTCGGCGAGCGCCTGCAGGATCGCCTGCCGGATCCACCACACGGCGTACGAGATGAACTTGATCCCCTTCGTCTCGTCGAACTTGTGGGCGGCGCGGATGAGCCCGAGGTTGCCCTCGTTGATCAGATCGGAGAGCGACACGCCCTGGTTCTGGTACTTTTTGGCCACCGACACCACGAACCGCAGGTTCGACCGGACGAGCTTGTCGAGCGCCTCCTGGTCGTGCTTCCGGATCCGCTTGGCGAGCGCCACCTCCTCCTCGCGCGAGATGAGGGGGTAGGCGCTGATGTCCCGCAGGTACTGGTCGAGCGAGCCTTCCTCGAACGACGTCTTCTTGGGGCCAGGCGTTGGCATGCGAACGACGACTCCCGGTGGCGGCGACTTCGGCGCCTTGCGGCGCTGCCCGGACGGACTTCCCTCAGGTGGGATCAAACCTCAGCGAACGAACTCCCCCAACCGCTTCCAGCGGACATGGGTCATCCAGGCGAACGCCTGATGGGACGAGTCGGGCGCGTAGCTGTAATAGATCAGTATGGGGCGTCCCGTGACAAGGGAGTCCGGCACGAAGCCCCAATAGCGGCTGTCCATCGAATCGTCCCGATTGTCGCCGAGCACGAAGTAGTGCCTGGGCGGCACGACCAGCGGGCCCCAGTTGTCGCGCGAGGGATGGTACACCGGCGCGGCCTGTGCGCTGCGCACGAGGTACTGGCGCTGCCAGTCGAAGTCCTCGGCGGCGCGATCCATGTCCGGCGCCTCGCGGAGCACGTACTTCTCGTGCACCGCCACGCCGTTGCGGATGAGCAGGCCGTCGCGCATCGAGAGCGTGTCGCCGGGAAGACCGACCAGCCGCTTCACGAAATTCTGCGTCGGATCGCGCGGATAGTCGAAGACGATCACGTCTCCGAACTTCGGGTGCTCCAGCGCCGGCAGGCGGTCGTGCGTGAACGGGACTTCGGCCCCGTACGCCAGCTTGTTCACCAGCAGGAAGTCCCCGGGAAGGAGCGTGTTCTCCATGCTGCCGGTGGGGATGTGGAACGCCTCGACGAAGAACGCCCGGATCACCAGGAAGATGGCCACCGAGATCCAGAAGATCTTCGTCCACTCCCACAGGAAGGCGAGCGGGCCCGAGCCCCCGTTGGCCTCGCGCAGCGCTTCGACGCGCCGCTCCGGCGCGCGCTCGAGCGGAGACGGCGCCGATGGGCCTGAGGATTCGTTCTCGTTTACTTCCATGCAACCTCTCGTCCTGCTCCGGGGCGCGCCGCCGACGGGCGGGAATGGGAATGCGAGGCGGGCACGCGCATGCTGCTGTGGGGGTCTGCTTCTGGAATTAATGGCGGCCGGTGCGGGATGCAAGCAGGGAGGCGCGCCCGCCCGGACGCGCCCTCCCGCCCGCGCGCTAGTAGTTGTCGATCTGCGCCCGCTGCAGCGCGCCGGAGAAATCCACGTACCCGACCTTGGTCTCCGAATAGAAGTCGTACACCTCCCACCCGCCCTCGCGGTGCCCGTTCCCCGTCTGTTTGACGCCGCCGAAGGGAAGATGCGCCTCGGCGCCGATCGTCGGCGCGTTGACGTACGTGATGCCGTTGTCCAGCTCGTTCAGGGCGCGGAACGCCAGGTTCACGTCGCGCGTGTAGAGCGACGACGACAGCCCGTACTTCACGCCGTTGTTGACCGCGAACGCTTCGTCGGCGTCGGTCACCCGAACCACCGACAGCACCGGCCCGAAGATCTCCTCCTGCTCGATGCGCATCCCCGCGCGCACGCGGGCGAAAATCGTCGGCTCGAAGTACCATCCGTTTTCGAGCCCCTTCCCCGTGGCCCGGCGTCCGCCGCACAACAGGTCCGCCCCCTCGGACTGCCCGACGTCCACGTAGTGCTCCGTCTTCCGGATCGCGGCCTCGTTGATCATCGGCCCCACGTCGGTGCCCGCCTTCCGGCCGTCGCCGAGCTTCAGCTGCTTCACGCGGTCCACGAGCCGGCTCAGGAACCGGTCGTGGATCCCGCCCTGCAGAATCAGCCGGCTCGTCGCCGTACAGCGCTGTCCCGTGGTGCCGAAGGCGCCCCACAGCACGCCGTCGAGCGCCAGATCGAGGTCGGCGTCGTCGAGCACGATCATCGCGTTCTTCCCGCCCATCTCGAGCGACAACCGCTTGTGCATGCGGCCGCACGTCTCGCCCACGATCCGGCCCGTGTCCGTGGACCCCGTGAACGACACCAGCGGCACGTCGGGATGTTCGACGAGCGCCTTGCCCGCCTGCTCTCCCACGCCGTGCACGAGCTGCACCACCTCGGGCGGAACTCCCGCCTCGAGGAGGATCTCCACGAACACGTGCCCGGTGTGCGGCACGTCCTCCGCGGGCTTGAAGATCACCGCATTCCCGCAGAGCAGCGCCGGAAAGATCTTCCACGTCGGGATCGCCAGCGGAAAGTTGAACGGCGTGATGATCCCCGCCACGCCGATCGGCCGGCGGAAGCTCATTGCCCACTTGTTCCGCAGCTCGCTCGGCACCGTGTGTCCGAACAGCCGCCTCCCCTCGGTCGCCGCGTAGTAGGCGGTGTCGATCCCCTCCTGCACGTCGCCGCGGGTCTCGGCCAGCGGCTTCCCCATCTCGCGCGTCATCAGGTCCGCGATCTCTTCCTTGCGCCGCACGAGCAGGTCGCCGGCCCGCCGCATCGCGTCGCCGCGCGCGGGCGCCGGCGTGCGCCTCCAGAGCTCGAAGCCGCGCCTGGCCGACTCCACCGCCCGCTGCACGTCGCGCGCGTCGGAGCGCGGAAAGCGGCCGATCACGTCGTCGTGGGCCGCCGGGTTCCGATTCTCGAAGTATTCGCCGCCCGCGGGCTCGACCCACTGGCCGCCGATGAAATTCTTGAACGTTGTCGTCATGATCTCTCGGTCAGGAAACGGCGTGCCCCCGTGGCACGCTCACTTGCACATCCAGCCCGCGGGGTGCCGGAGGTCCGGCTTGGCGTATCCCACGCGGGGCAGCACTTCCATCGCGCCCAGCACCAGTCCCCAGAGGAGGATCAGCAGCGAGAGCACGTGGGCGCGCGCGGCGCGATGGCGCCACGTCCACACCGCGCTCCACCCTCCGCTCACCGCCACCACCACCACCGCGCCGAGGTACGCCGCCAATCCGAACCCGCACCGCGACTCGTACGGCCACAGCATCATCGCCACGCCGAGGACGACCGACAGCGTGAGCCGCGCGAACACGCCGAAGCTGCCGGTGGTGCGCGCCGGTTTCTCTGGGGACGCCGCCCCTCTGGCGCCCGCGTCGGGGGCGCGCCCCCGCCCGTCCGGCGCCCGCGCCGGCGCCTGGGGCGCCAACTGTTCGTCGGACATCCCCTCGAGCTGCTTGTCGATCTTCGCGAGTTCCTTCGACCAGTCGCGGTCCGCCACGGTGGCTCCTTGCGTTGTCGTCGTCAGGCCGCGCCGTCGCGGCTCAGCCCGTATCGCTCCATCTTCTTGTAGAGATTCGACCGCGGCATGTCGAGCCCGCGCGCCGTTTCCGACACGTTCCAGTCGTATTCGCGCAGCTTGGCGAGCAGGAACGCGCGCTCCGCCGCCTGCCGGAATTCGTCGAACGTGCGGGCCTGCATCGCGGTGCCCATCGCCGCCGCGCTCCGGTCCCCGTCGCTGCCGCCCACCAGCCGGTCCACGTCCTCGAGCGTCACCACCGGCCCCGACGCCAGGATCAGCAGGCGCTCGATGGTGTTGCGCAGCTCGCGCACGTTCCCCGGCCAGTCCAGCCCCGACAGACGGTGCGCGGCCTCGGAGGCGAAGGTGCGCGGCGGCACGCCCTCGTGCTCCGTCAGCACCGACACGAAGTGCGCGACGAGCAGCGGGATGTCCTCGCGCCGTTCGCGCAGCGGCGGCACGTGAATCGGCACGACGTGGAGACGGTAGAACAGGTCCTCCCGGAATCGTCCCGCCGCGATCTCCTCCTCCAGCTTCTTGTTGGTCGCCGCGAGCACGCGCACGTCCACCGAGATCGGCTTCGCGCCGCCGATGCGCGTCACCACGCCGTCCTGCAGCACCCGCAGCACCTTGGCCTGCGCGGCGAGGCTCATGTCGCCGATCTCGTCGAGGAAGAGCGTCCCGCCGTGCGCCTGCTCGAACTTCCCCGCCCGGTCCGCGGTCGCCCCCGTGAACGAGCCCTTCATGTGGCCGAACAGCTCGCTCTCGATCAGCTCGCCGGGAATCGCCGCGCAGTTCACCTCCACGAAGGGGTGCGCGGCCCGCGTCGACCGGCGGTGGATCGCGCGCGCCACCAACTCCTTGCCCGTCCCGTTCTCCCCCGTGATCAGCACGCGCGCCGGCGTGCCGCCCACCTTCTCGATCTTGTCGATCACGGCCCGGATGGCCCGCGATTTCCCCACGATCTCGTACCGCGACTCGATGGTCTCGCGAAGCCGCGCGTTCTCCTCGTTCAGCGCCAGGTGCGAGAGCGCGTTGCGCAGCGTGACCAGAATACGGTCCGTGTCGAGCGGCTTCTCGAGGATGTCGTACGCGCCGAGTTGCGTGGCTTCCACCGCCGTCTGGATCGTCGCGTGCCCGCTGATCATCACCACGATCGCCCGCGGGTCGTGCTCGCGCAGGCGCCGCAGCGTCTCCAGCCCGTCCATCCCGGCCATCTTCACGTCGAGAAAGACGAGCTGCGGGCTCCACCGCTGGTACTCCGCGATCCCCTCGGCGCCGTTCGAGGCGCCGCGCACCTCGTAGCCCTCGAACTCGAGGAGCTGCGTGAGCGCGGCGCGAATGCCCTGCTCGTCGTCCACGATGAGAATGCGTCGGCTCATCCCGCAATCGCCGGGTGGGGGTCCATCGATCAAACCTATCCGCGCGCGCGGCCCCCGCCAACGACGGCGCGCCTCACTTGATCCCCTTGTAGAGCGTCAGGTGTCCGTCGGCCACGCGGATGTCCACCATGTACGGAGGCGTGGGAATGGGCAGCGCCTGGGCCTGCGCGCTGTCGAGTCCCGCGCGGCGCGCCACGCGCGCCAGGAGCTTCGGGATGACGGGGGACGGAACGTTGACGCGGCCCAGGGTGATCCGCGTGATGCGGTATTCGGTGAGCCCCGGGTGCGCGACGTGAAACGTCCCCGCCATTTCCATCGCTTCGCGCTCGCCGAGCAGCGACGCCAGCGGGCCGAGCACCGCGGCGCCGCCCAGATCGCGCAACCGCACCTTCGCGCGCACGTACAACTGGTCGCCCACCACCGCGGCCGCAGCGCTGTCGGCGGGCGCCGGCATCCGCCCCAGCAGCGCCTCCATCACGTACGCCGCGGCGTCGCCCGCCGCGACGTTCTGGAACACCGGCCCGTTGACCTTGCGCAGGCTGTCCAGCGCCGCCTGGGCACGGTGCGCCCCCTCCTCGGTCAGCGGCTGCCAGTGAATGGGGGCCTCCACCGCCACCGGCGGGGAGAGATGAAGCGCGCTCATCCAGCGGTCGCGCGTGAGCCAGGCACCGATGGCGAGCAGGATCAGGAGAATCAGACAGCCCAGTCGTGCGATGCATCCCATGGGTCAGCCACCCCGCAAGACGGAAGAATGGAGCAGCTCGTGGCGCGCGCCGTCGGACAGCAGCGTGCTGCGCACGAGGTCGACACTGCGAACCGTGGTCGGGAACCGCCCGCGCGACGCCCGGTGCGCCGCGCGCGCGAGCGCGCGGAGCACCTCCGGGCCGGGCCGCCGCTGCACGCGCGCCAGCGTCACGTGCGGACGGAAGGGCTTCCCCTCCAGCGGGAGTCCGAGCGCCGCTGCCGCCACTTCGACGTCGTGGTGCAGCATCTCGAGCCGCGGTTCGTCTGCCATGCCAATCCATACGACGCGAGGGCGCCGAAAGTTCGGAAACGCGCCGAATTCGCCGAGTGACGATTCGAACGCCGCGTGCGCCTCGGCCACCCGGTCCATCGCCGCGGCGACCGCATCGGCCATCGCGTCGGGCTGGTCGTCCAGGAACTTGAGCGTGAGGTGCAGCCGCGCGGCATCCACCCACGCCAGTTCGGGGGCCGCGTCGCGCAGCGGCGCCGCGGCCTCGTACACCGCCGCCCGCGCCGCGGGTTCCGGATTAATCGCGAGGAAGAGCCGCACGCGGCGCCGGCGTCGAGGGAACGGCTTCGGCCGCCGCCGGCGCCACGCCCGCCAGCACGTTCAACGAGCCCGACCGGTACCCGCGCGGATCGATCTCCACTTCGTCGAACCCCGCGGCCAGGACCGCGGCGCGCACCCGCGCGGCCTCCGACGGACGCGCCCACCACGCCAGCTCCCGCGCGTCGATCTCCACGCGCGCCGTCGGCCCGTGGTGCCGCACGCGCAGGTCGCCGCACACGCCGATCTTCCGCAGCTCCGCCTCGGCGACCTCCACCTGCCGGAGCCGCTCGATGGTCACCGCGGTCCCGTACGGCAGCCGCGACGAGAGACACGGCGACGACGGCTGCTGCCACGTCGGGATGCCGCGCGCCCGCGACCGTTCGCGGATGTCGGCCTTCGTGAGCCCCGCCTCGGCGAGCGGCGACGCGATGGCGTGCTCCCGCCCCGCCTGCGCGCCCGGCCGGTAGTCGGCGCGGTCGTCGGCGTTGGTGCCGTCGGCGACGACGTCGAACCCAAGGGCGCGCGCTTCCGGCACGAGCCGCGTCCAGAGGTCCGTCTTGCAGAAGTAGCAGCGATTCGTGGGATTCGCGGCGTAGCGCGGGTCGTGCAGCTCGTCGGTATCGATCTCCAGCACCGGGACGCCGAAGTCTGCGGCCACCCGCCGGGCCGTCTCCCACTGCGCGGCGGGATACGACGCGCTCCGCCCAATGATGGCCAGCACCGCGCCGGCGCCCAGCGTTTCGACCGCCACGCACGCCAGATACGCGGAGTCCACGCCGCCGCTGAATCCGATCGCGACGCGGCCGCGCGCGCGCAGCCACTCCACGAGCGCCCGCTCACGGGCACGTGCCAGCCCGGCATCGGAGATTTCGTGTCCCGGCATTGACGAATGGTAGTTTCTCCGACGGCCGGTTGGCAGGCCGCGCGGGGCGGCGCCCGCCTCAGTGGTCGCCGTTGCCCTGGCAGAGCGCCTTGAGTTGGCTGGCCACGTACGGACGCAGGGTGGACGCGTAGTCGAGGAATTGTTGCGCCGCGTCGGGCGCGACCGACCGCCCGGTCGCGAGATTCTGCTCCGCCTCGGTGAGCGTCGAATCGGCCAGCCGCACCAGGTCGCAACTCTTCGCGGTGGGAGCTTCGGTGGCCGCGGCCTGGCTCACCGAGAGCGCCGACGCGCCCAGGAGGAACGCCGCTTCGGGAGTCGGCACGAGGCGGTTGGCCAACGCGAGGAAGCGGCGCGCGGTTTCGAAATCCGCGCGCTGTTTGGTGCCGTTCGCGTGCGCGTAGAGCGTGTTGCCGCGCGCCAGCGCGAACTGCGCCACCGTTCCGCTCGATTCCCCGTTCGCAAGCGCGGCGTCGAGCGCGGTCAAGGCGCTGTCCGGGTGTCCCAGCGCCAGCTCGTCGTCGGCGAGCTGCAGCCACCCGTGGGGCAGGCGCGGCTCCTCGGCGAGCGCGGCGCGGATCTCCGCGGCCGCCTGCGCGACCGACCCTTGCGCCTGCAGGCGCTGCGACGCGATCGCGTGCAGGTCGGCGTTCCCCGGGAACCGGGCGAGCCCTCGCGGAAGCGCCGAATCGCTCTCCTGACCGACCAGCTGGACATAGAGCGAATACAGCGGCGCGTCGTTGGGCAAACTCGCGACCCCTCGCGCCGCCGTCGCCAGCGCCTGCACCGGGTGGCGGTCGGCCCGGTAGGCGGACGCGAGACGGCGATAGAAGTCGGGATCGGCGCGCGACGCGGCGTCGCGCGCTTCCAGCTGCTCGCCGGCCGCCACCGCGGCCGGCCAGTTCGCCGTCGCCAGGTGGACCAGCCACTCGAGCTTGAGCAATTCGAGATTGTCCGGATGCGCCTTCACGCCGCGCACGATGATCGGCTCGGCGAGCGCCGCGTTGCCCTCGCGCGAGAGCGCGTCGACGACACGGGCGACCATGGTCTCGTTGAGCGAATCGGTGGCGAGCAGCCGTACCCACGCGTCGCCCGCCTTCGCGGCGTCGCCCCGGGCATCGAGCGTCGTGGCCAGGTACTCGAGCGCGATCGGGCTCGCCGGCCACCGCGTGAGCAGCGCACGCGCAACGGAGAGAATGGAGTCCGCGTGGTCGCCCGGCATGTTCGCCAGCGCGCTCAGCAGGCAGGCGCGGGCCAGCGTGGACGGCGGATACTGCGTGATGGCGCGGCTCGCCGCGGCGGCCGCCTGGTCGAGGTGACCGGCCCGCGCCGAATTCTCGCATTCGCGCAGCGGCACCATCTGCGAGCGCGCGGCGATGACGTCCCGCGCGATCGCTTCGGCCGCGTCATGCACTGACCGTGCCACGGCCGTGAACGGCTGCACCATGCGCGGATCGCGCGTCAACACGATCTGCGCGTCCACGCGGTACCCGGAGTCCACCGGTGCCACGCGCCCGAGGACTTCCTCGTCGGCGCGGAAGTGGCGCGCCACGGCCTCCTGCTCGTCCGGCAGCAGCGCCATGTCTTCATTGTAGCCCGACTGCTCGAGCCAGTCGGCGACACTGGTGGCCGAGACGACGCGCAGCCCCTTGTTGTGGAAGGCGTCGGCTACGCGGTTGCGCACGATGTCCGCGGCCTCGTGCGCCGCGTCGCGGTTGGCGCCGCGGAACGTCGGCACCATGAGGATCTGCGTCACGAACTGCTCCTGTGCCGCGAGCGGAGCGGCGAGGAGCAGCGACGTGACGATCAGGAAGGCGCGCGTGAGCATTCGCGAATGCAGGGGATGGTCTCAGTATGT
>DASVWS010000008.1:0-25644 GCA_036393095.1 Gemmatimonadaceae bacterium | reverse complement strand
CGCCCCCATTCGTGAACGCTAGTAGAGGTGCACGGCGCGGGACGCGGCCAGTCCACCGTCGACGAACGCGGAGTCGGTGGCCACGGCAATCGTGATACGGCTGAGCGTCTTGGGCGGGAACCAGTTGGACTGCACGCTGTCACCCGGGGCGAGCACGATGTACTCGGGGCCGCTCACGCAGGCGTCGGCCGATCCGACGAACTGCCACTGGCCGCCGATGTAGTCCTGCTCCTCGAACGACGGGATCACCCCGCCGCAGGACCGGACGTAGCGCGGCGTGGCGCCGTGGTTGACCGCAGTGACGAGGGCCAGCGTCGTGAGGTCGCCACCCGGCGGATCGCAGGTGAACACGCACCGCCCCGGGATCGTCACGGTGACGGACACGTCGCGCGCGATGGTTCCGCCGAGTCCCACGATGGATGCACCGCCGCTGCACCCCGCCAGAACCAGCACACCGCACAGCAGGCCGATCGTCGATCGCACGCTCCCTCCGGGGGAAAGGGTCCGTGTCTGCAATACGCGGAGCCCCCCGGCGGGTTCCCGGAGTCTACAACTCCCGTCCCTTATAGTTGCTGGAGCCAGTCGGTGAGGTCGAACGCCTGCGACAGTTGCAGCGCCAGCGCCCCGCCGCCGGGCCGCACGAAGGCGTAGTTGGCCGGGGTCACCTGCCAGTGGTCCCAGCGGTACGACAGCTTGGCGATCGTCGCCGCCGAGATGCGGTAGCCCACCCCGGCTTCGGTGTCGCTGAAGTCCGTCGGCCGGGCCACCCACGCGCTGCCGCCCACCGGCCGGATGAAGGGATAGTCGTTGCGTTCGCCGCGCGCCGCCACGAACCAGCGCGGCGTGAGCGCATACGCCCCCTCGACGTAGTACGTGGTGCCCTGCACCGCGTCAGCGCTCCCCGGCACGTCGTAGCGCGAGCGCGCATACTCGGCGTACGCCTGGAGATACCCGTAGCTCACGTGAGCATCGGCGGCGATGATGCGCTCCTGGTAATGCTGCCAGCGCTCGCCGGCCAGCTCAGCGGCCGGAATGTTGCGATTGAGGTACGGGCCCCAGGTCACCGAACCGCCCACGCGCACCCCCACCACGGGTGTGAACCCGGCGCCGAACGCCGGCCGGTACGACGCCGACGGCGTGGGGGTGTAGCCGGGATGGCTCACCGGCAGCGAGACGAGCGCGGCGCGGTAGTCCCAGTGCACCGTGCTTCCCGACGCCTTCACGACCACGGGATACTGCATCGGATATCCATCGGGCACGCCGATGAGCGGATTGCGCGTGGAGAAGCGGCGGCCGGCGAACGTCCCGACCACCTGCGGGAGCTTCCCGGCGTCGAGCACGAACGCGGGCGCCAGCGAGACGCGCACGCCGGCCTGGTCCAGATCCACCTGCGTCCTGGTTCCGGTGCGGTCGAGCGCGCCGGTGACGCCCTCGCCCTGCGCGTAGAACACGACGCGTCTCCACGGCTCTGCGGCCGCCCACAGGTCCAGACGCAGCACGCCGCCGGGATCTCCGCCATTGCGCGTGAGCAGCGTGGACCCGGTGTCGGTCTTCCACGCTTCGGCATCCACGATCCCCTGCACCAGCACGCCCCCCTGCGCGGCGAGGGCGCACGGCAATGCCGCCGCGGCGAGGGCGATCAGCGACGCGAGTCGGACTCTATGCACTGGATGCTCCGGCGGGGCGCCGTTCGGCGTCGAGGGCGGCCCGTACCATCCGGGCCAGCTCGGCGGGCGTGAACGGCTTGCGCAGGAAGTTCGTCTGCTCGTCGATCGTGAATCCGCCCAGGGCGTCGTCCGCGTAGCCCGACATGTAGACCACGGCCGGGGCCTCGTGCGTCGCGGCGTACTGCGCCACGAGCGACGGCCCGTTCATCCCCGGCATCACGACGTCCGTGAGCACGAGATCGACATCCACGTCGGCCGACGCCGCCAGCGCTTCCGCGGGAGCGGCGGCCGCGACCACGAGGTACCCCAGCTCTTCCAGCGTGCGCCGGGCGAGTGTGCGCACACCGGCTTCGTCTTCCACGAGGAGGATGGTCTCGGAGCCGCGCGGCAGCACCATTGGCGCCGCGCCGTCCGCGCCGGCGGCCGCGGGCTCCCCGGCGGCCGGCAGGTCGATGACGAACGTGGTGCCGACGCCCACCGTGCTCTCCACCCGCACCGATCCGCCGGTCTGTTTCACGATCCCGTATACCGTGGCCAGCCCGAGCCCGGTGCCCTTCCCCACTTCCTTGGTGGTGAAGAAGGGCTCGAAGATGCGGTCCAGCATGTCGGCCGGGATCCCGGTGCCGGTGTCGCGCACGCGCATGCGCACCACCGGCGGCTCGGCTCCGCCCGGGTGGACGTTGGCGAGGTCGATCGTGATCGTCCCCCCCGACGGCATGGCGTCGCGGGCGTTCACCACGAGGTTGATGATGACCTGCTCGAGCTGGCCGCGGTCGGCGAGGATCCGCGTGAGCGTGTCGCCGCGCTCGATGTGCAGCTGGATGTGCTCGCCGATGAGGCGGCGCAGCATCGGCACCACGCCCTCCACCACCTCGCCCGCGTCGAGGATCGTGGGCGTGAGCACCTGCTTGCGGCTGAACGCCAGGAGCTGCCGCGTGAGCGTGGCGGCGCGCGCCGCCGCGTCCACGACCTGGCGCAGGTCGTCGGCGCCGGGGGTGCCGGGCTCCGTGCGCGTCATCGCGAACTGCGTGAACCCCGAGATGACCGTGAGCAGGTTGTTGAAGTCGTGCGCGATGCCGCCGGCCAGCGTGCCGATGGCTTCGAGCTTCTGCGACTGCCGGAGCTGGGCCTCGCTCTCGCTGAGCGCCGTTTCCACGCGCTCGCGGGCCCGCACCTCTTCGGTGAGGCCGGCGTTGGCGGCGGCGAGCTCCGCCGTCCGCCGCTCGAGCTGCGACTGCTTGGCCTGCAGCGACGCCATCAGCTCGGCGAACGAGTTGCTCAGCGTCGTGATCTCCGCCGGCGCGCCCTCGGCGTCGAAGGACCGTCCCGCATCGGCGGCCGCCCCCGACCGCAGGTACTCCACGAAACTCGCCAGCGGGTGCAGCACCGAGCGCGACGCGAACGCGGCGCCGAGCGCGGCCAGGAGCACGGCCAGCGATCCATAGATCGCGAAGTCGACCTGCACCGGGTGGACGAGCGCGCGCACGGTGGCGCTCACCGGTTCCAGCAGCGTCAGGCGCACGGGCTGGCCGAACTGCGTCGTGCCCAGCGGAATGGCCGCGGCCACGTACTCCTCACCCCCCGCGTTGACGGTGGTCGGGGCGCGCGTCGCGGAGCCGAGCAGCCGCAGCGTCGCCGAGTCGATGGGGAGCGACGCGCCGGGGCTGCGCATGAGAACCTCGCCCCCGCTGGAAACGAAGGCCGGCCCGGTCGAGTCCGAGCGCGCGACGCTCAGGTACGCGAAGTCGACGCGCTGCCCGAGCAACACGCTTCCGAGGGTGAATCCGTCGAGCAGGAGCGGATAGACCGCGACCTGATAGAGGCCGTCGGGCTCGCGGAGCACGGCGAGTCCGCCGCTGTCGGCCGGCGTCGAGGGATCGAGCGCGCCGCGAACCGCCGGCATGCGCGACAGATCCGTGCCGCGCGCCACGCCGTTGGCCCCCGCGGCGGCCGACGCGAATACGCGTCCGGTGCCGTCGGTGACGAGGAGCAGGTCCTTGCCCGATTCGCGGAGCAGATCGCGCACCGCCCCCTCGACGGTGGCGACGAGGATGGGATTGGAGGCGGCGCCGGAGAGCGCGTCCTGCCGCGCGCTTCCGATGGCGGCGCGCAGGGTGGGCGCGGCGGAGATGAGCGAGGCCCCGAACAGCAGCTGCTGGAAGTCGCGTCGCTGCAGCTCGATGAGCGTTCGCTGATTGCGCGCGAGCTGGTCGGTGAACACGCGGCGGGTGTTCTCGCGGACGCGGGCGCCGAGCGCGAGAAAGCTCACGAGCACGACGAGCGACGTGAGGGCGGCGCTGATCCACGCCAGCTTCACGTCGAGCCGCGCGCGGCGGATGCGGTCCCTGAGCGTGCGGGCCCCGGTCATGAGCGGGAGCTAATGGGTCTCCTGACCCGGCGGAGGGAGCGGGATGTTGAACTGTACGTCCGTCGTTGCGCCTGCCGCGACGTGGACCCGGTGCTCGACGGCGTGCACGCGCTCGTGCCATCCAACCACCGTGTAGTCGCCGGGCGGCACGCCGTCGATCGTGAAGTGGCCCATGGCGTCCGGCGACGTGAAGAACGGATCGTCGAGCACGAGCACGATGGCGCTCATGTCCGAATGGATGTGGCAGAACACCTGGACGATGCCGGCGCGATTGAACGTCACGGAGCGCGACTTGCCCTTGGGATAGCGTCCGAGGTCGAAGACGGCGGCGGAGGAGAGGGAGAAGACGTTGTGGTAGACGTCGTCCTCGTTGGGGAAGTCGACCGTGGTGCCGCGAGCGACGGCAAGCACGTGAGGGACGAATCGCTCGCCCTGCTGGGCGATGGCAGGGTGCTGGCTGCGCGACGGGTGCGTGGCGGCGGCGAGCCGTCCCGCGGAATCCGGCAGGAGGTAGAGCACGACGTTCGCCATCTCCGCTCCCGGACTCGCGGCCGTCGTGTCGGGCGGCTCGGCCCCCGGGCCGACGTCGGAGTAGATGCGGAATCGCGGCCGCCGCGCCGACAGCGTGGGCGACAGCAGCACGGTGCCCCGGATCGTTCCGGTGGGCGCCCGATAAAGACCGCGGACCGGATGCAGCGTGGCGTGCGGCGCCGGCATCGCGTACAGGGCGATGCCCAGCGCCGCGGCGCGCGAAACGCGCCGGCCCGGGAATTCACACCAGAGTGGCATTCGGAACGACTCCGCGCAGCGATGGAAGCCCGGTGGGGCGAACCCGGGTCGTGCGATGACGTCGCGCCCGCTCCCCGGTTCGGGGGCGTGCGGCCGGGCGCTGTAGATGGACGGACTGGGCCGGGTTACGTCACGCGACAACTACTTCTGGGAGCGGCGGTCCGCGCGTGACGCCGCACTCTTGACGAGTCGCTGACCCGTCGCGACGGTTGACACCATGCTGCCCACCTGGCTGGAACTGCGGATTGCGATGCGGACGTTGCGCCGAAGCCGAGCGTTCGCCGTATTCAGCGTCCTGGCACTCGCGCTGGCGATCACGGCCAATACGACGATGTCGAGCCTGATCGACGGGCTGGTGTTTCCCGAGGTCGGCTTTCCCGAGCCCGGGCAGCTCTACGTGGCGCACTTCACGACCCCACGAAGCGGGCTCTACACGCCGGTCGGGATCCACGACGTGCTCGGGGACTCGGGGAGGACGTACTCCGGGGAGACCCCCTGGCGTGCCGGCGTCGGGATCATATCCACCATCTCGGTGGACCAGCACGAGATGCAGGTACCCGCGGCAATGGTGGGCGGCAAGCACTTCCGCGTGCTCGGCTCGCATCCATTGTACGGATCGCTGTTCCGTGACTCGACGGCTGCCGACCGCAACGAGGCCGTGATCAGCGAGCGGCTCTGGCGGCGGATCTCTGGCGGGCGTCGCGCCTTCGCGCCGTTCGCGCTGTCGTTGACGGGCGGCATGTACAGCCCGGGGCACGGCGCGGTGTCGTTGACCGTTATCGGAGTGATCGCGAACAACGGCGCGATCCCGCCCAATACCGACCTGTTCATGGCCGTCCCGCAGGAGCGATCGAGCGAGGTGCTGCTGCGCCTTCGGCATGGGGTGACGGCGGCGGAGGCGCTCCGCGAACTGGACGCGCTCGCGCCGAACATCGACCCGGCGCACAACCCTGCGGCGCACTTCACCCTCATGCACGCGGCGCTCACGCCGGCACGCAACTTTGGGATCCTGGTCGCGCTCGTCGCGACGACGCTCGCGGTATTGCTCATCGCGTGCGCCAACATCGCCAACCTGCTTCTCGCGCGGGGAATGGCCAGGAGCCGGGAGCTGGCCACGCGCTTCGCGTTCGGGGCCAGCCGCTGGCAGGTGGGACGGCTGCTGTTCGCCGAGAGCGGGATGATCGCCGCCGCCGGGGGCGTGCTCGGGCTCGTGCTATCGCTCTGGGTGGTGCATCTGGTGAGCGCCACGCTTCCCGCCGGCCTTCAATATTACGGCCTGGTTCAGCCGCAGCTCTCCTGGCGGGTGCTGGCCGCGGGCGTCGGATTCACGGTCGTGGCGGCCGCCGTGTTCGGGCTTGCCCCCATCGTGCCGATCATGCGCGCCGAAATCGGGACGCTCATCAAAGGCACGGGCAGCCGCCGCTACACCGAAAGCGGCACTCGCTTCCGGTGGCTCGTCGTGGTGGAGGTCGCCGGCGCGCTCACGCTGGTCGTCTCGGCGACGATGCTCGGCGCCGCGGCGGGCCGCGTGCACCTGATGGATCTGGGATACAACGCGTCGAACCTGATCTCGGCGACCGTGAATGAAGTGCGGTGCTGCAGGATTGCCGATGGCTTCGGCAAGCCGCCGAGCGAAGCCGTGATCTCGAAGCGACGCGGGGAAATGCAGGCGCTGCGTGACATGCCCGGCATCACGTCCGCAACCGCGTGGTGGTATCCCGGGCTGTATCCGATGGTGACGGTGGACGACCCCGGCGGGAACGAGCCGAAGACCATCATCGGGCAGGCCGTGGTTCGCGAGGTCAGTCCGAACTACCTGCGCGTCATGGGCATTCCGATCGTGCGCGGGCGCGACTTCCACGATGCAGAGGACGACGCGATCCCATCGGTCATCATCGACACGTACACGGCGCACTGGCTCTGGCCGGGCGCCAACCCGCTTGGCCGACTGGTCAAGTTCGCGAGCAACGGCACGCGGCCCGTTCCCTGGATGCGCGTCGTAGGCATTGCGAAGTCCACGATCTACTACATCTGCGATGCCGGCCCCTGCCCCTCACCGACGTTCTACGTGGCGAACGGTGCGGGATTCCCGGCACCGGTAAGCAGCACGTATTTCATCGTGCGCGCGAAGGGGGCGCCGCAGCCACTCGTCGATCCGATCCGGGCGCACCTCGCCGCCGACTATCCGAACGGACGCCCGAGGGTCGAGACTTGGGCTGACATGACGGGGTTGAGCAGCCTGGCCGGTACCTACGACTTCATCACGACCCTGTTCGGTTCGTTCTCGTTCGTCGGATTGCTCCTGGCGCTCATCGGCGTGTACGGCATGGCGGCCTACGCGGTGGAGCAGCGCACGCGCGAATTCGGGGTGCGGATCGCGCTCGGCGCGCAGGCCCGGGACATCATCCGGCTGGTGCTGCGTGAAGGGAACGCGACGGCGCTGCTCGGGCTGGCGATCGGGCTCATCGCCGCCGACTGGCTGGAGGGGCTGCTGCAGCAGTTCCTGTTCGGGTACGACGACCAGGCACTGTACTTCATGGCCGGGTGCCTCATCGCCCTGTTTGCGACGACGGTGCTCGCGGGCGTGCCCCCCGCCTTGCGCGCCGCCCGCATCGACCCCGTCGACACGCTGCGCGCCGAGTAGCGCCCGACCGGCGCCGCCGACCGGGCTTGACGCGGCGAGGTCTGCCATCGCAATATATGGCAGCTCCACATATCGGACTGCCATCCCATGCTCACCCCGGAACTGAAAAAGGGAAGCGCCGAGTTCCTCGTCCTTTCCCTCCTCGAGCACCAGCCGCGGCACGGCTACGAGCTGAGCAAGCTCATCGAGTCCCGCTCCCGCGGCACGCTCACCTTCCACGTCGCCTCGCTCTACCCCCTGCTCTACCGCATGGAAGACCGCGGGTGGATTGCCGGCCGCTGGGTGGAGAAGGCGGGCGAGCGCCGGCGGCGCTTCTACCGCGTCACGGCCGCCGGCCAGAAGGCGCTCGCCGCGCAGCGCGAGAGTTGGCGCGAATTCGTCGCCGCCGTGACCCGCATCGCGGAGCCCAACCATGGCTGAGTGGCGCCGCATCCTCCGCGAGCGCCTCGCCCCGATGGCGCTCGCCCCCGCCGACGAAGCGGAGATCGTCGAAGAACTGGCCCAGCACCTCGAGGCACAATTCGCCGAGCTGGCGCCGCGCGCCGGCGCCGCGGAGGCCGAACGCCTTCTCACCGCGCAGCTCGACGACGGCCGCCTCCGGGATCTCGCCCGAGCGCGCCGCGCCGCGCGCCGCCCCGAGCCGGTCGCCACCGGCCCCTGGAGTGCCGCCGCCGCGCTGCAGCGCCTGGGCGCCGACGTCCGCTACGCCGCCCGCCGCTCGCGCAGGCACCTCGCCTTCACCGCGATCGCCGTCCTCTCGCTCGCCATCGGCATCGGCGCCAACACGGCGATCTTCAGCCTCATCGACGCCATCATGCTCCGCCGGCCGCCGGTGCCGCATCGCGAGCAGGTCGCGGAGCTGTTCCAGCACCAGCGCACCTTCCCGTACGCGCCGTTCTCCTACCCCGACTACGTCGACCTGCGCAACGAGTCGCACGGGATCTTCTCCCGGATCAGCGTCGCCCAGTTTGCCGGCGTTCCGCGCGACCTGGGCGACCACGTGGAAACGCTGTTCGCCGAGCTGGTGAACGGCGACTACTTCCCGTTGCTCGACCTTCCGCCGCAGGCGGGCCGCCTGCTCGGCCCCGAAGACGACGTCGCCAACGGCGCGCACGCCGTCGTGGTGCTCGCCAACGACTTCTGGAAGTCGGCGTTCGGCGGCGACCGCTCGGTCGTCGGCCGGCAGATGCGCCTCGCGGGACGCGATTACACGATCGTTGGCGTCGCGCCGGCCGGCTACGAGGGCAGCTTTCCCGGCGTCGAACCTGCGATCTACGCGCCCATCCGGATGATCAACCAGATCCAGGCCGGATCGGGAGACCAGCTCGCGAGCCGCACGGCGCATTCGCTGTTCACCAAGGTCCGCCTCGCCCCCGGCGTGTCGATGGCGCAACTGCGCACGTTCGCCGTCAGCTTCACCGCCGACATGGCGCGCCGCTACCCCGACGCCTGGCCGGCCAACACGTCCACGACGGTGGTGCCGGAGACACAGGTGGCCGTGAACCCGATGATCGATTCGGTCGTGGTGCCGGCGGCCGCGGCGCTCATGGTCGTGGTGGCGCTCGTGCTGCTGGTGGCGTGCGCCAACCTGGCGAGCTTCCTGCTCGCGCAGGCCCGCGACCGCCAACGCGAATTCGCCATCCGCATCGCGCTCGGTGCACGCCGCTGGCCCCTCGTGCAGCAGCTCCTGGTGGAATCGCTGCTGCTGGCCGGAGTCGGAGCAGTGGCGGGCATCGGGGTATCGCGCGTCGCGCTGCGCGCGCTGCTGGGCGCCAACCTGCCCGTCCCCCTGCCGATTCACCTCGACGTCAGTCTCGATCCGCGCGTGCTGGCGTTCACCCTGCTCGCCACGGTCGTCGCGGCGGTTCTCATCGGGCTTCTGCCCGCGCTGCAGGCCACGCGCCCCGATGTCGTGGACGTCATCAAGAGCGAGAACACCGGCGGCGGGCCGCCGCGCCGCGTGACGATGCGGAGCGCGCTCGTGGTGGGGCAGATCGCCGTGTCGCTCGTCCTGCTCATCACCGCCGCGCTCTTCTTGCGCAGCCTGCAGGCGCGCGAGCACATCGATCCCGGGTTCGGGCGCGCCCCGGCGGCGATGGTCTGGCTCGGGATTCCGGCCGATCGCGATTCCGCCGGCCGCCGCCAGCTCCTGCTCGACGACATCGAAGCGCGCACGCGCCGCATCGACGGCGTCGAATCAGTGGGACTCATCGACAACATCCTGCTCGACGTCACGAGCACGCAGGCCGCATATGTGAACGTGCCGGGGTTCACGCCTCCGAAGGGTGAGCCCGGATTCGAGGTGGACGATGCCGCGGTGGATTCGGGCTTCTTCAGCGCCGCCGGCGTGACGCTCGTGCGCGGGCGTGGCATCGCGTCCACCGACAGGGCCGGCACGCCGCCCGTGGCCGTGATCAACGAACTGATGGCGAGGACGTTCTGGCCGAACGGTGACCCCATCGGCCGCACCTTCCGCGCCGACTCGCTCACCTATCGCGTGGTCGGCGTGTCGCGCGACACCAAGGTCCGCTCGCTCACCGAAGCCCCGCGCCCCTTCTATTTCGTGTCGCTGCAGCAGCGGTCGTCGCCGTACCTCATGCTCGTGGCGCGCACGCGCGGTGACGCCGCGGCGACCACGCCCGAGGTGATCGCCGCCATGCACGCCGCGGACCCGGAGGTGATGATCCTCCAGGGGACGACGATGGCGCGCCACCTCGCGTCGAACATGCTGCCCACGCGTCTCGGAACGATCGCGTTCGGACTCTTCGCCGCCGTGGCGCTCGCGCTCGCGATGATCGGCGTCTACGGCGTGGTGAGCTACGCCGTCGCTCGCCGTGCGCGCGAGGTCGGGATCCGCATGGCGCTGGGCGCGGAGCCGCGCGCGATCGTGCGCCTGCTGATGCGCGAGGGGCTCGCCGTCGTGCTCGTGGGCGGCGTGCTCGGGCTGGCGCTCGCGGCCGCCGTCACCCGCGCGCTGCAGGGCCTGCTCTCGGGCGTGGCAGCGGTGGATCCGCTCACCTTCGCCGCCGCACCGCTGGTGCTGATCGGCGTGGGCGCGCTGGCGACGTTCATCCCCGCCCGCCGCTCCGTGCACACGGACCCCGTGGTCGTGCTGCGCGCGGAGTAGTTGCCGTCGCGGCAGGCCGCGGCCACATTCTCGATCGGCCCTCCCATGCCGATCGACCGCTTCCGCACCCCCCATCCCAGGCCCGCGCTCATGCGCGCGCTGGGCACCGTGACCGACCGCGTCGTGCTCCCCCGCGTTGCGCGCGTGGACGCGATCCACCTTCCGGACGACGACGCCGAGCGGCTGCGAAGCGCGCTCGCGGCGCCCTTCGTGCTCTGCCCCAACCACCCCGAGTACTTCACCGACTGGATGCTCGACAAGTGGCTCACGAGCCGCTTCGCCCCGCACGCCGCGTGCTGGGCCGATCCGCAGGTGGTGAACGGCATGGGAAGCTTCATGAGCTGGCTCTGGCTCTCGAACGGCCTGGTCGCGGCCGTACGCGGCGACGAGCTGGAGAAGGCGCTCACGTATTCCGCGCAGTCTCTCGTGCGGGGCCGCGGCGCGCTCATCCACCCCGAGGGCGAGGTCAACTGGGACAACGAAGCGCTGGGCGTCATGCGCGCCGGCGCCGTCCGCATCGCCGAGCGCGGCGCCGAGTCGAGCGGCCGAAACGCGCACGTCGCGCCGCTCGCCTGGTTCATCCGCTTTCGCGAGGACGCCACCCCCGGCCTGCAGCGCGAGCTCGATTACGTGGAATCGCGACTGGGCGTGCACGCGCCGCGCCTCGCGGGTCCGGCGCAGCGGCTCGGCAACCTGTACGACACACTCGTCGAGCGCCAGGCAGGGGCGTTCGGTCTCGACATCGGACCGCGCGGGCTCGGCTTCGCACACCGGTTCGAGCGCGGACTCGTGCACGCGCTGCAGCGGTTGTCGGAGGCATGGCCCGAGTACCGCCCCGCCGAGCTGCCCGCGTCTCCCGAAGCCGCCGCGCGCGCGTGGCGCTCGGCGGCGCGCAAGGTCCCCAGTCCCGATCCGGAGTTGCGCCGCCAGATCGAGGTGCTCGACCGCATGCTGCACCTAGTACCCGCCTCGGTGCGCGAGCCCACGGTCACGCAGGAGCAGGTGGGCGAGCGGCTCAAGCGGCTGCGCCTCGACTGGCTGCGCGGCACCGTGCGCGACAACGTGACGCGGTTCGTTCCGCGCGCGGCGGCGCAGCGCGACGTGTTCATCCGCGTGTGCGAGCCGCTGGAGGTGTCGCCGGGCGCGGACCACGGCGTCGTGCTCACGAAGTTGCGCGAGCGGATGGCGGCGGCGCTGCGCCGCGCCCGCCAGGACGGACTCGACGCCTTCGGTCCGCCGGTGCGCTACGCGAACCCCTTCCTCGGCTGACCGCCGCCGCTACCGGTCGGGCATCGCGGCCAGCGCGTCCCAGTCGCGCGGCTCGTCGGACACACGGTACACGATCCGGAACGCGATCGCCATCATCGCGAGCAGCGACAGGATGGCGAATGCTTCGCCCGTGGTGACCGGCATGTGCGCGCGCTCGACGGTGATCCACGTGGTCACGCCCCACACCAGCGGCCCGGTGACCGCCGAGAAGCGCCCCACCATGCCGTAGAGCCCGTAGAATTCTCCCACGCGGTCGGGAGGCGTGAGGCGCAGCATCAGCGGCCGGTCCGCCGCCCAGGTGCCGCCCAGGCAGATGCCCGCCAGGCACGCCACGACGAACAGCCACACGATGTGCAGCCGCAGGAAGCCGACGAGCGAGGCGAGCACGAACGTCATCATCCACCCGGAGAGCACGATCATCAGCGTCCGCTTGGATCCGAGACGGTCGACGACGAATCCCCAGACGATCCCGCCGAGAATGGCCGCGGTGATCGCGGACATGAGCACGAGCTGCGCCTTCTGCTGGCCGTCCTCCTTGGTGAGTCCGGTGGCGATGGCGACGTTCACCGTGTAGAGCGACATGAACAGGATGACGGTGTTGATGGCATCCGTATAGAAGGCGCGCCCGACGAGGAAGCGCAGCAGGCCGGGATACTTGTGCCCCGACTTCAGCGTGTGGACGGTCTGCGCCACCGATTCGCGGACCGCCGCCCAGGTGAAGATCGGCCGCGGGTGCGGATTGATCTGCTCGACGACGAACAGGAAGCACGGCAGCGCGAGCGTGAGGAACGCGATCGCGACGAACAGGAAGTAGGCCGGGAACGGAATGCTGGCGTGCCCACGCGAAATCAGCAGCCCGCCGCCCACGGCGATGTACGAGCCGAAGTAGCCGAGGCCCACCGCCATGCCGTTGATGCGGCCTCGGTTCTCCTCGGTGGTCACGTCGGGGAGCAGCGAGTCGTAGAACTGCACGCCGGCCTGATACGCGCCGTTCGCGATCACGAACAGCACGGCGCTCATCGCGAACGGCCCGCGCGCGAGGAGCGCCGTGCACCCGCAGCAGACGAGCGTGGCCCACACGAGAAAGGGCATGCGCCGCCGCGCCCGGTCGGTCATCGCGCCCAGGAGGGGCGAGAGGCAGAACATGATGCCCATCGACAGCGCGCTGATGCCGCCCAGCAGGCTGTCGGCGCGCTCCGATCCTACCTGCCCCCGCACGTAGAGCGAGAAGTACAGCGAGATCACGCCCATCGAGAAGATGACGTTGGCGAGGTCGTAGAGCATCCAGCTCAACACGGCGCGCCGCGGGATCACTCGCGTGGGTGAATGCATCGGGGAGAATCTGCGGGGGACGACGGCGAAGAGCCATACCCGGCGCTCCGGTCGCGTTCCGGCTAGTTTTCGAGAGGAGACGCACCGCCGAATCGTCCACCCCTCACGATCCAGCCCCGGGCGTATGCACCAGGAAACCGCGCTCCTTGCGATGCTGACCGCCGGCCTCGGCCTGGCGTTCCTGTTCGGCTTCGCGGCCGCCCGGCTCGGGCTGCCACCGCTCGTCGGCTACCTGCTCGCCGGAATCGCGGTCGGCCCCTTCTCGCCGGGATACGTTGCCGACGCCGGACTCGCCGGCCAGCTCGCCGAGATCGGCGTCATCCTGCTGATGTTCGGCGTCGGGCTGCACTTCTCCTTCCGCGATCTCATGGCGGTGCGGAAGGTCGCGGTGCCGGGCGCGCTCGTGCGCATGGTGGTCGTCACCTTCGCTGCCTCGCTGGTGACGCGCGCGTGGGACTGGAGCTGGGGCGCGTCGCTGGTGTTCGGACTCTCGCTCTCCGTCGCCAGCACGGTGGTGCTGCTGCGGGCGCTCGACGGGCGCGGCACGACCACGTCGCTCGAAGGGCGCATCGCCGTCGGCTGGCTGGTGGTGGAAGACCTGGCGATGGTGTTCGTGCTCGTGCTCCTTCCGCCGCTCGCCCAACTGCTCGGCGGTCCGGCCGGCGCCGGCGTTGGCGCGTCAATGCCCGCCCTGCTCGCCGCCCTCGGCGTCACGCTGCTCAAGGTCGCCGCGTTCGTGGCGCTGATGATGTTCGTCGGCACGCGCGTGGTGCCGTGGCTCCTGGCCGCCGTGGCGCGAACCGGCTCGCGCGAGCTGTTCACGCTCTCGGTGCTCGCCCTCGCGCTCGGCATCGCCTTCGGCGCCGCCGCGCTCTTCGGTGTCTCGTTCGCGCTCGGCGCGTTCTTCGCCGGCGTGGTGATCTCCGAATCCGACGTGAGCCACCAGGCCGCCGCCGACGCGCTCCCCCTGCAGGACGCCTTCGCGGTGCTGTTCTTCGTGGCCGTCGGCATGCTGTTCGACCCGCGGGTCGTCGTCCGGCATCCCGCCGCCGTGGTCGTCGCCGTGCTCATCGCGACGATCGGCAAGGGACTCGTCTCGTTCGTGATCGTGGCGGCGTCCCGGTATTCGCTGCGCACCTCGCTCACCGTGGCCGCGGGACTGTCGCAGATCGGCGAGTTCTCGTTCATCCTCGCCGGCCTCGGCATCGCGCTCGGCGTGCTGCCCCGCGAGGGACAGAGCCTCGTCGTCGTGGCCGCGATCGTCTCCATCACCGTCAACCCGCTGGCCCTCGATTCGGTGCCGCCCATCGAACGCTGGATCCGGGCGCGCCCGCGGCTGCTCGCGCTGCTCGAGCGCGAGTGGCCGGCGCATGGGGGCGCGCCGGTCGTCCCCGAAGCGTTCGACGACGAGCGGTTGCGCGACCACGTCGTGATCGTGGGGTTCGGCCGCGTGGGCGGCGTGATCGGCCGCGCGCTCGAGAGCCAGAACATCCCCTTTCTCATCGTCGAGAAGGACCGCGAGTGGGTGGAGCGGCTGCGGGCGCGAGGATTCCACGTGCTGTTCGGCGACGCGTCGCGTCGCGCCGTGCTGGAGCATGCGCACCTCGACCGCGCGCGGCTGCTGGTGATCGCGGCTCCCGGCGCGTTCCAGACGCGCGCCATTCTCAACCTGGCGCGGCAGCTCAACCCCGCGATCGACACCGTGGTGCGCACCCACAGCGCCGCCGAGCAGGTGCAGCTCGAGCAGTTCGGCGTGGGCGCGGCCGTGGTGGGCGAGCGCGAACTCGCGCTCGGGATGTCGCGCTACGCGCTCCGCACGTGGGGCGTGGACGCGGCGGACACGGAGGCCGTCCTGCAGACGCTGCGCGAGCGGCGCACGGCGACGGCACGGGAGTACGGCGAGACGAGCGACCTCGGGTGAGTGTGCGCCGGGCGCCGGCCGCTCACTCGTAGCGCAGCGCGTCGATCGGATCGAGCCCGGCCGCGCGCCGCGCCGGCCAGACGCCGAACGCCACGCCCACCGCCGCCGCGAACGCGAACGACAGCAGCACCGAGCCCATCGACACCGCCGTGTTCCAGTTGGCCGCCGCGCGCAGAACGCGCGCCGCCCCGATGCCCGCGAGCGCGCCAAGCACCCCGCCCACGAGTGCGAGCACGACCGATTCGATGAGGAACTGGAGGAGGATCGCGCGGCGCGTGGCGCCCACCGCCTTCCGGATCCCGATCTCGCGGGTGCGCTCGGTGACCGAAACGAGCATGATGTTCATGATCCCGATTCCGCCCACGAGAAGACTCACCGCCGCGATTCCGGCCAGAAGCAGCGTGAACGACTGCGTGGTCGCGGCGAAAGCACCCAGGAAGTCCGCCATGTTGCGGATCTGGAAGTCGTCCGGCTTGCCGGGCAGGATGTGGTGCGAGCGCCGGAGGATGCGTTCGATCTCCGCCATCACCTTCGTGATCATCGCCTCCGACGGCGCCAGCACGCCGATGGTCCGCAGGTTGCGCGTGTCCATCACCCGGAACTGCGCCGTGGCGAGCGGGATCAAAATCTGGTCGTCGGGATCGGCGAACCCGGTGGCGCCGCCCTTGGACGCCAGCACGCCGATGACCATGAACGGAATCCCGTTGATGCGGATCGTCGAGTCGAGCAGCGCCGCGCCGGACACGCCGAGGTTGGTCGGAACGGTCGCGCCGAGCACTGCCACGCGCCGCCGGCCGGCGTCGTCGCCCGCCGTGAACATCACGCCCCGCGCCATCGTGTACTTGCGCACTTCCAGATAGTTCGGCGACGTGCCGATCACCTGCGTGGAGGTGTTGGCCCCCTCGAACTGCACCTGGAACTGCCGCGCCATCTCAGGCTCAACGGCCGCGATGTACTGGCTCTCGCGCACCAGCGCCTGGGCGTCTTCCACATAGAGCGGCGCGCGGTCCGACGCCGACACCACGCCGCCCACCTGGAGCTGCCCGGGCACGACCATGAGCAGCGTCGTGCCGAGCGCGGCGATGCGCGAGCTCACGGCGTCCTGCGCGCCTCGGCCCAGCGCTTCCATGGCGATCACCGCGCCCACGCCGATCACGATGCCGAGCATCGTGAGCAGCGACCGTACGAGGTTCGTGCGGAGCGACTCGAGCGCGACGAGAAATGTGTCGACGAACTGCATGCTCAGTCGTTCCCGCGGCCTCCGCCGCCTCCGCCCCGGCCGCCGCCACCGCCGGCGCCGGTCACGCCGGAGATCCCGGCCCGTCCCTGGATGCGCTGCAGGGTGGTATCGCGCGTTGCGGCCATGCGCACGTCGCTCAGCAGCGCCACCCGCTCGCCCGGCTGCACGCCGGAGATGGCCCGCGTGATTTCATAGTTGCCGGTGCCGATCTGCACCACGCGCAGCGAGAACGTCTGCGTAGCCGAGTCGAGCACGAACACCACCCCGGGGCGCGACGCGGCCGCCGTCTCGGGAGCGACTGTCGTGGCCGGCGCGGCGCCACGCCCGCGCCCAAGTACGACGCCCGTGGATTCGCCGCGCGCGCCGGCCGCCCGGCCCCCCGTGGCGCGCCCCGTGCCGAGGCCGCGCAGCGCCGAGTCCACCGCCGTCGTCGGAATGCCGAGCACCGGCGAGAGCGTGCGCGCGTCGGAGAGCGAGCCGACGGCGTCGTTGGGAATCGCCACCGCGCCCACCACCTTGCTGATCTCGATCGTGGCGTCCGTGCTCATGCCTGGGAGCAGCAGCCCCTCGCGGTTGGAAAGGCTCACCAGCACCGGGAACATCGTCACGCTCTGCTGCACGATGGCGGCCGGCGAGATGCGCAGCACCTTGCCGTCGAACGTGCGGTTGGTGAACGCCGACACGGTGACCGCCACGTCCTGGCCGATCGCCACGTGGCCGATGTCGCTCTCGTTCACGAGCGCGCTGTCGAGCACATTCCCCAGGTCGGCCACGGAGACGAGCGTCGTGCCGCCGCCCACGATATTCGTGGCCGAGGCGATCACCTGGCCCACCGCCACGCTCTTGTCGATGACGGTGCCGTCGATGGGCGAGAGCACGGTGCAATCGGCCAGGTTGATCGAGCTGACCTCCACCGAGGTTTTCGCGCTGGCCACCGCCGACTCGGCGTTCGCCTGCGCCACCACCGCGGCGTCGTACTCCACGTGCGTGATCACCCCCTGGCGCAGGAGGCTGTCCTCGCGTGCGAGGTTGGTGTTCTGTGACGCGAGGTTGGCCTGCGCCGCCCGCAGCGCCGCCTGCGCCGCGTCGTACTGGCTCTGCATCTGCCGCGGATCCACCTGCACCAGCAGCTCGCCTGCGCGCACGTGCTGGCCGACCACGATCGGCATCTTGATGATCTGTCCCGACGCCTTCAACTTGACCTGCACGGCGTCCACCGGCTGGATCACGCCGGTGGCTTCGACGCTGACCACGATGTCCTGCTTCGTGATGCGCGCCGTCTCGATGCCGGCGAGCGGATTCGCGGCCTTCTTGCAGCCGCCGGCTCCCAGCGCGCATCCAAGCGCAACCGCGCCGGCCGCCGTGTGACGTTGTATGAGGCGCATGACCACGACCCCCGATACTCTGACGTTAGGCCGGCGCCGGACAATTCCTGTCGGCCATTGGGGCAAGGCGGCGTGCGGGAATGGCGGACTTACACCGGCGCGCGCCTTCGTAGCTTCGAATTGGAGGCCGGCAGTCCCGCGCGGGAGGGGTGAAATGAACACCGACAAGGCGACTACCGACGAGCTGGGCGCATTGGACACGATCTACCGGCGGCGGTCCGTGCGGGCGTACGCCCCCGAGATGCCGGACGACGCCAGCATTCATCGCCTGCTCGACGCCGCCGTGCAGGCGCCAACGGCGTTGCATGAGGAGGCGTGGCGGTTCGTGGTCGTTCAGGACCGGGCGCTCCTCAAGCGGCTGTCGGACAGGGCGAAGGCAGTGCGGCTCGAGCTCGAGGCGCAGCGGGCCACGCCGTCCGCCGCGCACCCCAGCGACCGGTTCCGCGATCCGGAATTCAACATCTTCTACGATGCGGGAACGCTGATCGTGATCGCTGCGCGACCGACCAGCGAATTCGCGACCGCCGACTGCTGGCTGGCGGCGGAGAATCTCATGCTCGCCGCGACGGCGCTTGGGCTCGGGAGCTGCTGCGTGGGCTTCGCCTTGCCGGCGCTCCGCCTGCCCGACGTGAAGGCAGAGTTGGGCCTTCCGAACGGCATCAACGCCGTGGCGGCGATCATCGTCGGCGGGCCGCGCGGCACGACGCCGCCGGTGCAGCGGCGGCCGCCCGAAGTGCTTCGGTGGGTGCGGCCGGCCGTGGACGGGAGCCCGCACGCTGCGGCGCACCGCGCACCCGAGCGCTGACCGGCGCCAGGCGCGTCAGTGCCGTACGGCCGGCGTGCCGCCGCGCGTGCGTTCGACGGTCTGCCGTGCTGCGCTGTCCGCCATCGCGCGCGCCACCGCCGCCGCGCGTTCGGCGATCGCCGGCGACGGTGGCGCGCGCTCGGCGAGTGAATCTAGCGCCGCCCGCGCCTCGCTCGGCCGTCCCTCGGCCAGCAGCGCGTCGATCAGGTAGAGGCACGGCTGCGGCACCATCGGCTTGCACGCGGTGCGCGCCACTTGCTCCGCAAGAGCCCAGTCCTTCAGGCGCGTGAGCGCGTAGGCGTACCGGGTGCCGATGTGCGGATCGTGCATCACGCCCCACGCCACCGCGTAGTGCTGCACGGCGAGCTTCGGGTTTCCTGCGCCGAGCGCCTGGTCGCCTAGGTACGACTGCGCCACGAACGATTCGGGATGCGTTGCCGCGAGCTGCGCGAGCAGCGTGTGCGTGGACCGCCACACCGGCGTCCGGGTCCAGGTGCGCACCACCGCCAACGCCGCGACCACGGCGGCGACGGCCACGAGCCGCCGGTGCGGGCGGATGAGATCGGCGAGCGGCACGACCGCCAGCGCCAGCCCCACCGACGGCAGATACAGCGTGCGCTCGGCGAGCACAACGCCCACCGGCACGATGAGGTTGGACACAACGAACATCGACGCGGCGAACCAGGCGACGGCGGCCGTCCACCAGGGCACGCGGCGTCGGGCCTTCACCGCGGTCCAGACGGCGGCGACGCCGAGCGCGAGCCCGAACCAGACGCGGCGCGACGTCCACCCAGCGGCGACGCGCACGTTCGGATCGTAGCTCGCACTGAGATCGCGCGGGTAGGCGAGCAGGCGCAGGTAGTCGGGCCAGATGCTGATCGCCGTCGCGACGCGCCGCGACGCCGTGAGTCCCTGCAGCGCCGGCGCCACCGTGCTGCCCGCGAATACGCCGAGCACCGCGAAGCGGAGCCCCAGGTACCCGCCGAAGACCGCCGCCATGAGCAGATAGAGCGGCGCGTCGTCCCAGACGACGCGGCGCAGCGGCGCCTCGCGGCGGGGATCCAGGCCATCCACGACGATGAGTAACAGCGGCAGCGCGACAGCGCTCTCCTTGACGAGCAGCGCGGCCAGGAAGCATGCCGAGACTCCGACCCATCGCGTCAGGCGGCTGCCGTTGCGCCGGAGGTGCAGCAGGCACGCCAGCAGCACGAGCAGCGTCATGAGCAATTCGGCGGCCCCGACGACGCCGGCCACCACCTCCACGTGCAGCGGGTCGATCGCGAACACGACGCCGCCGGCCATCGCCGCGGGCAGCGAAGCGCCGAGGCGGAACAGCAGCAGCACGACGAGCGCGCTTACGACGCCGTGCAGCAGCACGTTCGCGAGATGGAACCCGAGCGCGTTGCCGTGCCAGAGGGTCCACTCCACGGCATAGAGCGCGATCGTGAGCGGGCGGTACAGCCCGACCTGGTAGGGGAGGTTGGGCCAGTAGTCGGACACCCAGATGTCGCGCCAGTGGGCGAGCCCGTGCACGAGCGGATTCTGCGCGACCACGGTGACGTCGTCGAACGCGTAGCCGTTCGCCAGCGCGTTGAGGAAGACGGCGCAGGCGACGGCGGCGGCGATCCACGGCGCCCAGCGGCGGAGGCGCCGGTGCTCGGCGGCGGGGGAGAGTGACACTGGCATGGCGAGATCGAGGAAGCCGATTGGGATGAATGCAGCACCGCGATACCGCCACGGTGCGAAATCGACAAGCGGAACTTGCAGCGAAGGGGGCGCAGGCAACGCTAATCTCCGGCAACCGCCTGGCAAGGCCCCGGCGCGGTTGCGTTTGCGCTGCGGATCCAATCGCCGGCGAACGCCAGGCCGGGTCGCGCGTGCGACTGGCGAATTTCCGGCATCGGCATATCATAAGTTGCATGATCGGGCAACGGAGCCTCTGCCTCCTGCTGCTGGCCGCGGGGACGCTCGGCGCGCAGACCGCCCCCGCTCCGCCGCGCCGCCCGTTCTGCGGACAGCAGCCGAAGGCGGATGATCGCCGGCTCCCGTCCACCCTCGCTCCGGTCGTTTCCCGCGCATCCCTGATCGGCGCGGATCGCTTATCGCCCGGTTCCACGTCGGCGGTGCCTGCGACGGCGATCGACACCACTCCGCTCAGTCCCGACCAGCTCTCGCCCCGCGAGGCGGCGTTGATCGACAGCGTCGTCGCGAAGTTCCCGGGTGCGCGGGGGGCAGAAGTTCGCCGGTGGCTGATGCTCCGAACGTCGGTGGGGCTCTCGCTTGGCGGAGTGCCGCCCGCTGCACAGGCGATGGTCGACGAAGTCTTCAGGCTGCGCCGGGCGCGCCGTGATTCCGTCACCCTCGCCGAGATGCAACGGGAGCGCGCTGCCGCGCCCATTCTCTATCCCGCGACGGTCCTCCTCGTCCATCGGCTCGGGGACCCGGCCGCCCTGGCGGAAGTCATCCGGCGCACGCAACCGTGGCGCGAAGACCTGCTCGTCCTCGCCAGCTCGAACGCGACGGACCGGGCGCTCGCCAGCGCCCTGCACGTGCTGGGCGATATGCGCCGCGCCACCACCGAGGCGCCCTCGATGCCGGAGTCGACGTACGTAACGCGCTCCTACGCGCCGGCGGACACGGTGCAGCGCCGGTTCGACCGGTCGGCGATCGACGAGGTGATTCACGCCGCGCCGGTCGACATCCCGGGGTTCGGGCATGTGCTCGCGTGCGCCGTCTCCGTGACGTCGCAGCCTCCGCCGCGACCCGCCCGCCATTGAATTGGTGCTCGTGGCGGGCTGGCAGAACGGCTATGGCAGTGGATGTGCGCAGGTCGAAGCAGGCCGCAGGGCTACCTTCCGAACTGCCGGAGGATGGCCAGGGCGCCGATCAGCGCGATTACCGAACCGAGCCAGAACGTGAGCGACCACTTCATGAGGTCGGCGAATCGCTGCTCGATGCGCGACTCGACACGGCCGAAACCGGCCGCCATCTCCTGACGGAGCTGCCCGATCTCGCGATCGAGCTTGGCATCGAACCGGGCTTCCATCTCGCCGAAGCGGCCGTCGATCCGGGCGTCCATCTCGCCGAAGCGGCCGTCGATCCGGGCGTCCATCTCGGCGAACCGGCCGTCGATCCGGGCGTCCATCTCGGAGAAGCGGCCGTCGATCCGGGCGTCCATCTCCCCGAATCGCGCATCGATCCGGGCGAACGCGAGGTCGTTCATCTCACGCAGTTCGGCACGGTTGTGCTCCACGGAATCCATCCAACTCACCATGGCTTCGGCGGCCTCGTCTCCCAGCGTTTCGTAGAGCTTGCGGGACAGCTTGGCGGCAACGGGCATCGGGACCTCGGCTCGTGGGTTCGCCGCCGAGTGTAATGCTACACGGATCGGGCCCCGGCATCAAATTCCGGCCGACGGGGCGAGAGCATTCCGATGGCGCGGGGGTCCCTCGGACGACCCGAGGCCGTCCGGCGCCCTGCGATCTCTGAGTCGGGGAGGGTTGGCAGTACGGCGATTGCACCGGTCTTGAATGCGGGCGCTGAGTCGGGTCGGTGAAGCATAGCCAGACCAAACGCGCCTGATAGCGTTACCTCGTGTGTGAACGGCGGTTCGTCGGGGCGATTGTGGCAAGGACGTGGCTATTCGGGCGCGTCGCGCATCGCTCCGCGTTCGCTCACCACCGCGTCGACTCGGATCGCGGGCGACGGCGCGAAGCACCGCAGGCGCCTTACCCGCGAATCGCAAACACCGCGCCCGCCACGAGCATCGTGAGCTCGATGACAATCGTGAAGGTGCGCACGGCCAGCCGGTCGGTGATCCGCTTGCCCGTATACGAGCCGGCCACCATGAGCGGACCGAGCGCAAGCCCGATGCTGGCGTCGCGCCACGTGATGACCGACGTGTCACCGTAGGCCACCAGCTTGGCCACGTGCGTCACGACGGTGGCGAGCGCCTCGGTGCCGATGTAGGCCCCCTTGACCAGCCCGTACGCCAGGAACAGCGGCGCCATGATCGGACCCACGCTGCCGACAAGCGCCGAGAGCACGCTCGAGCCGGCCCCGATTGCGGCGAACGTCTGTACGGGAAACCCCCGCGGCTCCCGGCGACGGGGGCGGCGCCGCCATACGACGATCATGATGAGGAAGACGCCGAGCACCCGCTCGAGACTGCGCAAGGGCGCGACCGCGAACAGGAAGCCGCCCACCAGCCCCAGCGGCACGGCCCCCACCGCATACCACCAGACGACCTTGAGGTCCAACTCGCGCCGGTTGAACCACACTCGACTGCCGTTCCCGACGAGCTGGGCCACGGTCAGAATCGGGATGGCGTCGCGCATGCCGAACGCGCCCACCAGCACCGGCAGGAGGACGGCCGCACCCCCGAATCCCGTGACCGCCGCGAGCGTGGCGGCCGCGAACGCCACTATGGCCAGCAGGGCCGCAACGGGGAGGCCTGGCCAATCGGTCATCAGATCGGCGCCGCGATGCCGGCCGGCAGCGTCACCACTGAGGCGATCGCGGCATGCGTCACGAAGCGAGCGGCCGGGCGCCGTCGCCCCCCCGCTCGCGGGCCGGCTCCATGTGCACGAGCACCGACCCCACGCGCGGATCCGCGGCACGAATCGCCGCCTTCACCGCCCCGCTCAATGCGTGCGCGGCTTCCAGCGTCATCTGTGGATCGGCGAACACATGAATCGTGAGGCGAAGCGTCGTGCCCGACCGCCGAACATAGAGCTTCTCCATGCCGAGCACGCCCGGAACACCAGCGGCCGCGCGGCCCAGACGGTCGAGCACGTCTCCCTCGGGCGTCCGGTCCATCAAGTCGTGCAGGGCCGGTCGTAACATGCGCACGCCGTTGTACGCCACGATGGCGGCCGCCGCGAGCGCCGCCCAATCGTCGGCCGCTTCCCACCCGCGGCCGCCGACCAGCGCAATCGAAATCCCGACGAAGGCCGCCGCCGAGGTAACAGCATCGCTCATATGATGCCAGGCATCGGCCTGCACCGCGGCACTCCCGATTTCGACCCCCACCGACCGCACGCGACGGGAAAGGCTCCATTTAATCAGCATGACCGCGACCAGCACGCCGAGTGACCAGGCCGCCGGTGCGTGATGGGGCGTCCGGATCTCGCTGCTGGCCTTGAGCGCAATGCCGATCGCCGCCCCGACCAGCATGAGTGAAACCGTTGCCGCGGCGAGCGACTCCGCCTTTCCATATCCGAATGGATACTGGTCGTCCGGTTCGCGGGCGGCCACCCGCAGTCCACCCATCACGATCGTGGACGAGAGGATGTCTGCGGTGGACTCGACGGCGTCGGCCACCAGCGCGTACGCGTGGCCGAGGACCCCCGCGAACAACTTCACGATCGCGAGCGTCGCGTTCACGAGGATCGCTGTCTGCGCGGCCCGAACGCCGCGGTGTGTCGCGTCGGCCAAACCGGTCCCCGGTAGTCGTCCGGCCCCGCCCGAGCGCTGGGCCGAACGACAAACCTAACGCCGGGCTCGCATCACGGCTGCTTGACGTGCATGAGGTCAAGCGCCGCGCGCACCCCGCGGGCGAGGGCAACGGCGTTGTCGTTCGCCCAGAAGTGCATGAAGAAGATCCGCGGGCGCTCGTCGAGCATGTGGGAGTGGATGGCGGTCACCCGGATACCGTGGCTCAGCAGCGCGCGGATGACGGGATTCACCTCGCCCGGAAGGAGCACGAAGTCCCCCGTGATCGCGGCCTTTCCCCCGCCGGTCGGCTGAAAGTTGATCCCCGTGGCGACGCCCATGCTCGGCGGGATCTCCTTCCCCGCGTCCGTGATCCGCTCCACGCGGGGAACACCCACTTGGTACACGCCGCCGATGACCGCGCCGGATCGACCGAGCGCCCGCGCGATCGCCGCCGTGTCGAGATCGATCGCCGCGGCAGCCGCCCCCGGAGGGGCCGCGGCGGGCGCGGGCGTTCCCGTCAACTCCAGCGCGCTGCGGATGGCCGTCGCAATCTTGACCGGGTCACCAGTGCCCATGACGTGCATGTACATGAGCCGCGGGTTCTCCCCGAGCAGGTGGTTGTGCAGCGCCGTCTGCTCGACACCGCCGCTCTGCAGCGCCTGCATCACCGGCGCGACTTCGTCGGGCGTCAGCACGAGATCTCCCATCGCCATCGCGCGGCCCCGCGCCGTCATCCTGAACGCTACCCAGCCGCCGAGCGCGAGCGCGGGCTTGACCGGCACATCGCCGACGGTGACGTGGAGATCGGAGCGCGGGAATCCGTACTTCATCACGCCACCAGAAAGCGGCGTGCCGGTGCGCCCGATGGCCCGAGTGACCGCAGCCCACGGAACGGCACCCGCCGGCTGTTGTCCCGATGCCGCGCTCGCCGCCATCGCGGCAAGCGCGGCTGAGCGAGTGATGAGTCGAGCAAGGTTCGCGGACGAGCCACGTGGCGTCATGACGGCCTCCAGGAATCAGGGATTCGACGGCGGAAGTGTGGGCGAACGCGCCGGGTTGCCGCGGCACGGGTTCAATGATACACTCGTAGCATCGGTTGTGATACACCAATGACTCCTGCATTGCCCCATGCCCGAACCGGCCCGCCACCGCACGGGTGACCCCGTCCCGCGGCCGGCCACGAGCTGGCTGCTCCTCATTCATCAGCTCCCCCCCACGCCGGCCTATGTCCGGGTGAAGGTCAGCCGTCGCCTGCAACGGATCGGCGCGGTGGCCATCAAGAACTCAGTGTACGTGCTGCCGCACCGCCCCGACACGCGTGAGGACTTCGAATGGGTGGCGCGGGAGATCCGCGAGAGCGGAGGGGAGGCCGTGATTGCCGATGCGGCGCTCATCGAGGGACTGAGCGACGCCGGCGTTCGCGAGGTCTTCGCCGCGGCTCGCGACGAGGAGTATGCGGCTGTCCTCGCCGACGCGCGCGCCCTGGCGCGAGCGGTGGCGGGGCGGAAGGCCGCAGGCCCGGCGCGCCGCCGGGCACTCGAGCGCGAGTTGGCGCGCCTCAAGCACCGCTTCGATTTGAATGCGGCCCTCGACTTCTTCGGCGCCCCGAAGCGCGAAGCCGCCGCCAGCCTGCTGGGCGATTTGGCCCACCGCCTTACGCA
>DASVWS010000007.1:0-5056 GCA_036393095.1 Gemmatimonadaceae bacterium | reverse complement strand
CCCGCCGCCGGTTCCTCGTGCGCGAGCGCATACGTGCGCTGCTGCACCCCCAGCAGTTCCACCAGGAACGCTTCGCGTTCGCGGTACTGCGCGAGCGTGAGCGGCATCTCCGGATCGGGCTTCACCTGCACGGTGTGCTTCACGGTCACGCCGTTGGCGGTGAGCGCCACGGTGTACGTGCCCGGCGACACGAACGGCCCCGCGGGCGCCAGCGATCGCGGAGGGCGCGGCAATGCCTGCAGGTTGTAGCTGTTGGTGTCCGGCATGAAGGGCGGCGGCGTGTGCCGCAGGTCCCAGACCACGCGGTGCACCACGCCGGCGCCGCCCGGCCCGTCGAGCGTGCGCACCACGTCGCCGCGCGCGTTGGTCACTATGATCGTCACGCCCGCCGCATCGCGCCCCAGCGTGTAGTCGATGATCGCGCCGGCAGGCGGATTCTCGCCCGCATAGAAGTCCTGCCCGCGGTACGAGTAGTCCTCCCAGTACTGGAAGATCGTCGCCGGCCGGATCGCGAACAGGTGCGCCGGCTCGGCCGCCACCTGCGGCGTCCACTTGGCCAGCGGGCTCGCGTCGTCCAGAATCCACAGGCTGCGTCCGTGCGTGGCCACAACGACGTCGTTCGTCGCCGGCTGCACCTGCACGTCCATGTACAGCGTGGTGGGCAGGTTGCTGCCCAGCGGGCTCCAGTGCGCGCCGTAATCGGTGGACACCCACAGCGCGTGCTCGGTGCCGAGGAACACGACGTTGGCATGACCCGGATATGCGGCGATGGTGCGCACCGACCCATCGTCGGGCAGTCCGGTAGTGATGGCCGTCCACGTGCGACCGAAGTCGGTGGTGTGGTAGGCGTATGGACGGAAGTCGCCGCGGCGGTGGTCGTCGAACGCGACGTACGCTTCGCCCGCGGCGCTTCCCGATGCCGAGACCCGGCTGACGTACGTGCCGTCGGGCACGCCGGGCACGTTGTGGCCGACCTCGGTCCACGTCGTGCCGCCGTCGCGCGAGAGCTGGACGTTGCCGTCGTCGGTGCCCACCCAGAGGATGCGCGCGTCGAGTGGCGATTCGTCGATCGCCGAGATCGCGCTGAATGCCGACTGCCCGTCGTTGCGCGAGTTCGCGATCTGCGCGTCGGGCACGCCCATGACGATCATCGTATCGCGGTCCACCTCGCGCGTCAGGTCCTGGGTGGCCCGCCACGTGAGGCCGCGATCGTCGGTGATGAACAGCCGGTTGCCGCCGTAGTAGTACAGCCCGGGCGTATGCCGCGACGCGAGGCCGGGCGTGATCCACTCGAAGCGGTACGGCGCCTGTCCGGCCGGCGCCTGCGGATGGATGTCCGCGCGGTCGCCGGTATACGTGTCCACGCGCGTGAGGTCGCCGTCCACGGCGTTGCTGTACACGTAGTGCCGGCCGTCGCGATCGACCGTGGACGACACGCCGTCGTTGAAGCCGAGCTCGCGCCAGTCGTCGCCGACGATGCCCAGGTAGTGCCGCGTCGCGCTCGGTCCGAACCACGAGTGATCGTCCTGCATGCCGCCGTAGATGTGGAACGGCGTCTCGTCGTCGAGCCCCACGCCGTAGAACTGGCCGATGGGAATGTTGTTGATGCGCACGTACGTGGCGCCCATGTCCCAGCTCTGGTACAGGCCGCCGTCGCCCGCGAGGTAGAAGTGGCTGGGATTGCCGGGGTCGATCCACATCGCGTGGTAGTCGCCCTTGAGTCCCACGTCGTACGTGGGCTCGGTGGGCATGATGCGCCAGTGCGCGCCGCCGTCGTCGCTTCTATAGAAGTAGCGCGCCATCATGTATACGCGGTCCGCGTCGGTCGGATCCACGACGATCGAGCTGTAGTACATGGGCCGCGGATCGAGCCGGTTGAGCTGCGACCAGTGGTCGCCGCCGTCGTCGGTGCGGTACACCCCGCCCGCCGTGGGGTGCTCGACGATCGCGTACACGCGCCGCCCGTTCGTGCGCGCGACCGCGAGCCCGATGCGTCCCGTGTTGCCGGCGGGAAGTCCGCCGGACAGCCGCTGCCAGGTGGCGCCGCCGTCGGTCGTGCGGAAGATGCCGCTCTCGTCGCCGCCGCCGTTGAAGCAGCAGGGCGTGCGCAGCCGCGCGTACATCGCGGCGTAGAGGACGTTGCTGCTGTCGGGATCCATCACCAGGTCCACGGCGCCGGTGAGCGTGTCCACGAACAGGCTCTTCGTCCACGTGTGCCCGCCGTCGGTGGTCTTGTACACGCCGCGGTCGGGCGATGCCTTCCACAGGTTGCCGAGCGCGGCGACGTACGCCACGGCGGGATCCCGCGGATCGACGACGATGCGCCCAATGGCGCGCGTGCTGTCGAGGCCGACGTGCGTCCATGTCGCGCCGCCGTCGGTGGAGCGGTATACGCCGTTGCCCCACGAGCTGCTCTGCCGGTTGTTCTGCTCGCCCGTGCCCGCCCACAGCACGTTGGAATCGGAGGGCGCGATCGCGATCACGCCGAACGTCGCGGTGGGCTCGTGGTCGAAGATCGGCGTCCACGTGGTGCCGTGGTTGGTGGACTTCCACAGTCCGCCGGTGGCCGCGGCGATGTACACGGTGGACGGATCGTTGGGGAGCGCCTGCACGTCGTGGATGCGTCCGCCCATCACCGCGGGCCCGATGGAGCGCAGGTCGAGCTCGCGGAATGGGCCGGCGGATGTCTGCGCCGCGGCGGGAGCGCCGAGCGCGGCGACGACGCACGCAGCGATGATGGCGGCGCGAAGCGCGGCGATTCGAGGAGTGGTGGGCACGGGAAGATCCGGCGTGGCGGGTTCGGTGGTGCGCCCACGGAATTATCGTCGGGTCCTGCCGCCGTCAACGTGCCCGGCGCGCGGCCGGCACCACCCGCGTCCGACTACTGGATCACCCCGTACGACGCCACCGTCTGTGCCGGCGTTTCGACCACCCACACGCGCCGGCCCACCAGTCCCGCGAAGGCCTCCGGCGCGCCGGCAAGCGCGTGGAGCGAGCCGCCGCTCAGGCGGAGCGCGAACGCGCTGCCGCTCCGCTCCAGCGTGCCGTCCCACGCCGGCTGTCCGCCCGCGCCGCGCACGAGAAACGCGTCTACGCGAAACCGGTCGGGCCCTTCCGCTGTGCCGCGCACCCAGAGGTCGAGCTGCACGAGGCGCTGCATCGCGGGCGGCACATCGTCCAGCGCCACTCGGCCGGCGGCGGTGTGGAGCACCGGGATCGGCGCCGGATCGCTCCCCTCGAGCACGAAGGTGCCACGCAGCGTGTCGCTGCCCACCTCGACGGCCGACGGGGCGGCGGCGGGGATCGCCGCGGAGTTCGCCGCCGCGCACCCGGCGGTGGCGGCCATCGCGAACGCGAGGAGCGCCGCACGCATCACTGCCGCCGCGCGATCGCGATGCGCAGGCTGTATGCCGCCGGCCCGCTCCCGCCCGCCCCCAGCAGCGACAGCGTCTGCCCCGACGTGGCGCCCGTCGTCAGCTCGTACATCGCGAACGCGCCGCCGTGAATCCCGGCGTTGTCCACCGCGAACGCGCCCGCCGGAAGCGCCGTCGGCACGAGCGGGAAGGCCTGCGGGAAGTAGCCCGGAAAATCCGTCGACATGCCGGCGTAGATGTCCCGCGTGTTCCAGGTGGGGAACTGCACGTCGAGATTCGCCGGGAACGCGGCGTCGCCGTCCAGGTCGAGCGACAGCGTCCACTGCCCCATCATCTCGTCCACCGACTGTCCGGTGAGCGCGCTGATGCTGGCCATCCCCGTGGTCGTGGTGGCCTGCGTGATCGCGCGCAGGAACGACGCGTCGGTGCTCGCGAACCGGTCGTCCGCCCAGCGGGAGAACGACCAGGCCAGCGCGTAGAAATTGAAATCGTTGTCCGCCACGCGCCCGAACAGCGACGACGCGCCCGGCGCCTCGAGCACCGAATACAGGGTATTGAAGTGACTGAACATCCCGTATGGCGCGCCCGCGCACTGTGCGAAGGTCGGGCGTACGTCGCAGTACAGCGTCGCCGAGTAGCGCGCGTCGCCCTTCCACGCCGTGTTGTAGATGTTGTTTCGCAGCCAGACCTCTTCCGCCTCGCGCGCCATCCCCTCTTCCAGCCACGATTCCTCGAAGCTCGTCGCGCCGTTGGTGAGCCGCGCCCCGAACGACGCGATGTGCTTCACCTCGTGCACCACCGTCGTGCGAATGCCGCGCAGCCAGGCATCGGCGGTGTTGCCGGAAAATCCGGTGCCCGCCACCGTGGGCACCACCGCATAGAAGAACTCGCCGAAGTTGCTCGACGGGTCGTTCACCGAATCGCGCGGAAACAGGTCGCATGAGATCACGAATCCGGCGACGCCCGTTGGCACCGCCGGCGTGAACACCATGTCCAGATGGTGGTCGCCGTCGGTGTACGGGTCGGTGACCAGCGGATCGCCGAAGTAGGTGGAGTCGCTCCGGTACATCGTGGAGTCGAACTCCTTGCCGAGCTTCGTGAAGTAGCTGTCCATCGTGCCGGCCAGCGGCGCCGCGACGTCCTCCCAGATGATGCTCTTCGTGCCCACGTACGCCACGCGCGCCGTGATCTCTTTGTACGACGAGCAGCTTCCCGAAGCGCCAAGCGTGGTGGTGAACTGGTTCACGCGGAAGGTGCGCGTCGTGCCCACCGTGGGCACCGACGCGTACGCGGGCTGCCCCGCCACCTGGCGCGAGAACGCCGGGCGCGAGCGATCCGTGCCGCGCAGCATCGCGTACGCCGAGCGGCTTGCGTCGAGCACGCGCAGGTGCATGGCCGGGCTCTCGGGCAATCCCGTCAGCTCGGCGGGCAGCGTGGGCGGGCGCAGCTGGCGAGCCGGCGCCTGGCGCAGCATCACCGGCGCCGCGCGGTTCGCGCTGGCTCCGCTCGTCGCGCCCGCCAGGCGGAACGGCGAAACGGACGTGGGCGCCTGCAGATCGTTGAACACGCTCACCACGTAGTCCCCGCTCCCCTGGGGCAGCTCCAGGCACGCCAGCTCGGCGGCCGACGTGATCACGACCGATCCTCCCACCGCCACCGGCTGCGCCGTGGCCGTGCGTAGC
>DASVWS010000006.1:0-14757 GCA_036393095.1 Gemmatimonadaceae bacterium | reverse complement strand
CCCTGTATCCGAGGGCGCCGCGGTTCGTGCGCGAGGCACCCGACATGCCGGAATATGAGAATCTATATATCATCGAGCATGGCGTGCGGATGACCGGCATGCCCGCGTGGGGACGCATCCTTCCCGATTCACAGCTGCGGCAGGTGACCACGTTCCTGGCGCACATGGACCATCTGCCGGCCGCGCTCGCGGCGCAGTGGAAGGCGGGAGCGGCGCTGCCTCACTGAGTCGTGGCGGTAAGGGATCGCCTTACGCGCCGCCCCCGGAACGCCGGACTGCGTTTGCGGACGACGCCCCCCTAGATTGGCGACCATGCGGAAGCGGCGCGTGTTCCGGATCGCGGTCGTGGCCGCCCTCGTGCTGGCACAGGGGGTGGCGCTGACGACGGGCGCGTCTTGCGTCTGCGACCCGGCGTCCGTGTCCTCGATGCCATCGATGCCCGGCGGCGCGATGCCGCACTCGATGCCTGGAATGCCCGCGCCGGGCCACCACGCGCCGTGTTCGCAGCCGATGGCGCCCGGTGCGTGCGTGAGCATGGGCGCGTGCCGCATCGTGGCCGTCGCCGCGGCCGCCCAGCGCCCGGCATCCGCAATGCCCGCCGCCGCACTCGCCGTCGCGCCCGTGCTCCAGCCGCCGGGGAACACCTCGCGCGCCCCGGAACCACCCCCTCCGCGGGTTTGATCCCTCCCATCTGATTCACGCCGCCGCGCATCGGGCGCGGCCGGCCCATGGGACGCGCGCCGGCGGTTGGACCGGCTGCCTTCAGGGATCACATTATGAAAGACATATCGCGGCGCCACGGGCGCCGCGCGCGCCGCGCCGATCGCGCGGCCGCCATCCGCGTACTCGCCGGCGCCGTGCTCGCCGTGCTGGCCGTGTTGACACCGGCGCCGGCCGCCGCACAGGCGGCGCCGCCGCCGCGGCCGGCGCTGCGCCTCGGAGACGCGTATCGCGAGCTGGACGCCCGCAGTCCGCGCATCGGGGCCGCCCGCGCGCTCGCCTCGGCGGCCAATGCGACGGTGCGCTCGGCATCACTCCCGCCGGACCCGCAGCTCCAGCTCGGATTCATGAACTACACGGTGCCGGGCTTCACCGCGATGCCGCCGCTCGGGATGATGCAGCTGCAGGTCATGCAGATGGTCCCGCTGCCGGGCAAGCTGGGACTCGCCGGCGCCGCGGCCCGCGCCAATGCCGACGCGGCCGGCGCCCGCGCCGACGCCACCACGTGGGCGGCGCGGCTCGACCTGGCCACGGCGTTCTACGATCTCTACCGCATCGACGCGCAGCTCGCCGTGGCGCGGCGCACGATCGCGCTCCTGGGCGACATCGAGCAGACGGCCGAAGCCATGTACCGCGTGGGGCAGGCGGGACAGCCCGACGTGCTGCGAGCGCAGGTGGAGCTGGCGCGCATGACCGAGGACACGCTGCGCATGGTGGCGATGCGCGCCGGCGCCGCGGCGCGGTTCGACGCGGCGCTCGACCTCGCGGCCGATCGTACGCCCGGCACGCCGGTGCTGCCGGCGTTCCCCACGGCAGTGCCGGCCGAGGACTCGCTCCTGGCGCTTGCGCTCCAGAGCCGGCCCTCGGTGCGCGCCGATCGCTCGGAACTGGCGGCGGCCGACGAACGTCGCAAACTCGCCCAGCGCAACGTGTGGCCCGATCTCGCCGTCGGCGTGCAGATCGGCCGGCCGCCGGGCGGCGGTTCGACGATGGGCAGCCTGATGGTGGGGGCGTCGATCCCGGTGTTCGTGCGCTCGCGCCAGGACGCGGACGCGCAGGCGGCCGCCGCGATGGCGCAGATGAGCGCGGCCGATCTCCGGGCAACCGAGGCCGACACGCGGGCCGGCGTGCTGGAAGCCTACGCCGACCTGCTCCGCGCCCGGCGCCTCACCGCGCTCTACCGCAGCACCGTGCTCCCCGAGGCCGAAGCCGCGGCCACGTCGGCGCTCGCCAGCTACCGCGTGGGCCACGTGGACTTCATGACCGTGCTCGACGACCGCCTGACCGTGGATCAGTACGAGCGCGCGCTGCATCAACTGGAGGCGGACGAAGGCACGGCCTGGGCGCGGCTCGAAGCGCTGGCCGCGCACCCGCTCATCAACGCCAATTCCACGGCCGCGGTCGCGTCCGGAGGTGACCAATGACGGAACGTCAGGAGCGGCGCCCGTCGCGCCGCATGGCAGTCGTACGGTGGACCGTGAGCGTCGTGGTCGTCGCCGCCGCGGTCGTCGTCGCGTACACGCTCGGCCGCCGGCCGTCCACCGAGGCCGCGCCGATGAGCATGTCCTCCGACTCCACCGCATCCGGCGGACGGCAGACCGTGATGCTCTCGTCCGCCGACGCCCACCGCATCGGCGTGACGTACGCGCCGGTGACGATGGCGCCGGTGGTGCGCCAGATCCGCACCGTGGGGCAGGTGTCGTACGACGAGCAGCGGGTGACCGCCATCGCGCCCAAACTCGATGGGTGGGTGGACTCACTGTTCGTGAACTACATCGGGCAGACCGTGCGCCGGGGGGACCCGCTGCTCACGATCTACGCGCCGATGGCGGTGTCGGCCGAGGAGGAGCTGGTGCTCGCGCGCAAGCTGCGCGATCGCGTGGCGGACGGAACGCCCGACGCGCGGCGCGGCGCCGACGAGCTGCTCGCCGGTGCGCGGCGGCGCCTCTCGTACTGGGACATCCCGGCGGCGGAGATCGCGCAGGTGGAGTCGACGGGCGTCGTGCGCAAGGAGCTCACGCTCCGGTCGCCGGTCACGGGCGTGGTGGTGCAGAAGTCCGTCGTGGCCGGGCAGCGGATCATGGCCGGCGAGTCGCTGTACCAGATCGTCGACCTGCGGTCCGTGTGGGTGCAGGGGCAGGTGTTCGAGCGCGACCTGCCGGCGGTCCACGTCGGGCAGGCCGTGGACGCAACCTTCGACGCGCTGCCCGGGGTCGTGCGCGCCGGCCGCATCACGTTCATCGATCCGGTCATCGATCCCGACACGCGCACGGCGCGCGTGCGCGTCGCGTTGCAGAACGCCGACCTGGCGCTCAAGCCGGGGATGTACGCCACGCTCACCGCGTCGGCGCGCGAAGCCGCGCACACGCTCAGCGTGCCGCGCAACGCGGTCCTCTCCACGGGGGAGCGGAATCTCGTGTTCCTGAAGCGCCCCGACGGGATGCTGGAGCCGCGCGAAGTCACGATCGGCATGGCCGGCGAAGACCGCGTGGCCGTGCTGCGCGGGCTGGCGATGGGCGACACCGTCGTCGCGACGGCGACGTTCCTGGTGGATGCGGAGTCGAACCTCGCCGAGGCGATGGGCGGCATGGGCAACATGCCGGGGATGGACATGTCGGCGCCCAAGCCGGACAACGGAGCTGCGCCGCCGAAGGACGGCGGGTCCGGCGCGATGCCGGGGATGGACATGTCGAAGCCGAAGCCCGCCTCCGGCGGGCACCGCTAGGAGGCGGCCATGTTGACTCGCATCATCGGCTGGTCCATCAGGAATCCGTTCCTGGTCGTGCTGGGAACGCTGGCGGCCGGGCTGTTCGGCTACTGGGCGATGACCCGCACGCCGCTCGACGCGCTGCCCGATCTGAGCGACGTGCAGGTGATCGTGGAGGCCGATTACGACGGCCAGGCGCCGCGCATCGTGGAGGACCAGGTTACGTATCCCATTGCCGCGGAGATGCTCAAGGTGCCCGGCGCGAAGACGGTGCGCGGCTATTCGTTCTTCGGCGTGTCGTTCGTGTACGTCATCTTCGACGACGGCACCGATCTCTACTGGGCGCGGTCGCGCGTGCTGGAGTACTTGAGCGGGATCAAGGCCAAGCTGCCGTCGAGCGTGACGCCCGTGCTCGGCCCCGACGCGACGGGGCTCGGCTGGGTCTACGAATACGCCCTCGAGGACACGAGCGGCCGGATGTCCATCGCCGACCTGCGCAGCCTGCAGGACTGGAACCTGCGGTACGCGCTCACCGGCGTGCCCGGCGTGTCGGAGGTGGCGTCGGTGGGCGGATTCGAGAAGCAGTATCAGGTGGACGTCGATCCGGCGAAGCTGCTCGCGTACGGGATCCCGATCACGCGGGTGATGAGCGCCATCCGCAACGCCAACAGCGACGTGGGCGCGATGGTGATGGAGCTGTCGGAACGCGAGCACATGGTGCGCGGGCTCGGATACCTCACGTCGGTGCGCGACATCCAGAACGTGGGCGTGGGGGCAACGGCCGACGGCACCCCGATCACCGTGCGCGACGTGGCGCACGTGACCGTGGGGCCCGCGGTGCGGCGCGGCATCGCCGACCTCGACGGTCGCGGCGACGCCGTGGGCGGGATCGTCGTCATGCGGTTCGGGCAGAACGCGCTGACGACGATCCAGGCGGTGAAGCAGCGGCTGGCCGATGTCGAGAAGTCGCTGCCGCACGGGGTCGTGGTCGTGCCGGTGTACGATCGCAGCGGCCTCATCGAGCGGGCGATCGACACGCTGCGCGGCAAGCTGTTCGAGGAATCCCTGATCGTCGCGCTCGTGTGCGTCCTGTTCCTCCTGCACCTCCGCTCGGCGTTCGTGGCGATTCTCACGCTCCCGCTGGGGGTGCTGCTGGGGTTCATCGCGATGCACGTCGCCGGCGTGAACGCCGACATCATGAGCCTCGGGGGCATCGCGATTGCCGTGGGAGCGATGATCGACGCGGCGATCGTGATGATCGAGAACATGCACAAGCACCTGGAGCGGGCGGTGCCCCCCGACGCCGGCGGGGCGCGCTTCGACACGGGCACGCTCACCGCGTCGCAACGCTGGCAGATCGTCCTCGACGCCTCGCGCGAGGTGGGACCGTCGCTCTTCTTCTCGCTGCTCGTGATCACGGTGTCGTTCCTGCCGGTGTTCACCCTGCAGGGCGAGGAAGGCCGCCTGTTCACCCCGCTGGCGTTCACGAAGACCTTCGCCATGGCGGCCGCGAGCCTGCTGTCGGTCACGCTGGTCCCGGTGGCGATGGGCCTGTTCGTGCGCGGGCGCATCTACCGCGAGCGCGCCAACCCGATCAACCGGTGGTTGATTCGCCTGTACCGGCCGATCATCGACGGCGTGCTGAAGCGCCGTTTGGGCGTGGTCACCGCCGCGGTGGCGATCTTGGTGCTCACCTGGATTCCCTGGTCGCGCATCGGGAGCGAGTTCATGCCGCCGTTGTACGAAGGCTCGCTGCTCTACATGCCGACCACGCTTCCGGGCATCAGCGTCGCTCGCGCGCGCGAGATGCTCCAGATCGAGGACTCGATCCTCAAGCGCTTCCCCGAGGTGGAGCATGTATTCGGGAAGACCGGGCGCGCCAACACCGCTACCGATCCCGCCGGGCTCGACATGACCGAAACGACGATCACCCTGAAGCCGGAATCGGAATGGCCGAAGGGGATGACGCACGACAAGCTCGTGGCGGCGATGGACTCCGCCGTCAGGACGCCGGGCATCGTCAACGCCTGGACGATGCCCATCAAGGGGCGCATGGACATGCTGGCCACCGGTATCCGCACGCCGGTGGGCGTGAAGATCTTCGGTCCGGACCTCGACACGCTGCAACGCATCGGGCAGGACATCGAGCGCGTGGCGCAGATGGTCCCGGGCACGCGCAGCGCCTTCGCCGAGCGGGCGGTGTCCGGCTACTACGTGGACATCGGCATCGACCGCGAGAAGGCGGCGCGGCTCGGGCTCAACATCGGCGACGTGCAGAGCGTGATCGCCGCGGCCATCGGCGGCATGCCGGTCACGCAGACCGTGGAAGGGCGCGAGCGCTACACGGTGCGCGTGCGCTATCCGCAGGAGCTGCGCGATTCGCCCGAGCAGCTCGCCGAAGTGCTCATCCCCGTCGCGCACCTGCAGAGCCGGCCTCCGGGCATGACCCCGGCGTCGACGGTGATGCCGGCGCCCGATGAAGCGGCCGGCCCTCTGCCCACGATGGCCGGGCGCGTGAGCCAGGTGCCGCTCGGCGAAGTGGCCACGATCACGCTGGAATCGGGGCCGATGGTCGTGCGCACCGAGAATGCGACGCCCACGGCGTGGGTGTACCTCGACGTCGCCGGACGCGACATCGGCAGCTACGTGCAGGCGGCGCAGGCGGCGGTGGATCGCGAGGTGAAGCTCCCCGTCGGCTACCGCCTGGAGTGGAGCGGCGAGTACGAGTACATGCAGCGGGCGCGCGCGCGGCTGACCGTCGTCGTGCCGGCCACGCTCGCGATCATCTTCCTGCTGCTCTTCCTCAACTTCCGCACCGTGGGCGACACGCTGCTCGTCATGGTGTCGCTGCCGTTCGCGCTGGTGGGCGGGCTCTGGTTCATCTGGCTGCTGGGCTACAACTGGTCGGTGGCCGTCGCGATCGGGTTCATCGCGCTGGCCGGCGTGGCGGCGGAGACCGGCGTCGTCATGCTCATCTATCTCAACCAGGCGTGGGAGCACCGCCGGGCGGGCGGGGCGGCGCCCACGGTGCGCGACCTCTACGCCGCGGTGATCGAGGGCGCGGTGGATCGCGTCCGGCCCAAGATGATGACCGTCGTCGCCATCATGGCCGGCCTCCTGCCGATCCTGTGGGGGAACGGCACCGGCGCCAGCGTGATGAAACGCATCGCGGCGCCGATGGTGGGCGGCATGGTGTCGAGCACGGTGCTCACCCTGGTGGTGATTCCGGCCCTGTACTCGTGGTGGAAGGAGCGGGAGCTGAGCCGTGCCGGCCCCGCCGCGCAACCGGCCGCTCCGGCGGACGACGCTTCCGGGATCGCTATTGCGAGGCCCGCGTGAACGTCGCCATCACCGGATCCGACGTCGACCACCAGGCGCCGGACAGCGTATTCGGTCCGCTCAACTGCCCGTTGAAGTGGTACATCGCGGCCGTGCCGCCCGATTGCGGAGTGAAGGCGAGGTCGAGGTGAACGGTGGAGCCCGCGATGAACCCGGTCACGGCGATCGTCCCGCCCTCGATGGCCTCGCCGGTGTACGTCCCCGTGCCGCTGATCGTCGAGTCCTGCACGGTGAGAGCGAACTGTCGCGAGATCCCGGGCGGCGCCGGGTCGAAGACTTCCGCCCAGGTGCCGGGAAGTTCGGTGCGCAGGTCGTGAACGCTGGTGGGCGATCCGCCGGCGCACGCGCTGCCCAGGACGCCGAGCATGGCGCAGATCGTGGCGAGAGCTGCTCGCATGCGGGACACCCTCCGTCTCCGGCGCGCGGGGCGGCGGCGATTCGGCCGGCACCCCGCGCGCGGTCCACAAGGCCCAACCGGCGCCAGCGTCTCCGGGTCACCCGCGGCCGGTCTTGACGGTGCCGCTCCGCGGCCGTAGCTCTATCCAGACTCTTGGAGGAGCGATCATGGCCGGTGGCGACGCACTCCCCGTCGTGAAGGGCACGCTCGACGTCCTCGTGCTCAAGGCGCTGAGCTGGACGCCGATGCACGGCTTCGAGATCGTCACCTGGCTCGAAGCGCGATCCGGCGGCGGGCTGGGCGTGGACGACTCGGCGCTGTACCAGGCGCTCTACCGCATGGAGGAACGGGGACTCGTGGCCGCGGACTGGGGCGTGACGGACAACAATCGCCGCGCGCGATACTACCGCGTCACCGCCAGGGGAAGGCGCTACCTCGCGGCGGAAACGGCTCGCTGGACGCGCTACGCCGAGCTGGTCACCGGGATCCTCGCCGCGCGGTCATGAGGAGGCCACGATGATCCGTCCCGGCGTGAAGCGGCTGTTCCGGCTGGCGCTCCGGCGCCGCGACGTCGTGCACGAGAGCGTGGAGGCGGAGATCGCGCTGCACATCGACCTGCGCGCCAAGCAGCTCGAGGCCCAGGGCCTCGCGCCCGACGACGCGCTGCGCGAAGCACGGCGCCGGTTCGGCGACTCGCCGGCGGCGCGCCGGTCGCTCCGCTCGTCGGCGCAGCATCGGGAAAGCCACATGCGAATTCGCGAATGGCTCGACGACCTGCGCCAGGACGTCCGGTTCAGCGCCCGGAGCCTCTGGAACCATCGCGTGGCCTCGACGTTCGTCGTGCTCACCTTTGCGCTGGGCATCGGCGTGAACGCGACGATGTTCGGCGTCGTGGACACGCTCATGTTCCGGCCGCCGGCGGGCGTCGCCGATCCGGACGGCGTCGTGCGCCTCTACTACTCGTTTCCGAAGCCGGGTGGAGGCGGGTATTCCGCCACGCAGATCACGGGCTTCGGAACGTACGAGGCCATACGCGACAACGCGCGCGCCTTCCAGGACGTGGCCGCCTACTGGGCCAACGAAACCTCGATCGGCAACGGCGAAACGGCGCGTCCGCTCCATGCCGTGCTGGTCACGGCGAGCTTCTTCCGCGCCCTTGGCACGCACCCGGAGCTCGGCCGGTTCTTCCGTCCGGACGAGGAGCGCGCGGAGGGGACGAAGACCGTCGTGCTCGGGTACGGGCTGTGGAAGGATCGGTTCGACGGCGATCGCGCGGTCCTCGGCCGGACCGTGGACATCGGCGGCCAGCCGTACACGGTGATCGGCGTTTCGCCCCGGGGATTCACGGGGCTCGACCTGAAACGCGTGGACGCGTGGCTGCCGATCGGCGCCGCGACCGCGATGTTCTCGCCGTCTGCGCTGTCGCATCTGTCCAGCTTCTGGCTGTCGACGCTGGCGCGAATCCGCCCGGGAGCGTCATGGTCCGTCGCCGCCGCCGAGGCCACGGCGGCGTTCGCCGTCGAGCACGCCAAAGAGCCGTACACGAAGGGGGCGCGCGTGGTGCTCGCGCCCCTCCCGGTGGGACGTGGTCCCACGGTGTCGGCCGATACGAAGGTGGCGCTCTGGCTGGGCGCGGTGTCGGTGCTGGTGCTGCTCGTGGCGTGCGCGAACGTGGCGAACCTGCTGCTGGCGCGCGCGGCTTCCCGGTCGCACGAGATCGCGGTGCGGCTCTCGCTGGGCGCCGGCCGATGGCGGATCGCGCGGCAGCTCCTTACCGAAAGTATGATGCTCGCCGCCGTCGGCGGAGTCGTGGCGCTGCTGCTGACCGCGTGGACGGCGGCGGTGGTGCGTGGGCTGGTCATTCCCGATGTCGCCGTGTCGAGCGCGGTGTCGTGGCCCGTGCTCGGATTCGCGGGAGCCGCGGCGGTGGCGACGGGTCTCCTCTGTGGGCTCGCGCCGGCCGCCGTGGGCTTCCGGTCCGACCTCAACGCCGCGCTCGCCGGCCGGGCGCACGCGCCCGCCGGGCGGTTCCGCACGCAGCGGACGCTGGTCGCGGTGCAGGTCGCGTTCACCGTCCTGCTCCTGGCGGGAGCGGGGCTGTTCGTGCGGAGCCTCGCAAAGGTGCGCAACAAGGATCTGGGGATGGACGTGCGGCACCTGCTGTACGCGAGCGTGGATTTCCGGAGCGCGGGGCTGTCGCAGGCCGACGCGTTGGCCGCGTACAGCGAAATGCTGGCGCGCGTTCGCACCGTTCCCGGCGTGACGGCGGCCAGCATCTCGATCGGCGAGCCGTTCCGCAGCGGATGGGGAACCTGGATCGTGCCGAAGACCGGCGCGGCGGCGGCGGTGAAGCAGCCCGATTTCGCTCCCATGGGACGCGCCGTGTCGGCCGGCTTCTTCACCGCCACGGGGCGGCGGTTCATCGCCGGGCGTCCGTTCGACGCCGCAGAGCACCGTGCGTCGGCGCACGTTGCGATCATCGACGAGGCGGCGGCGAAATACTACTGGGGAAACGCGAACCCGGTGGGCGCGTGCATCGGTACCGACCGCGGACCGAAGACGGACAGCCGGCGCGAGCCCTGCATGACGATCGTGGGTGTCGTGGCCGATTCTCCGCAGTGGCAGATCACAGCGGCGCCGATCCAGGAGCTGTACGTTCCGATCGAGTCCGAGGCGTCGGACCCATTCGGCGTCTCGGCGATGGAAGTGCGCACGGCCGGCGATCCGGCGGCGATGGCGGCGCGGGTGCGCGGTGCCATGCAGTCGGCCGGACCGAACGTGCCCTATCCGTCCGTCACGCCGCTCACCGACATACTCGATCCGCAATACCGGTCGTGGACGCTGGGCGCGGACATGTTCGGTGCGTTCGGACTGCTCGCGCTCGTGCTCGCGGCGGTGGGTCTCTATGGGGTGCTGTCGTACGCGGTCGTGCAGCGGACGCGCGAACTGGGCATCCGATCGGCATTGGGGGCCCAGCGAAGCGACCTCGTGCGGATGATCGTGGTGAGCGGGATCGGGACCGCGGCCGCGGGGGCGGCGGTCGGCGTCGCGGGCGCGCTCGGGGCGGGGCGGTTCATCGCGTCGCTGCTCTACCACGTGTCGCCGCGTGATCCGGCGTCACTGGGGGCGGCCGCCGTCGTGCTGCTGTTCGTCGCGGGAGCGGCCAGCTACCTGCCGGCCCGGCGGGCGGCGCGCGTGGACCCCATGACCGCACTCCGCACGGATTGAGAGGGCGGATGTCCCGGGCTGTCGGGGTGCGACCTACGCTGCGTCAGGCAAACGCCGATGCTCTGTCGGCGTGCGCGGAGGTTCACTTGTCCCACCGGAGGCGAACCCCCCATGCGACTGCTCAGCCAGACCTTCAAGGCACTGTCCGACGACTCGCGTCTGGAAGTGCTCGCGCTTCTCTTCCGACACGGCGAGTTGTGCGCCTGCGACGTCGAAGCGGTGCTCACGATGACGCCGCAGGACGCGACCCACCATTTGCGGTATCTGGTCGCCACCGGCCTCGTCCAGTCGCGGCGCGACGGGGCGTGGATGCGCTACCGCGTGGCCGACCACACGGGACCCGAGCAGCAGCTCGTGCTGGATACCGTGCGCACGCTCCTCGCCGACGTGCTGGTGGCCGAGACGGAACGGCGGTACACGGAGTGGATGGCGAGGAAGGCTGCATCGGCGCCGCTGTTCACCATCGGCGTGGGCGGGTCGAGGATCGGCTAGGCGGTGCGACACGGCCGGTCGTCCGGCGCTCCCCCTCGTTAGATTACGGGCAGCTGGCGAGCGGCTATGCGCTGCTCCTCTTCCCAGCCGGCCGACGCCCCGTCGGTGGCCGGCTCTCGAGAATCGTTCCGATCCAGCACTCCCTCGTGTGTCGAGGATACCGTGCCGCTGCCCAGAACGATCTCGCTCGCCGCATGGCGCCGCCCCAGGGCGCCTCGGGCGATCCGATCACAGCCCGTTCCGCGATGATGACGAATCCGGATGATGTCGCGATCTCCGCCGTGGCGTACGACAGGATGCTCGTCCGCGACGTCATCGAACGCCTGACGCCGTACCTGCGCACGCGCCCGCGGTGGGCGGGGGACGGCGGTGACCCCGAACTCGTCCCCTCGCTGCTGGCGGAGACGACGTCGCGACTCGTCCTCGTCCTGCATCAGCGCCTCTGGGGGCACGACGGCGAGACGGACTCGCATGATGGAATCCTGCGGGCACGCCGGCGTACCCGCCCCGAATCGATCATCGTGGCTCCATTGGATGAGAGCCCACTTCCGGAGTGGGCGGCCGGGCTGCGTTCCTGCACTCTGGCCGTTGTGGGAGTGGACGGCGTGGCCGACGCGGTGCTGGATGCCATGGCCGCTGCAGGTGGGAGCGTGCGGGCCGCGCCCCCGCACGCTCCCGATGCCCCCCAACTCCGGTGGGATACCCCGCGGGCATACCTGACTCAGCCGCGCGCGCAGACCGCGCTGCAGCATGAGCTCGATGCGCTCGCGTCGGAGCTGCCACCCTGGTTCCGCACCGAGGACGCGCAGGACGGCACCCACGTCGTCGAGTTTCCCGCCCGGCCCTACCGCCTGATTGCCCGTCTCGACGACGTCGGCGTCAGCTTCTCCTGGGTGCCTGGCCCGGGCGGCGCCGTGGCCGATGGTCGGCTGCTGGTGATCGAGTGGGGCGGACTGCGCCGGGCGGACCGCGGGGCGGAAGCGCTCAAGGGTGCGACCGCGACGCGTGAACGCGTGTATCGCGCGGAAGCCGCCGAGCCGGGAAATTGGCGGTGGCGGGCGGATGAGCCCAACGGGCGTGCGTGCGCGACCGTGGACCTCGTCGGTGAGTGGCTGTCCGGGGCGTTGATGGCTCGGCGCGGCTTCGGGACGGCCTGACCGCGCACGCGCGCCGCAACGCGCCGTCCCCGCCAAGTTGCGCGGACGGCGTGGCGGCGCTATCCTTCATGCTCAAGCGACACACGCGCGACGCGCGTGGACATGTTCCGAACGCTTCCGGGGCCTGCCGAATTGCGAGCAGGCCCTTTTTGCGTTCAGTCGCCGCCCTTTCGCGATTGCGGAGGGGGATCACCGTGACGGGCATGGTCACGACTCCCGCCGTGTCGGTCGGTTCGGTTTGTCCGCACTCCCCAACACAGCAGACATTCATCAGGAGCAGGGCAATGCGTACGACTGGCACCGTGAAGTGGTTCAACGACGCGAAGGGCTTCGGGTTCATCACGCCGGAAGACGGACAGAAGGATTGCTTCGTCCATCATTCGGCGATCCAGGGAGACGGATTCAAGTCGCTCGCCGAAGGCGAGCGCGTCGAGTTCGACGTCACGCAGGGGCAGAAGGGTCCCGCGGCCGAGAACGTGACGAAGCTGGGACGTTGAACAGGACGCTCACTGGCGGGTCGGCTCGGGTTCCGGAGTCGGCCGCCGGGGCGAACTGGCGCCGCGCGGTCGAGCCCTACGTGGGCCCGGACGCGCGGCGCGCGTCGCTCCAGCTCGTGGGCACGCTGGGGCCGCTGGCGCTGCTCATGTGGGGCACGTCCCGCGCCTTGGCGATCTCGCCCTGGCTGGCGCTCCTGTTCGTGCTGCCTACGGCCGGCCTGCTGGTGCGGACCTTCATCTTCATGCACGACTGCGCGCACGGCTCGTTTTTCGCGTCGCGCCGCCTGAACGACGCCGTGGGATTCCTCACCGGCGTGCTGACGCTGACGCCGTTCGGGCAGTGGCGCCGCGATCACGCGCTGCATCATGCGTCGTCGGGCGATCTCGATCGCCGCGGGCACGGCGACATCACGACGCTGACCGTGCGCGAGTACCTCGCGCTGACGCCGCGCGAGCGCCGCAACTACCGGATCATGCGCAGCCCGCTGGTGCTGTTGCTGGCGGGGCCGCTCTATCTGGCGCTCAACCAGCGCGTGCGGGGCCGGAGCCTCGCCACCCGATCCCCCCAGGTCGCCAGCGTCTGGCTCACGAACGCGGCGATTGCCGTGGCGCTGACCGTGGCGTTCTGGACCGTGGGATGGAAGCCCGTCCTGTTCGCCTTCGGGCTGCCGTACTACGTGGCCGCGATGGCCGGCGTCTGGCTGTTCTATGTGCAGCACCAGTTCGAGGACGCCTACTGGACCCCGCATACGGACTGGAGTTACGTCGACGCCGCCCTGCGGGGCAGCACGCATCTGCAGCTGTCGCCCGTGTTGCAGTGGTTCACGGGAAGCATCGGCCTGCATCACGTGCACCATGTGGCCCCGAAGATTCCGAACTACCGGCTGCAGTCGTGCCACGACGCGAACGCGATGTTCCAGCACTCGCCGGTGGTGACGCTGCGCTCGGGGATCGCCGCGCTGCGCCTCGCACTCTGGGACGAGGACCGCGGGCGGCTGGTCGGATTCCGGAGCGTTGCCGGTGCCTGACGCGGACTTCCCATGCCGGAGTTGAGCCTTCTCGAATCGGACCGCATCGAGTGGGCGCTCAAGGCGTTCAAGCGACAGATGCAGAAAGCGGGCATCCTGGCGGAGCTGCGCCGGCGCCGGCACTACGTGAAGCCGGGCGAAGCGCGACGCCTCAAGTCGAAAGCCGCGAAGCAGCGGCGGCGCCGGGCGGCGCTGAAGACCAAGCGGTCCCGGTGATCCGCCGCTCGCCGGCCGGCGCGCGCATGGCGGCGAGGTAGCCGGACAAGCTTCGTTGGTCGTCGGACTGGAGGGAGCGAGCCATGAATATCCCGGATCATGTGAACGCGCACTGGATTGCGACACTCGGAGACGATCAGCTCGTCGCGGCCGACGTGCAATTGCACGGCGACTTCCAGGCGCTGGAGGCGGCGGAGAAGTTCAGGATGGGCGAGCAATACGTGCTGCTTCGGAGCCCGCCGCCGCTGGTGAACGCGTGGATCCGTTGGTCGCTGGTCGACAACGAAGCGCGGGAGCGGGGCCTGGTCGTCCGTCACCCGCGGTAGGGGCCGGCATCGCGGTGCGCGGACCGGTCAGACACCTGCGCGGACCGCTCGGACGAGTACGCGGACCGCCCGGAGCGGTGCCCGGAATGTCCGGAGCGGTGCCCGGAACGCTCGGAGCGGTGCCCGGAACGCTCGGAGCGGTGCCCGGAACGCCCGGAGCAGTGCCCGGAACGCTCGGAGCGGTGCCCGGAGCGAACGTGCGAACGCGCGTCATGGCTGGAGCGGCGCGGGGAGCGTCGCGAGCGGTAGTCGCCACGGGATGAGCGGTAGGCGGCGAGTTCGGAGCGGTGCCCGCAAAAGCGCGAGCGCTCCCCGGAACACCGGATCGGGTACCGGGGCGCCGCGGTCAGGCCTCCGTGCCCGAGCGAGCCGGGCCCTGCACGGCCCGATGGCGCCGCGAAACGTGAAGAGCGGTCACCTTCGCACGGTGAGAAGTCTGCGGCAAATCGTGCGCAATCGGCGGACACTCCCGCGCACTCACCGGACACTGCGGCGCACTCGCCGGACGGGGGCCTATCCGTTAGTCTGTGTGTGAGGCCGTGGCACTCGGATCTCACGTCTCGCCGGTGAACCGATCCCCGAACAGCACGGCCAGGTGGGGCATGGCGGCCGTCCACGCATGGCCCATGCGCGTCCACTTCCGCACGACG
>DASVWS010000005.1:0-17676 GCA_036393095.1 Gemmatimonadaceae bacterium | reverse complement strand
GTCCATCGGCGCAGTTCGTACGGAACGCGTCTTTTCCGTGGTGCCCGACGCGTCGGCGCTCTCGATCCGGCCGCGATCGTCGATCGTCAGATGTGTCCACGCGATCCGGAAGTAGTCCACATCCACGTCCGTCGCGCTTCGCCGCACGAGATGCTTCGTGCGGAGGCCGCCGTTGGCCGGATCGATCACCGGCACGTCGCTCACGACGTCGAGCGCCGGGCCAAGTGTCGCCGCGATGGCCTGGTACATCCCGAACGAGATGTAGAGTCCGTAATCCGAACCGAACCCCGTCATCAACTCCGGCATCACGCGGGGAGAAACCGCGCGCTCGACCGTCTTCGTGACGCCCGCGCTGTCGACCTTCACGCGGGCGGCATCGCCCGTCAGCGTGATCGTCGTGCGCACGTGAGGAGCGCCGTTGTCTCCCGGCTCGGTGAAGTCCACCGTCGAGCGCGCGAGGCGGCCGTCGGACCGGAACACGATGTCGTAGTGATACCGCACCGTGCGCGGCGCCCGCAACACGATGTCGCCGTCGAGGCGCTCTGCGGTGAGCCGGTAGCGTTCGAGCGCGATCGTATCGCGGCCGAGCGTCGTCACGATCGTCGCCGTGTCGCCCACGGGACGAGTGGGGCCGGCGGCGCTTCCGTCGGACCGCATCGCGACCGGCGCGGCGCCGAGCGCGACCGCAAGCGCGAACGCCCCTGTCCCGCGCGTCAGGCTGATGGAACGGCTCATGGACACCTCGTGTCTGGCGGCTTTCATCAGCCGAAGCGCAACCATCATGCGTGACAGCCGCGGGTGTCAACGCGCCTTACAAGATCCGAACTCCGGCCATCGACCGCGCGCGGCGAGTTCGGGCGACGGTCATCATCCATCAGGCGCTTCATCCCGCGAGCCGTGCCGGGATGAACGTCCTATACTTCGTTCCCGGGGTGGCGCAGCCGGGCAACCAGGCAACGTTCGTACTCGAGGTGGCGAATGACGACGCAGGGACGTAAGGCAGAGGATTTTCGCGCGCTGCACGCGGGACCGCCGTTCGTCATCCCGAATCCCTGGGACGCCGGGTCGGCGCACGTCTTCGAAGCGCTCGGATTTCGAGCGCTGGCGACCACGAGTTCCGGGTTCGCGTTCACGCTCGGCCGGCTCGACGGCCAGGCGACGCTCACCGAAGTCGCGGCGCACGTCGAGGCCCTCGTTGGCGCCACGGATCTCCCCGTGTCGGCGGATCTCGAGAACGGCTACGGCCCGGAGCCCGCGAGCGCCGCGCACGCGATCGCACGCATCGCCGAAGCGGGTGCGGTCGGCGGGTCCATCGAAGACTGGGACGGTGCCGAGCGTCGACTCTATGATCCGTCACACGCCGCCGAGCGCGTGGCTGCGGCGGTGGAAGCCGCGCGCACGCTGGGGTTTCCGTTCACGCTCACCGCGCGCGCCGAGAATCACATTCGCGGCCATCCCGATCTCGACGATACGATCGAACGCCTGCGCGCGTTCGAACGAGCCGGCGCCGACGTGCTCTATGCGCCGGGGTTGAGCACACTGGACCAGATCCGGACCGTCTGCAGCGCCGTGTCGAAGCCGGTGAACGTGCTGGCGCGGCCCGACCTGTCGTTCGACGAGCTGGTTGGCGCCGGCGCTCGCCGCGTGAGCGTCGGCGGCGCGCTGGCCTGGGTCGCGGCGCGGGCGATGGCCGACGCGGCAATCGCTATCCGCGACCACGGTGATTTCTCGGCACTGTCGGCGCGGGTGCCGTTGGCCGACTGGTTTCGACCCTGAACCCGGAAAGCGCGCCGGCTTCCCACCGCGCCCCGCCACTTGCCGGTCGTCGCGCTCGGCCGCACTTTGCCCGGTCATACGTCGCTCCCCACCTTGTCCCCCCTGGGTCCGGAGCCTTCTGGCTCGCGCCGTCTGCGCACTCCGCAAGAGATCCACTGAGAGAGGGACACCCGCCATGTTCACCGCACCTCGCGTCCTGTTGCTCGCCTGCCTGTCACTGGCTCTTCCGGCGGCGTCCGGAATCTCCACGCCCGCACCCGTGCCGCCGCACCAGCTCACCGGCGCCCTGCGCTGGCGCAGCGTGGGCCCCTTCACCGGCGGGCGCGTCACGGCCGTCGCCGGCATCGCCGCCCAGCCCAACGTGTTCTTCATGGGCACGGCGGGCGGCGGCATCTGGAAGACTGACGACTACGGCGCCACCTGGCGGAACGTCTCCGACCGGGATTTCAAGAGCGGCAACATCGGCGCGATGGCCGTCGCACCCTCCGATCCGGACGTCATCTACGTCGGTACGGGCGACTCCGCGCCCCGCAACACGGTCCTGACCGGCGAAGGGATGTACAAGTCCACGGATGGCGGCAGGACGTGGACGCACATCGGGCTGGACGAAACGCACATCATCACCTGGATCCTCGTCGACCCGGCCAATCCCGACGTCGTCTACGTCGCGGCGCTGGGCCACCTGTTCGCGCCCAATCCGGACCGCGGGGTATTCAAGACCACTGATGGCGGCAAGACGTGGAACCGGATCCTGTTCGTGAACGACAGCACCGGCGGCAACACGCTGGCGATGGACCCCGCGAACCCCAACGTGCTGTACGCGTCGACGTGGCAGATGTCGCGGAGCCACTGGACGTTCTCCAGCGGCGGCCCGGGCAGCGGCATCTACAAGTCGACCGACGCCGGCGCGACCTGGACCAACATCACGCACGCCTCGGGCCTCCCCACCGGCATCTTCGGCAAGGTCGGCATCGCCGTGGCGCCGAGCAGCCCCAACACCGTGTACGCGCTGATCCAGGCGACGTACAAGGATCAGGCCGGCGGCCTGTTCCGCTCCGACGACGGCGGCCAGAGCTGGACGCTCATCAACAACAGCATGGACATCACGCAGCGCGCGTTCTACTACGGCAACGTGTACGTCGATCCCAAGGACGCGAACACGATCTACCTGCCCAACGTCGGCGTGTACGTCTCGCACGACGGCGGGAAGACGCTCACCCCGTTGCGTCCGGCGCACGGCGACAACCATGTGCTCTGGATCAACCCGGACAATCCGCAGATCTTCATCGAGGGCAACGACGGCGGCGCCGGCGTCACCCTGAACGGCGGACGGAATTTCAGCTCCGAGGACAACCAGCCCACCGGCCAGTTCTACCACGCCAATCTCGACGAGCAGTTCCCCTTCCATATCTACGGCGCGCAGCAGGACCGCTCTTCGGTCGAGGCGCCCAGCGCCGTGCCCGCGGGCTCGATTCCACCGGTGTGGACGAACATCCAGGGCGGCGAGATGAGCTGGGTCGTGCCGACTCCAGGCCAGCCGTGGGTCACGTACGGCAGCGGGTACTACAGCATCGAGTGGCGGGAGAATCGCCGCACGGGGCTCGTCACCAACGTCAGCCCGTGGCCCGAGTACAAGTTCGGGCTCCAGGGTTCCGACATCAAATACCGCTACGGCTGGAACCACCACCCCGTGGTGTTCGCCTCCCACAACTCGAAGGAGCTGTTGATGGGCGCGAACGTGCTGTTCGAGACGCTCGACGGCGGCACCCACTGGAAGACGATCAGTCCGGACCTCACGCGCGACGACAAGAGCAAGGAGGCCAGGCCCGGCGGCCCGATCAGTGCCGACGTGACCGGCGAGGAGATGTTCGGCACCATCTCGTCCATCGCCTTCTCGCCGCTCACCGACGACGTGATCTGGACGGGCTCCGACGACGGCCTGGTATATGTGAGCACTGATGCCGGCGGACACTGGAACCAGGTGCGCCCGCCGGCGCTGCCGCAGTGGTCCACGATCACCTGCATCGAGCCGTCGCACACCGACAAGGGGACCGCCTACCTGTCGGCGAGCCGCTACGACTGGGACGACTTCCATCCGTACGTATACAAGACCACCGACTACGGCAAACACTGGACCGAGCTCACCACCGGGCTGCCCGACGGCCAGTACGTCGAGAGCGTACGGGAAGACCCGAACCAGTCGAGCCTGCTGTTCGCCGGCACCAGCCAGACGGCGTACGTCAGTCTGGACGGCGGCCGGCAGTGGCAGCCGCTGACCCTCAACCTGCCGGCCGTCCGCGTCAACGACATCGAGATCCAGCCGCAGCAGCACGCCGTGGTGCTCGCCACCTTCGGCCGCGGCTTCTATGTATTGGACGACCTGCAGTTCCTCGAACAGGTCGGGGCGGCACAGGTCGGGAGCGACTCGTCCTACCTGTTCAGGCCGCAGCAGACCTGGCTCACCACGCGCCGCGCCGGCTTCGGCGGCCGGGGCGGCGCCGGCGGCGCAAACCTCGCCTCCGGCGTCACGGTGTTCTTCCACCTGCCGTCCGGCTACGACGGGAGCACGCCCGCGACGCTCCGCTTCACCACGGCCGGGGGCGCGCTCATCCGCAGCTTCACCCTGCACCCGAAGACGAACGGCCGAGCGGGCGCGCCGTCGCGCGACCAGGCGGCCGCGCGCGCGCAGCAGGAAGAGCGGCTGACCGCCGTCGGGCCCGGCATGAACCGCTTCCAGTGGGACATGCGGTATCCGGAAGCCGCGGATGTGAACGGCATCTTCAATTCCGGCTTCTCGGCGAGCCCGCCCCTCGGTCCGGAAGTCGTACCGGGTACGTACCACGTGACGCTGGCCTACGGCAGTACCTCGCAGACGCAGCCGGTCGTGATCGAACTGGATCCGCGGCTCCACACCACGCAGGCGCAGTTGCAGCAGCGGTTCGCGCTGCTGATGCGGATCCACGGCGCCGTCGCCCGGCTCGACACCACGTTGAACCAGGCCATCGACGCCCGCGACTCGCTCCAGAAGGCAGCCGCCAACGGCAGCACATTGGACGATCATGCGCAGACGGCGCTGCGCAACCTGAATCGGGACATCGACGACCTGGTGGATCTCAGGATCCAGTCCGGTGAGGGCGCGCTGGTCTATCCCCCGCGGCTCCGCTCCTGGCTGAGCGCGATCACGAACCAGGTGGAGCAGGCGTACGTGGCGCCGACGCCCGCGATGGTGCAGGTGGGCAACGGGTACATCAAGGACGCGGCAACGGGCGTCGCACGCCTCCGAACCGACATCGCCGCCACTCACAGCATCGTGCCGTGACGGCGCGAGGCCGCTGCCAAGCGATCCGCCGCTGCCGGCGCTCCTAGCCGGCAGCGGCGGGTCGAGGGCAGGCGACGTATGACACGTATGGCATCGATGAGCCCCGCCGAGTTCGATGCGGCCCGGCGGATGATCGGAAAGACCGACACAGAACTCGCCGCCGTGCTGAGGGTGAAACCTGAAGTGCTTCTACGGTGGGAGGCCGGCACCGCATCGATTCCACGTCGGAAGGCCGCCTGGGTTGCCAGATTCGCGGCCGAAGCAAGGCGAGAAGTGGTGCTCCGATCGAGCGGACTGCCGGAATGTGATTGGATGACGCATTTGAGATCTGCGATGGAAGCGGGAGATGCAGCCACCGCTCTTCCCGATCCTGAGGAAATCAGAACCCACCTCGAGACCTGTCGGACTTGTCTCGACCGCCAGCGATACGCCGATCAGCATGCCGGCCCGCTCCCTCCGATGCCCCGATCGCTGTTGTTGGCGACGTTCGAAGCGGTGGAGCGAATTCCCCCCTTCATCCGTCCGGCGGCTTTCGGAGCGTTCATGCTCGGCGCCTGGCTCGTCGTCCCGGCATTGTTGCTGGCGCCCTTTGTCGTCAGGAGCCTTTCCGATGCCGGCCAAGGGCTGCTCGTCGTCGCCGCGGCAATTGGTGCCGGAGCGGCGGGCGGTCTCGCATATTCGCTGGTCCACCCGATCACGACGAAACTTGGCGTTTTCGGGCCTTACCTGACCGGAGTTGCCTGTGTGGCGGCCTATATGGGAGTGCTTGCAGCCGTGGAGCCGTCGATGCTTGGTGACTCAGGCATTACTGACCAGAGCGATGCCGTGGTCTTCGCAATCATCACGCTGTTTTTTGGCTTGGTTGTCGGCCACTTCTGGTTCGGCAAGGGCAAGCGCTTCGGCACGCGAACGGTTCGCTCAAACGGATCGCCGTCGCCGCCCTCCTCGCGCTGACGGATGTAATGCGCGTAACCGGGCGTCCCGTAGGCGGGACACGAGGACCAGGTCCCCGGACGTGAGGACGCGCGGAGCACCGCAATGCTTGCCGAGATGCACCTGCAGGATCTGCGAGGGGCTCGTCAGCCCTCGCAGGAGGAGTTGGCCGAGCGGCTCGGCGCCGTGCGGCCCGGGGTTTGGAAGCCGGACCCATGATCCATCAGCGGTGCACGGCGTGTCGCTGACCCGTCGTATCGATCTGCCAATAGCAGGTGCTGTATCCCGGGAGCACGCTCACGATCGTAGTGTCCGAAAATGATGGTGGAGTGGCTGCGGGAAACTGCGCCGGCCCGCAGAGCCGCCCGAGCCAGAGTCCCTTCCGCGCGACCGCGTCGCCGTAGCCGAAATACACGTCGGAGAGATCGTGCTCCGTCCCGTCGACGAGCTCTGTGAAGCGCGCCGGTGCCTCCAGCGCCAGCCGCCACCGGGCGAGCTGCGGCATGTAAGGTGGCGGCGGGAGAATGAGCGCCGGGACCTCCGCCACACGACGCTGAGTCCAGTCAGCCGCCTGTCGCACGGCAGACTCCGGCGACGGCGGAAACGTGAGTCCCGGCGCGATGCCCACCGCGAGAATGCGCGAACTGTCGTTGCCGGCGATTCCCGTGATGAACCCTCCCGAGTCGACGTGATATTGTGTGTCGACGGCGGCAACGGCGACGCTCACCTCGGGGTCGCCAGCCTCGCCACAGAGCGTCGTCAGCCAATAGTCCCCGAACTTCTCGCGAAGGTAGAAGCTCGCGGTTGATGGCAGTGGCGCGTATGGGTTGTGCGCATAGAACGACCGTCCGCACGCATGGATCCGCGTGTAGTCGATGACACCGCCATGGTCCGCCTCCCAGCCGACGACGAAGAAGTAGCCGAACTCGCGAACGAACGCGGTGGACAGGGCGCGCGCCTGGCTGTCCGTGACGACGCCGGACGGAGCTCTCGCAAGCGCAAATTGCCCATTCGCCTGTAGAGCGGCAGCGGCCGCGCCGGTAACATCCGTCGAGAGCGCGGGAAGCCTGGGACGATCGATGCGATCGGCACACGCCACGGCCGTCAATCCGATCGCAGCGACGACAACCGCCCGCGATCGGCGGCGTCGAGCCGTCTTGACGACTCCCTCAACAAGTCTGCTCATTCGATACTCCGCATACACATAACGTCATGAAATTGCTGCGCCGGCCCGATCACGCGCGCGCCTCCCCAAATCGCTCCAGCACCAGCCGGTCGAGCGCATCGCGATTCGCCACGGCGTCGATCGCCGCAATGCGCCCGTCGGCGGCGAACGCGAGCTGCAGCACGACCAGCATGCGCCCCTTGATCTCGACCAGCACCCCCACCTCGCCGTCGATGAGTCCGGGCACGGCCGCGCGCGCCTGCCCCTTGAACTTCTCGGCCACCGCCGCCGCGCCCACCAGCTCCACGTCGCCCCCCATCTTCGCCGCCAGCTCGTCGCCGTGCAGGACGACATTCGGATCGAGAACGGCCACCAACCCCGCGAGATCTCCCTCACGCGACGCCGCAATGAACGCCTCGACCACCGCGCGCTGCCGCCGGCGATCGACGTCAGGCACCGGCGGCGATCCGCGCACGCGCCGGCGCGCCCGGCTGGCCAGCTGCCGCGTGGCCGGCGAGCTCCGCCCCACGATCGGCGCTATCTCGTCGAACGACAGGTCGAACATGTCGTGCAGCACGAACGCCACCCGCTCGGCCGGCGCGAGCTGCTGGAGCACGATGAGCATGGCCATCCCCACCGAGTCGGCCAGCACCACGTCGTCCTCCGGACTCGCCGGTGCACGATGGCCCGCCGCCGGCTCCGGCTCGAGCTCGTCGAACGCTTCCTCCCGTCGAGCGGCGCGCGATCGAAGCACGTCGAGACACACGCGGCTCACGACCGTCGTCAGCCAGCCGCCCAGGTTCGCGACGTCGGCGGCGCCGCCGCGGCTCACCCGCAGCCACGCCTCCTGCACCGCGTCGTCGGCCTCGGGGCGAGACCCGAGCATCCGGTATGCAACGGAGCGCAAATGCTCCCGGTTCGCTTCGAATCGTTGGGCCAGCAGCTCGGCGTCGCTCATCGGTCACATTCTCGCGTCGGAATCCGTCACCCCAGTGACGAAGGTAGTACACCCGATGTGACAGGAGAGAACGATGCCGAATCTGACGAAAGCAACCGCAATCGCCGACGCCCCCGTGGTGATCGAGACCCGGATTGCCAACCCTGCCGCCCTGCTCCCCGATGCGTGGGAGGGCATTCAGAAGCTGCTCGTGGCCGTGCAGAAGGGCGGCCTCGACCGGAGCATTCTCGAGCTCACGCACATGCGCGTGAGCCAGATCAATGGATGCAGCTCGTGCATCGAGGGCACGGTCAACAGCGCCCACAAGCACGGCGAAGCGGTGGACGAGCGGCTGCTGATGATCGCGGCGTGGCGGCACTCGTCGCGCTTCACCGAAGCCGAACGCGCGGCGCTCGAGCTGGCGGAGGAGATGACCCGGCTCGCCGACCGCGCCGACCCGGTTCCCGACGACGCCTGGGCGCGCGCCACCGAGCACTTCGACGACCGGGCGCTCGCCGCGCTCGTGCTGCACGTCGCGCTCGTCAACGTGTTCAATCGCCTGAACGTGGCCACGCGCCAGCCGGCCGGGAGCTGGTAGCCCGCCCGGGGCGCGGCGCGGCTTCGGCCCGCGGGGCTAGGTGCTCCCTCGCTCCTGCTCGACCTCGTCCTGCAATTGCAGCAGCCGATTGAGGAAGCGCATGTCACCGTTCTCCAGCGCGGTATCTTCCTCCTCGGTCCACGGCGGTACGGCGAAGCGGCGGCAGAACAGCTCGGGGAGCTGGTCGGCCTCCACCGCGTCCTGGCCAAGGATTGCCTGGACGAGCGCGTCGCCGCGCACGACGCACGGCGGCTTCGTCGCGACCAGCTCGTGTTTCAGGATGTAGGCCTGGAGCCGCAGGAACGCGCGCATTGCGTTCACCCGGCCGGCGCCGAGCACCGGTGCACATTCCGGCGGCACGTCGATCTCCGAGCGGACGAGGGGATAGATGCTCCGGGCGGCCGCCTTCGCGCGCGCCATGGCCCCCGCCGGATCGAAGCGCGCGTCGCCCGGTCCCGGCGAACGGTTGCTGCGGGCCGACCGCGCCTCGGCCTTCTGCACCTCGACGACATCCATCCACAGTTTGCGATATCGCCGAGTGAAGTCTGGGTCGTCGCGCGCTATGGCCGCCTCCTCGTCGGCCGTGAGCGGCGGCACGCCGAGGCGCTCGGCAAACAGCGCCGGCAGATCTTCCCAGGCCGCTTCATCCCGGCCAAGGATCGCCTGCACGGACGCATCCGCTCGCACGACGTCTGGCCGCATGAGGTCCGGCAGCTTATGAGCCCTGATATAGTCTCGAAGCCGACCCAGGGCGAGCATCGCGTTCACGCGTCCCGTTCCCAGTATGTCGGAGAACTCCGGCGGCACGTCGATCTCCGACCGGAGCAGGCGGAATTGCTGCGCGATGACGGCCACGCGGACCGCCGCCGCGCCCTCGGCGTCGATCGGAGCCGCCGCGCTCGTTGCGCGCGCATCGCCCGCAGCAGGCTCCAGCGCGCCACCGGTCGCGATGGGGCGCGGGCTGCCCCGCTCTTCCAGTTCGCCCCGCTCGACGTATCGGTAGCCGAGGCCGGCGCTCTCGGCGGGCAGGTCCAGCAACCGGCACAATTCCTCGTGGCGCTCGAGCTCGAACGTGTAGTCCGTGTGCGGGCGCCGCAGCAGCGCAGTCACCGCGTCAACGGCACCCGGCTTCCCGAAGGCGGCGCAGAGCGCCGCCGCGTCTCCGCCCGCCGGCTCGTCTCCGCCTTCGCCGGAGAACGACGGGAGGGAGTCGTACCGGTCGACCGTCTTCCCCTTCAAGGCGAGCGCGTACCAGAGCACGTCGTCGTCGTGGTTGCAGACGGCGAGCGACGGGCCGTGCCGCTTGGAGAGTTGCCGCGCCAGCTTCTCCAGCTCGCGCAGGTCCTGCATGTCGCAACGTTCGTCGAATACGACCGACATGCCCTTGCTGCGCACGACATAGGCGCGCCGTCGCGCCGATCCAAGCGTTGCGGCCACGGCCTCGGCGTCGCCGTCGCGCACCGTGATATTGGTATAGAAGTTTCCCATTGGGCGGGTGGCGTGGGCTAATGGGGTCGGCTACGGAAGCTTCCGAATGCTCGTGCCAAGGAGTCGGCACGGCATCACGAAGCTGTACCCGGCGTACCCCTCAGCCGTCCGGTCCTTCTCCGGTACCACCAGCGCCTCGAACGCCGGCTCCGTCGCGATACAGGCAAAGGTTGCCGAACCGGGCGGCGAATCGGAGAACGCCACGAGGACCGTTCCCTTCGGGATCGTGCATCCGAAGCCCGATGTGAAGGGCGCGGCCCAATGGACCAACCCCTGAATCGGCAGGTCCCGCAGCACCACGAACGCCTCGCCTTCTCTGACGCCGGAATCGCTCATGTCCACGTGGAGCAGCGCGGCAGCCCGCGGTGCAACGAGAGCTCGTCCCAGTCGACGGTTCCCGTTCGCTCGTCGACAGCCCGCACGCCGCCGTTGCTGGTGATCTCGAAGAGTCGTTCTGCCATGGATACCTCCGCCGGGACCCGGCAGTCGAACATCTGACGACCCGCGTTCCAGGGGCGGCACATGAGCGACACGTACCAGGCACGCCTCGATTGCTCGGCCGACCGTCACGACGCACGGAGGTTGGCACCGACAGTCGTCAATGTCCTGGCCAGCCATGAACTCATCAACGAGATGGATGCCTGGTTCTCGGTGAGCGAGGATCAACCCCACATACGGTAGGGCCGCATCCATCGTGCGTGCCCGACGGCCTTCCATCGGACCAGTCCGGCACCATGACCAGGAACACGAGTATCGCCGGCAGCCCCTTCATTTGAGATGGCTCCGTCGGCGAGAAGAACCAGTACGGCGCTGACATGACCGGCGAGCCCGCCGCGCCGGAACCCCAATCCTCGGCGTCCATGCCCGCAGTGTAGAACATCACGTGCGGCAGACCGTGGCCGCCCTGGTCGGTCAGGTACGCCGACTTCGACATCATGTAGCACATCGCGCCGCTCTCGAGCGCCGGCAATTGCCCGTTCGCATACGCCGCCTTGACCGCCGAAAGCACATCCGCCCTGGAACGCCCCGCCATCACCATCCGGCTGCGCAGAAGCGCGATCGGCACGATCGCACGTGCCGCCTGGGGATTCAGACAACCGGCCGCCCTCACCTTCGGGTTCCAGAACTCCGGCCAGTCGAACGCCGCCATGAATCCGCGGTCCACCATGCAGACGAACCCGTTCCTGCCTTGAACGGCCGTCTCGTATCCCTGCCGCCCCAGAACCAGGACGGTCGCGTCGCGGGAGATGGAAACGGGCGCGGCGCTTCTCGCCAACTGAATCTCGGCGTCCCGGTCCATCAGGTACTGGCCGATGGGTGCCATCTTCGGGTACGCGTTCGACTGTGCAGCAACACTCGACGCGCCGCAGCCGATGCCGACCGCCAGCGCAAGCCCGATCGTGAGCCTGAATGCGCGGCTCATATTTCCGTGGAGCTGATCTGTCCGTCCGGATCGGGCTGGTAGTACAACTCGCGCACCTCGACCGGCCCGAGAATTCCCGCGGCACCCTTCCGCAGCCACGCGAGCACCTCGTCCATGTTCGCCGCGTCCACGAGCATGAACCCGGCGATGTGCTCCTTGGTCTCCGTGTACGGCCCGTCGGTGACGAGCAGCTTGCCGCCCTTGTTCCGCAACGTCTTCGCGCTGCCCACCGGCGACACACCACACGCGAACTTCAGTGCGCCGGCCGCCTCCATCTCGGCGTTGAGCGCGTGGATCGCCGCCCCTGTCTCTTCGGTGATCGTGGACGGATCGAAATCGTCGGGGAGGTAGCTGGCAACCAGATACCGGGGCATGACATCTCCTTGTTGGTCTGTCCTATAGTCGTTCGGAAAACGGAAAATCGACAGCGACCCCGATTCTCACGTCAGCTGCCGAATCCGCTCTCGCAGGAATTGCCGCTCCGGCTCCTGTTCGGTGAGTGCCAAGGCCTTCTCATACGACGACTTGGCCTCGGCGCTCCGGCCCAGCCGGCGGTACATGTCGGCGCGGGCTGCATGTGCCAGGTAGTAGCTCGCGAGCTCGCCGTGTTCCAGCAGCGCGTCGATCTGCGCCAGGCCGGCCTCCGGACCGTCGCACATGGCAACGGCCACGGCGCGATTCAGTCGCACGACCGGCGACGGCTGGATTCGCACCAGTCGATCGTAGAGCGCCACGATCTGCCGCCAGTCGGTGGCGGCAGCCGATTCCGCCTGCGCGTGGACGGCCGCGATCGCCGCCTGCAGCGTGTACGGGCCGGCGTTTCGGGAGTTCAGCGCAGTTTCCACCAGCGCCACTCCCTCCGCGATCTGCTCCCGGTTCCACAGCGAGCGATCCTGGTCGTGCAGCAGAATCAGCTCTCCCGTCGGAGAGGTTCTCGCGGCGCGACGGGACTCCTGCAGCAGCATCAGCGCAAGCAGCCCGATGATTTCCGGATCGACGGTTGCCGGACCCGTGGCTTCCCGGCCACCACCGTCAGCCGTCGGCTGGAGCTCGACCAGCAACCGGCCCAGCCGAATCGCCTCGCGGGTGAGCTCGGCCCGCGTCAACTCCGTTCCCGCCGCCGCCGAGTAGCCCTCGTTGAAGACGAGATAGATGACCCGGAGCACTGCGCCCAGCCGCCCCGGCAGCTCCTCGGGCGTCGGCACCTCGTACGGAATCGGTGTTTCCCGAATCTTCGTCTTCGCGCGCACGATGCGCTGCGCCAGCGTCGCCGGCGTGACGAGAAATGCGCGTGCAATCTCCTCCGTAGTCAGCCCGCAGACCTCGCGCAGTGTGAGCGCAATCTGCGCGTCCGGAGGCAGGGCGGGATGACAGCAGGTGAAGATCAGTCGGAGGCGATCGTCTTCGATCTCCTCGTCTTCTTCAGGGGGGGAGGCGTCGTCGAGGCGCGCTTCCATCTGGAGCGCTAGCTCGCGCTGCGCTCCATCGAAGCGCGCGCGCTTTCGCATCGCATCGATCGCCTTGAAGCGCGCCGTCGAAACGAGCCACGGACGCGGCTTGTCGGGAATGCCGGTCTGAGGCCAGGACTCCAGCGCGGCAGCGAACGCCTCGTGCATCGACTCTTCAGCCAGGTCCAGGTCGCCGAGCAGGCGCACGAGCGTCGCGAGCACCCGGCCCGATTCCGACCGGTAGAGCGTCTCGATGGTCCGGCCTACGTGTTCGCGCACGGTTGGAGGAGTAAGAGCGTTCTGGACCTCTGCCGCTGAGCGCGGGTCACACCTGCGCCGACCTACGCCGCGCCGGCCTTCGCCCGCGCGAGAACTGCAAACGCGAGAAAATACCGACGCAGCCCGGCAATCGAAGCCGCCGATGTGTCATCGGTGAAGATCAGCTCGCAGAACGTCTCCCGGGCGCGCAGGATCTCGCGGCGCCGCGCGCCCGCCCAGGGCGGATCGGTCGCGGTGAGATCGAACAATTCGAGGGCCCTGGCCAGCGCGAGGTCACGCCGCCCCACGTTGCCCGCCACCTGCGCTCGCAACGTCCGCTCGACCTCGCTGCCAACGTGCGCGAGTTGCTCGGCGATGGTGAAGCGCCCCCAACGTGTCGCAGCGTCGGCGTGGTAGACCCCGTCAGCCATCAGTCGGGCACCAGCCGGGACACCATCCCTCGACGACGGCTTTCACCATGTCCCCGAATTGTCCCGCAGCGAGAGTGGCCAGCTGATTACGAGAGATGGGCGCGCGAACGATGATCATTCGCGTGAATCTATCCCACCGGCCGGATTCTTCTAGACGCAGCACGTGACGGCGCCCACCCGTGCCCGCCGGCCGCGAGACGCGTCAGGCGCGACCGCCCGCACCGCGAGACATCAGCAGGAGCATCGTCCCGAGAAACACGACCACGCCGCCCGTCATGACCGCGGCGATGATCTCGTGTCCGCGATCGTACGCCTGGAACGCGATCACCGCGCTCCCGGTCGCCAGCGCCGCGAAGATCACCTGCTGCATCCCCGAGTAGATCAGCTCCGCCGAGCGTGCGAGCTGCGCCACGCGCACTTCCATCTCCCCCTGATTCATCCGCTCGAGCGTTTGCTGGAGGTCCTGCGGAAGCACCGTCGCGCTCTGCGCGAGGCCCTTGACGGCCGCGCGGATCATGGCGCCCCAATTCCGATCCTTTCCGAACACGACGTCCTCCAGATAAGGTCGAATGACGGTCATCGGATTCCAGGTGGGGTCGAGCTCGGTGTAGAGCCCCATCCCCAGCAGCGCCGTCCGCTCCAGCAGGATCCAGTTGCGCGGCACCTGAAACGTTTTCATCAATTTCTGAAACGATACGTCCAGCCTCTTCAGGTCGGCCATCGCTTCCAGCTTGGCCCGTGTGTCCACCTGGAAGCTGCCGAGCTGAAACGACGCGTCGCCCAGCTGGGCGAAGAACTTGCGATTCGCATAGGCGATCACCCGCTCGGCCACGTCGGTGCTCCGCGGATCGAGGGCCACGAACCCCATCTTCCGCACGACCGCGCTGATCGCCGGCGCATCGCGGCGCAGCATCGCCTCGATGAACTCCGGAATGCCTTCGCGCAGCGTCGCCGGCACCACGCCCACGGCTCCAAAGTCGACGAAGGCGATCCGGCCCTGCGCGTCGACCAGGAGGTTGCCGGGATGCGGGTCGGCGTGATACACGCCGTCGACGAAAATCATCTTGCAGTACGCGGTCAGGATCCGCACGGCCAGCTCGCGCCGGTCGAGTCCGCGGGCCGCGAGAGCGTCGAAATCCGTGATCTTGGTTCCTTCGATGAATTCGGTGGTGAGCACCCGCCGGGAGGACCGATCGCTCACCACGACCGGAAAGCGAACCGTGGCGTCGCCGGCGAAGTTGGCCGTGATCGTCGCGATGTGCGCGGCTTCCTTCCCGAAATCCAGCTCTTCGGCGATCATCTGGCTGATTTCGGGGTGGTAATGCTCCATTCCGCGCAGGCCGGTGAACCACTGGATGAACCCCAGCAACCGGCCGATCGTTCGCAGATCCGCGCGCGCGATGTCCTCGATGTCCCAGTGCTGGGCCTTGACCGCGACGCGCCTGCCGTCGGCGAGCGTGGCCGCGTGCACCTGCGCCAGCGATGCCGTCGCGATGGGCACCCGGTCGATGGACGCGAACAGTTCTTCCGGATCGCGGCCGAATTCCGCTCTGAGCCGGGCGGCAATCTGTTCATAGGGTCGCGGCGGCAGTGCGTCCTGCAGCGCCACCAGCTCGCGCCGGAATTCCTCGGGCAGGAAGTTCGCCATGATGCTGATGAGCTGTCCCACCTTGATGAACAGGCCTCCCGCGCGGACGATGGCGCGCTCGATGCGCCGCGCATTCGCGCCGTGCTTCTCCATCAACAGTGCTTCGTAGCGCGGCGGCGACAGGAATGGCCGGCGCAGGCGAAGCCACCCGTAGCTGGCGGCGACGCGCATGGCGGTGGCGTAGATGCGAAGGAGTCTCATCTGCATCGAATCTTAGCGGCTGACTCACCGGTGCATAGCCGTTTGGTGCGCGTTACGGCGATCGAACACCTGGATGGATGCCGTCAACACTGCGCTGCAGGCCGCGAATGAAGCCCGCACAACCGCTTCGAACGGGCGCGGGAGGCTCGGACGGGGGCGTAAGCGCAAGCGCCGCTTCCCACCGGAATCGGCGAATGAGTCGGCCCAGGGTCCCTGGACGCCGCGTTGAGACATGGCAACCTCCCGAACGCCACGCAATCAGAGCCGTCGTGCGCCGTGCGTGCCGTCACCGCCCCGTACGGCCATCAGATCGTCACGGCACGGGACAGTGCGGCAATGCGTCGAGGTAGGCGAAGAGCAATGTCCGCGTCGGAAACCTTGCGGCGGGAGGCACGGCAGCGTAGATGTCGCCCGACGTCTGCGCCAACGGGTCGCGGTCCGAATTATCCGTCATCGAGAATTGAAACACATCGCGCACGAGCACGCGTCGTGGGTGCCCGTGGATGGTGATTGGGACGTACTGAACGCTACGCAAGAATTCACATACGGACCGTTCAAAGTCCTGCTCGTCCGATCGTGCAAAACTGATGGTGGGAAGCTCGACCTGACCGCTGGTGTCGATGACGAACAGAGCCACAAGCAGACCGTTCGCAGCCTGCGTCATCTCGGCCACTGGGTACTCCGGATGCCGGAGCGAGCGAAGCGCGTGAACGGGAACCGGAATGCTGTCGCTTATGATGCGCGCGGTGTCGGCAAATCGCGGCTGACCTGGAGCCGGCGTGAATGGAATGGGCCCCGGGATTCCGCACCCTGTCGCAGCAATGATTCCGAGGATGACCCCGATCAGCATGCCGGTGCGTCCACGCAGAGGCTTGGCCCTGCCCCGGCAAGCTTCGCCATTCCAGGGTTCGACACCGAAGGTCTCAATGTCGTTCGGACTCGTTGAGTTCTGCAGCAAACGGCGGCGCTCGAAACTTGGGGACACAGCATCCCTCCAATGTTCATCGCGACAGGCACGTGGGCCTTGTGACGGCCCGTTGCCCCCGCACCAGCTTCCGATGCGTCACCCGGTGCAGGTGATCCACATCCGGCGCCTTCCGCTCCTTCAGATCTTCAATATACGCCTGGAAGTTCCCCTCGAACCACGCACACGAAAACGTGGTTATGACGGAATCGGGGCACCGGTCATTGGGGGAAATGACGGGAGGCCGCGTGGTTCACCCTTGCCACGAGTTCCCGTTCGTGACAAGGCCGCTTGTCACGGATCCGGCCACACGATGGGCGGCCACGATCTGGCCGCTGGTGAATCGCCTCGTCCAGTCAGGCCCAGTGCCGCCACCCGGCGGGGGGCTTGTGTGTATAACTTTAGTAGCTATACTGCTCGGTACCCCGGGGGGAGTCATGATCCGACGCCAGACGCTCAAGAAGATCGGCGGTTCCGTGGCCACGGTGCTGCCCAAGAGCATGCTCGACCGCTTCCATCTCGATGCCGGCGACGACATCTACGTGGTGGAGACGGGCGAGGGCTTGTTGATCACGCCGTTCGATCCTGATTTTGCCGACGCCATGGCCGCCTACGCGCGCGGAGCGAAGAAGTATCGCAACGCGCTCCGGAAGCTGGCGCAATAGGCGGTGGCGGCCAACCGCCGTGCCCCGCGGTGGGTGACGCGGACGATGCTCGATGCGATGCACCAGGCCCAGTTGGCCGAGCACGGCGGCCTGGCCGGCGTGCGGGACGAGGGATTGCTGGACTCGGCACTCGCCCGTCCGCGGCACAAGTTCGCCTACGCCGCCAAGCCAGACTTCGGCGCGCTGGCGGCCGCCTATGCGTTCAGGCTCGCCAGGAACCACGGGTTCATTGACGGCAACAAGCGCGTGGCCTTCATGGCCGCCTATGTCTTTCTTGGCCTGAACGGCCACGAAATTGAGGCTACGGAGCCGGAGGTGGTGACGGTCATGGAAGGCGTGGCGGCCGGCCGGATCTCGGAGGCGTCACTGGCGGCGTGGGTTCGGAAACGGCTGCGGCCGATTGACCGCAGCGACGAATAGGG
>DASVWS010000004.1:0-2473 GCA_036393095.1 Gemmatimonadaceae bacterium | reverse complement strand
GCGACGAGCTGCCGTTCCGGCGCGCCGCGGCGCATCAGCGCGGTGATGATCGTCGCGGCGCGTACGGGCGGCACGCCGGTGGCCGTCAGCTCGGCGACCACGCCCAGCGGAACGGCGACGGGGCGGTTTCCGCTGGCCGCGCGGATCATGCGCAGCGCCTCGGGTGTGACACCGGTGCTGAGCGCGTCGGCGCCGGCCGCGACGTCGCCCGGTGCGGGGAGCGGCTGCAGGGCGACGCGCGCGATGGCGAGCCGCTGGGCCACGGCTTTCGCGGCGGCGACGATCAGCGAATCTGGCGCCTGGCGCAGGGCGCCCAGCCGGACCTTGGCGACGATGGGATCGACGGGAAGCCCCTGGGCCCGCGCATCCGCGACGACGGCGGCCACCTGCGCGGTGGTGGCCGAGTCGAGCGCGGCGCCCGCGGCGGCGAACGCCGCGCGTGGCTCCTGGCCCCCCGCCGGACGTGCCCATGCGAGTGCGGCGAGCGCGACGCCCGCCCAGAACGACGTGCGCGTCACGGGCGCTCCACGACGACGACCGACTCGCGCGAGCCGAGGTCGGGATCGCGCGACACGGGGGCGAGCGGATCGAGCATGAACACGGTGTCGTCCACCATGAACGCATACGTATGACGGCCCGGCATCAGCGGCACGGTCACCGACCAGAGCCCGCTGCCGTCGGCGCGCGCGAGCGGCGTGGCATGCGGGTTCCATCCGTTGAAGTCGCCGACGACCGCCACGCGGTGCGCGTGCTCGCCATGGAAGACGAACTGCCAGGCGAGCGGCTGCGCGGCGGCGTCGGCGTTGGAGGCGAGCTGCACGCCGGGCGCGGCCGGCGTGCCGGCGACCGAGGTGGCGCCGGTCGGGTTGACGGATGCGGTATGCACGAGCCCGCGCGCGGCGTAGCCCACCACGCAGGCGGCCACGGCGATGCCGGCGTAGGCGAGCCAGCGGCGCCGGCCGGCAACCGGGAGGACGTCGTCGTTGTCGTCGCGCCGGGCGGCGACGGCGGCGGCCGCGACGCGCTCGACGGTGCCCGCGGCGACGGGGGGAAGCGCGCGCAGCTCCTGCACGGCGCGCTCGACCACGGGGGGCAGCGTCGGTTCACTCATAGGCCCGCTCCCGGCTGCCGAGCGACGCGCGCAGCTGATCCGCCGCGCGCTTGGCCCGCATCTTCAACGCCGATTTCCGTATGCCCAGCATGCCTTCGATCTCCTCGTAGGAGAATCCGTCCACGTAGTGGAGCAGGAACACTTCCCGGTTGTACTCCGGCACTTCGGCGAGCGCGCGGCGCACCGCGTCTCCCCAGTCGTACGCGCTGCCCGCCTGCGCCGGCGCCACGGCCACGGCCTCGGCGGCCCGCACGTCGTCGAGACGCCGCGAGACGCGCGCGTAGGCGCTCGCGTTGGCGTTGCGGCAGCAGTTGCCGAGGATCCTGAAGAGCCAGGCCTCGAAGCGCTGCCGCTCCTGGTAGCGCGGCAGGGCGCCGTACGCGCGGGCGAAGGTCTCCTGCACGATGTCCTCCGCGTCCGACGGATTGCGGAGCATGCTCCGCGCAAACCGCAGGCACCGGGCGTAGTACGTCTCCACGAGCCGGGTGAACGCATCGGCGTCCCCGAGCTTCGCGCGGTTGATCGTCGACGAATCGACGAGCGCGGGAGCGGCGGCGTGCTTCAGTGGCGCAGTCGGTTTCAGTGAGTCGCTCGGATCGATGCTTCACTAGCATAACCGGAGCGGGCGGGGGGAGGTCACCCCCCATCGGCAGCCGGCACGTCCCCCGCTCGGCGACGCATTGAACCGCCGGTTGCAGGCACCGGTGACGCCGGAAGGGACTGGCTGGTTGCGCATATGAGGAGTCGCAATGTGTTTGGCATGGAAGGACCGTGGTTCATCGGGATGGACGAGGTGTGAAATGCGCATTGCCCTGTTGCTGCTCGCCGCGGCATCGGTATCGGCCTGTTCCGGCTCCGGCGCCTGCGCGCCGACCGCTACGTGCGTGGCGCTCCACTCCACGGCGAACGCCGCGACGGGCTCGTGGATGGAAACCCAGGCCTGGCGGAACGTCCAGATGCAGGTGTCTCTCTCGGCCTTCGACACGAGACTCTTCGGCTCCGCCAACTACTGGGGGACGGGGCTCGGCGCGGGTACCGCGAAGGTTACTGGGTACGTGTTCTGGCAGGACGCCGGCAACGTGCCGTCCGGACGCGTGATGCCGGCACATCCGGTCGTCGTGCTCGACTTCGCGTTCGACGACGGCACCTCGGCGCACTTCGACCAGGGTACGCTGAGCCCGCAGGGCACGCTCAGCGGCGTGTTGACGTTCTCCGACGATGCGTCGACGAGCTACGGGACGATCTTCATACGTCCTGGGGTGATGCAGGAGGTGCCGAGCGCTAAACCCGGCACTCCGTAGAATCGCAGCGCGAGGCGTGATCGTGCCGGTTCGCGCGCACGCCTGAGCCGCCGGGCGTGAG
>DASVWS010000003.1:0-3970 GCA_036393095.1 Gemmatimonadaceae bacterium | reverse complement strand
CCGCTTGAGCGGCCGCTTCTCGTGGCTGGCGTGCGCGTACGAGGTGAGAATCGGCAGCGCGACGGTGGAGTCGAGATAGCACACCACCGCGTCGGGCAGGCGGTCGGGATCGATCTTCCCCCAGCTCACGGCCTCGGCGGGGGTGGCGCCCGACAGGCCGCCCGTGTCGGGGCGCGCGTCGGTGATCTGCAGGAAGTAGTCGTGCCCCTTCTCGTCGATGCCCAGCACTTCCTGGATCTGCGGCTCGGTCTGCAGCATGAAGTTCTTGGGACTGCCGCCGCCGCAGATGAGCACGGCCGACTTTCCGCCGCCGCGCTTGGCGTCGAGCACGATCGACGCCGTCTCGTTCACGTCGAGGTTCGGGTCGATCACGCACTTGTTCCCCTCGAGTGCCAGCGCCGCGACGTTCATGCCGATGGAGGAGTCGCCGGGCGACGACGTGTAGATGGGCACGCCGGCCGCGTACGCCGAGGAGAGCAGCGACTTCTGCCCGATGCCCAGCGCCCGCTCGCGCTCGCGCACGTACTTGCCGCACCGCGCGTGGAACTCGGCGCTCGACATCGCGTGCTGGAATTCCGGGCCGGCGATGATCTTCCGGAAGAACGCGTCCGTGCTCAGCAGCACGTCGTAGTCGAAGAAGATGTCGTAGATGCGCACCACGCCCTCTTCGCGCAGCACGACGTCGCTCTCCTGCGCGTTGCCGCGGTGCATGCTGAGACCGAGGCCGAAGTGCGTATCGTGGTAGAGATTCGCGCCCGTGGAGATGATCCAGTCCACGAACCCCGATTCGATGAGCGGGATGATGGCCGACATGCCGATGCCGGCGGGCGTGAGCGCGCCGGTGAGCGTCAGCCCCACCGTGACGTCGTCGGCGAGCATCTTGTGCGCGAAGAGCTGGCACGCCTCGCGCAGCCGCGCCGCGTTGTAGGCGAGGAAGGTGCCCTCGACGAGGTCCACGATCGATTCGCGCCCGTCGATGCGGCGCGGGTCGATCCTGCCGCCGCGCAGGAAGCGGCTGCGCTCGGCGCTCGTGTGCCGGGCGCCGGCCGCCTCGCGCTCCTCGGCGGCCTTCTTCTGGGCCGCCTTCGGCCCCGCGGCCGACGCGCGCTTGCCCGTGCCGTGCCGCGACGCCTTGAAGCCGCCGCGCGTGCGCCCCGCGCCCTTCGATCCCGCTGACTTCCGCTTCGCCATCCCCGTTATCTCCGTCTCGTATCGTCGATCTTCTGGTGCAGCAGGCTCGCCTGCGCCTGGATCACCACGTTCGCCGCTTCCGCGGGATCGTCGGTCACGATCATCAGGTCCATGTCGCCCGGCGAGATCTTCCCCTCGCTCAGCACCCGCGTCTGCAGCCAGCGGATGAGCCCGGCCCAGTAGTGGCGGCCGAAGAACACCACCGGAAAGTGGTAGATCTTGCCCGTCTGGATCAGCGTCAGCGCCTCGAACGCTTCGTCGAGGGTGCCGAAGCCGCCCGGGAAGATAATGAACGCGTCCGAGTATTTGATGAACATCGTCTTCCGGACGAAGAAGTAGCGGAAGTTGATGAGCGTATCGATGTACGGGTTGGCGCCCTGCTCGAACGGCAGCTCGATGTTGCAGCCGATGGAGAGGCCGCCGCCGAGCTTGGCGCCCTGGTTGGCCGCCTCCATGATCCCCGGCCCGCCGCCGGTGATGATCGCGAAGCCCGCCTCGGCGAGCAGCCGCGCCGTTTCCTTGGCGGCGTCGTACTGCGGATCGTTGGGGTGCGTGCGCGCCGAGCCGAACAGCGTGACGCCCTTGGTCACGTGGGCGAGCGAGTCGAAGCCCTCGATGAACTCGCCCATGATGCGCATGACGCGCCAGGGATCGGTGCGCGTGAAGTCGGCGGGGTCGGTGTGCCGCTGCAGCAGCTTCTGGTCTTCGGTGACGATGACGTCGCGGATGGAATCGTCGATGTGGCGCGTGGCGCCGGCGCCGCGGAACGGATGCTGCTGCGACGGCGGCTTGCGTCCGGCGGCGATGTGTCCGGCCTCGGTGCGCTCGCGGAGGCCCGCCTGCGAGTCGCGGGCCGCGCTGCTCAACAGCTCCAGGTCGGCCGGCTTGCCCGACGCGGTCTTGGGAGGACGCGGGTGGCGCCGGCGCCGGCTCTGGGGCGCCGGCGGTCCGCTTCGCTTGAACGCTGACATGCAACGGCTCTCGTCGTGAAGGGAGAAGCGCGCGGCTACGGCGCGCGGCCATGGAGTTTACGCCGGGTCACGCGTTCCACGCCAGCGACCGGGTTGCCCCCAATGCCCCATCGCGCTTGCTTTGCATTCGATGCTCCCCGCGATCACGCGCGCCCCGCGTCCCGGTTCTCCGAGGCGGCGCACCCCACATCGATGGCCGTAGTCGTCCTGCTCGCCGACGGCGTCCGCCCCGACACGCTCGCCGCCGCGATCGACGCGGGGGCGCTCCCGGCGCTCGCGCGCCTGCGCGACGAGGGCGCGATGCACACCGTGAGCACCGTGTTTCCCTCCGTCACCGGCCCGGCCTATGCGCCATTCCTGATGGGCCGGTTTCCCGGGCCGGTGGGGCTGCCGGGGCTGCGGTGGTTCGACCGCGAGCGCGCCGCCTGCGCCTTCCCCGACTACACGCGCAGCTACGTGGGCTACCAGATGGGGGCCGTGGATCGCGACATCGCGCCCGGCGCGCCGACGATCTTCGAGCTGGCGCCGTCGAGCCTCGCCGCACTCAGCGTGATCACGCGCGGGCTGCCGCCCGCCAACCGGATCGGCGCCATCACGCTCCGCTCGGCGGTCCGCGCGGCGCGCACGCACTTTTCGGGAAACGTGGCCGGGTGGCTGGACATCGACCGCGAGGTGGGCGACGAGGTCGTGCGCCGCGTCGCCGCCGACCGGCCGGCGTACACCTATGCGGCGTTCACCGGCGTGGACAAGGTGTCGCACGCGCGCGGGCATGCCCACCCGATGGTGACCGACGCGCTCCGCATCGTGGACGACGCCGCGGCGCGCATTCGGGCCGACGCCGAGCGCGACGGGCGGTGGGCGGAGATGCAACTGTGGATCGTGAGCGACCACGGGCATTCGCCGGTGACGGCGCACGAGGACCTCGCCGGCCTGCTCGGCCGGTTGGGACACCGCGTGGTGGCGCACCCGTGGGTGTTCACGCCGATGCCGCAGACCGCGGTGATGGTGAGCGGGAACGCGATGGCCCACGTGTATCTCGAGGTGCGGCGCCGGGCGCGGCCGTGGTGGCCGGCGCTCCGCGGCCAGTGGGAGGGGCTCGCGGCCCTGCTCCTGTCGCGGCCGTCGGTCGATCTCGCGATGCTGCCCGTGGACGCCGGGCGGTGCGAGGTGCGGTCGCGGCGCGGCGATGTGGGCATGGTGTCGCGCACAGGCGGGAGGTACTCGTATTCGCCGGTAACCGGCGATCCGCTGGGAATCGGGCGCGCCCTCGAGGGCGTGACCGCCGACGAGGCGCACGAGGCCACCATCGGCACCGATTATCCCGATTCCGTCGTGCAGATCGCGCACCTGGCGGCGTCTCCACGCACGGGGGACATCGTGCTGTCGGCATCACGCGAGTGGGATTTCCGGGCGCGCTACGAGCCGATCCCGCACGTGAGCTCGCACGGGGCGCTGCACCGCGAGCACATGATGGTGCCGCTGCTGGTGAACCGGCCGGTGGCGCGGCCGCCGCGCCGCACCACCGACGTAATGCCGAGCAGTCTTGCCGCGCTGGGGCTGCCGATTCCGCCGTCGCTCGACGGGACCTCGTTCCTGTAGATTTCCGGCATGGGTTGGCCGCGTCTCACCCTCCAGTTGGCGCTCCGTTCGGTGGCGAATCCCGTCACCGGCGTCGCGCTGCTGCGCGTGGCGTGGCGCTTCCGCGAGCGCGGGTGGTACCGCCGCTTCCCGTTCCTGCCGGTGCCGTCGCGCGAGTACGTGCGGTGGCGGATGCACACCGCGTATGGGAGCTACGACTTCGTGCCGCC
>DASVWS010000002.1:0-2989 GCA_036393095.1 Gemmatimonadaceae bacterium | reverse complement strand
GACTGACCGATCCTGACGGGCGTGAGCGCGGGCGGCGCCGGTCTGTCCGACGGCGCCGTCCGATTCTCCTCCTCCATGTACCGCTATCACCTCTTTGGGCAGACGTTCGCTTCGGACATCGAGTTTCCGGAGCTGCCGGCCGCGCCGTCGGGCGAGGCCCGGTGGACGCTCACGTCCACGTCCGCGGCACCATCCACCGACCCACTCCCGCTGCTCGGCGGCGAGCCGGTGATGGACGGCGTGGGCGTGTCGCTTCGCGGCGCGCTGGCGCGATATCGGCTCGCATACGACGACAACGGAACATTCGAGATTTTTGATGGCGGCCGGACGATCGTCTGGCACCGGCCCTCCGGCGGCGCGCCGGACCTGGTGGGCGTGCGATCCGACGTGCTGGGGCGCGTTCTGGCCGTGGCGTTGCACGCCGAGCACGTCCTGACGCTGCACGGCAGCGGCGTGACGCTCGGGGCCCGCGGCGTCGCGTTCCTGGCGCCCAAGCTGCACGGCAAGTCCACGACCGCCGCGGCGCTGGTGCGCGCCGGGGCGCAGCTGCTCGGCGACGACATCCTGGCGGTGACGCCCGGCGCGAAACCGACGGTCCTGCCGGGCATTCCCGCCGTGCACTTGTGGCGGGATTCCGTGGCGCAGCTCCACCAGGCCGGGTCCGGGGAAGATGCGACGCGGAAGCAGCGCGTCGACTGGGAGGCGCTCGGGACGCGGGCCGCGGAACCGGTGCCGCTGGATGCCGTATACCTGCTCGGGCCCGTGCGCGCGGGGCCTGAGGTGCGGGTGACGCGTGCGCGCATGGGCGCGGTACCGGCCGCACTCGCGCTCCTGGGGCAGGCCAAGATCGGAGCGCTGCTCGGCCCCACGAACGCCGAAGCGCTGCTCGACCGGTGCGCGCGGCTAGCCGATGCCGTGCCGGTTTACCGGCTGACGGTACCACGCGAGCTCGATCGCCTCGACGAGTTGGTGCGCAGGCTCGGCGAGTGGCACGATGCGCCAATGCACGTGGGCGTGGAGGGGAGCGCGGGCTGACGGCCATGACGATCGCCGCCGCGACGGTTTCGACTTCCTCCGGGGCGGCCGGCGCCACACCGCAGGCCGCGCCGCCGATCATTCGGATCCGCGGACTCGAAAAGCGATTCGCCACCCGACGCTCGCTGAGGCAGTGGTTGCGGCCCGGCGGCCGGAGCCCGGCCGTCGCCGCCCTCGGCGGCATCTCGCTCGACATCCCCCGCGGCGGCTTCTTCGGCCTGCTCGGGCCCAACGGCGCCGGGAAGACGACGCTGTTCAAGATCCTGGCGACGCTCATCCGGCCCGACGCCGGTCGCGTCGAGGTGGACGGCATCGACGCGCTACGGGATCCCACCGGGGTGCGCGCCGTCCTGACGCCCGTGATCGCCGACGATCGCAGTCTGTACTGGCGGCTCTCGGGCCCCGAGAATCTGCGCCTCTACGCGGCGTTGTACGGTGTGCCGGCGTCGCAACGTGAAGCGCAGATCCGCACCCTGCTCGAGATCGTCGGCCTCGGCGATGCCGGAGGCCGGATGGTGGGCACGTACTCGTCGGGGATGAAGCAGCGCCTGCTGATCGCCCGGGCGCTGCTGTCGCGCCCCTCGGTGCTGCTGCTCGACGAACCGACGCGGAGTCTCGACCCGGTGAGCGCCCGGGACTTCCGGCGGTTCCTGCGCGAGGAAGTGGCGGGACGGCAGGGGTGCACGGTGGTGCTCGCGACGCACGATGCCGACGAGGCGTTCGATCTCTGCGGGCGGCTGGCGGTGCTGCATCGCGGTGCTCTGGTCGCCACGGGGACGGCGGAAGCGCTTGCCGCCGCGGCGGTGAACGAGCGCTGCCGGATCACCGTGGATGCCGGGGCCGCGGAGCGGGCCGTGCAGCTCGTGGCGCGGGGCGGGTTCGGCGCGTTCGCAGCGAAGGTCGAGCCGCGCGATGCGTGGGCGGTGCTCGAAGGACCTGCGGCCGGCGGCGCCGGGCGAACGGCGGAATTGAACGCGCTGCTGCTGCGGGCGGGAATCGCCGTCGCGGGGATCGAACCGGTGCGGCTGGCGCTCGCCGATCTGATCGAGGGGCTGGTGTCGAAGGCACCGGTGCCGGTGCCGGTGGAGGTCGAGCCGTGAGTCGCATCGCGGCGCTGGCCCGCGCCAACTGGATCATGTTTGCGAGCTACCGGCTGCAGCTCGTGATGTCGATCGGGGCGCTCATCGTGACCGTCGTGCCATTGTACTTCGTGGCCGGGGCGCTCCAGCCCGTCATGGGGCCGGCCATCCGCGACGAGGCGCGCACTGCGTTCGGATTCATCCTGATCGGGCTGGCCACACTCTCGCTGATCTCGACCGCCGTGACCACGCTGCCGTCGCAGGTGGGCGCCGGGATTCGCACGGGAACGCTGGAAGCACTACTCGCGACGCCGGCGTCGCTGCCGGCGCTCCTCGTCGGGCTCGTGGCGTTCGACCTGGAGTGGGCCGCGATCCGCACGGTGATCTTCGTGGGCGCCGGGTGGCTGCTGGGGGCGCAACTCGTCGGCGCGAAGCTCCTGCCGGCGGCCGCCATCCTGCTGCTGCTCGTGGCGGTGCACTTCGCGTTCGGCCTCTGCGCCGCAGCGCTCGTCGTCGCATTCCGGACGGCCGGGTCGATTCCCAAGGCGGTGCTGTTCGTGTCCGGTCTGCTGGGCGGCGTGTACTATCCGACCCACGTGATCCCGTCGTGGCTCCAGTCGGCATCGGCGCTGCTGCCCCTGACCTACGGGCTGCGGGCGCTGCGGCGAGTGTTGCTGCAGGGGCAGAGTCTTGCCGCGGTTGGCGCCGACGTGGGCATTCTTGCACTTTTCGGCGTGATGCTCACGCTGGTTGGTGCCGTCGCGCTGACGGCCGCGCTCCGCTATGCGCGCTTGCAGGGAACCCTCGCGCAGTACTAGCGATGGGGGCCGGGCTGGCGAGCGCTGAGGCAGACCTGCTGCTGGGGCAGGTGTGCG
>DASVWS010000001.1:0-40543 GCA_036393095.1 Gemmatimonadaceae bacterium | reverse complement strand
GCTCCCGTTCATCTGCCCCCACGCGCCGCTGGCGATCACGGGGAAGGGCCCGACGCCGGTTACGCCGAGTCCGCCGCGGGCCACCACGCGCGACACGCCGTCCGCGCCCGTATTTCCGGCGTCTCCGTGCACCGCGAGCTGCTCCAATACGGCGCGGGGGCCGCTCGACTGCTCGGCGCTCCCGGCCCATTCCGCGAACATGACCGTGCGCGTGCGGTGGCTTTCGGGCGCGCCGAGGGTGAGGCGCTCGTAACCGAATCCGCCTCGGAGGCGCCACCGCCATTCGTCGCCGGTAGCGGTCCACGCGGCAGCCAGGAGGCCGCCGCGCCGCGTGTCGTCGTACCGCGCGCCGGTGGTGCCCGATACCGACCCGTACCGCGGCTGTCGGCGCGCCGAATGGGCCGCCGCATCGAGCTCGACGCGCGACCCGCGCCAGGCCAGGCCGAACGTGCCCCCGCGCCACTGCGGACGGGCCCCGAACACGCCGCCGACGAAGGCGTCGAGGCGCCCGATCACGTCGATGTTGGTGAGATAGACGGCGCCCGCCAGACCGTCGGGACCATAGGTCTCGCCCGGCATCCAGCGGCCGTGCCGCGGGCCGAGCCCGTACGGGCGCGGTCCGCTCACCGCATTGACCGGCATGGTGTCGCGGGCGACGGGCGCCGGCGGTGCGGCGGCGCCATAGTCGCCCACCACGTCCACCACGTGGCCCGCCGCGGTATCGGCGTCGAGCCGGCGCACGTCGTAGCCGCGCGCGTGCAGCGACAGGAACCAGACGGACCCGTCGGCCGGGTCGATCGTCGGCGCCACCGCGGCGCCGGTGACGCGGGTGAGCACGCGTTCGCGGTCGCTGGCGAGATCGAGTTGCGCCAGGTTCATGATGCCGCCGCGATCGCTGACGTACACGACCGTGTCGCCTGAGGGGCGGAAGCTCGCGTCGAACCGATTGGCCCCATCGTCCGGTCCGACGAAGTGCAGGTTGCTGCCGTCCACGCTCGCCATGGCCAGCCGCCAGCGGCCGCCGTCCGTGACGCTCACGACGAACTGCCGCGCGCCCGGCGCGAACCGCGCGCGATAGAACGATCGCGACGGGGTGCCCGCAAGCACCGGGGTCACCGCACCCGACCGCAAGTCTACGCGCACCACGCCGCAGGCGCCGCCCGTGCATCGGGTCGCCAGGGCGGTGCGCCCATCGGGCGACGGATCCGCGTCGCGCACGCCGGCGTCCACGGTGAGGCGGTAGACGCCGCCCGACGCGACGCTCCAGGCGTAGAGATCGGGGCGCAGCGCGCCGTCGGCCTGGCGGGTCAGACGGTCCACGAGCACCCGGTCGCCCGGCAGGAAGCGCGGATCGACGAATCCCCGGCCGCCCACCGCCTCGAGTGTGGCCAGCGGCTTCCGCGGCCGCGGATAGAACTGTGTGGCGGGCACGTCTTCCGGGTCGAGCGCGAGCATCTCGCGGGTGCGCCGCTCGCCGGCCGTATCGGGGGGCGGCGGCTCGGCGGACCAGATGACGGTGCGCGACGGCGCCGAGCCCGAGCGCAGGACGATTGCCACCCGGCGGCCGTCCGCCGAAAAGGCGGGGTCGCCGGTCTGCCACGCCAGGTGCTGAATGAGCGTTCCCTCAAGGAGGCCCGACCGGCCGAGCGCCTGCGCGGCGTCGGTGGCCTGCGCGGTGAGCTGGGCCGTGAACCGCCCGTAGAGCACGCGCGGCGAGTCGCCGTACACGCCGGCGAAGGCATCGTCGAAGGAGCGCTCGACGCGGGCCGAGGCGCGGCGCCAGACGTGCACGAGACTCGAGTCCCCCTGCTGCGCGACGAGCCACTCCAGGAATGCCGACCCCGCCAGATACGCGAAGTCGCTTCCGTTGAAGGCGCGCCAGCTGCTCATCTCGTCGTAGGTCGGCAGGTGCCCTTCGAGCGCCCACTGGCGCAGCACCGTGGCGCGCCAGGCATTGTTGGGCCGCCCGCTGCCGGTGATCCGCCCCTCGACGTAGGTGGCGTATCCCTCGATGGCCCAGCGCGGCACCTTGCGCGGGATGGGGCCGAGGTCGGCCGGGAGCAGCTGCCACACGAGCGCGTCGAGCGGATTGCGCGACGGGCGGGTGAGGTGCGCGAGGTGGGCGAACTCGTGCACCGAGAGGATCTCGCTCCAGGAGCGCCAGTTGCCGATGTCGTCGCGCGGCGTCGGCGGCACCGGCCAGAAGGTGAGGACCGGGGCGTCGATGAACGGCAGCGCCGAGCCGTTCGGCTCGTCATACGGATTGTCTACTACCACGTCCACACGATGGGTGGGCGCGAAGCCCACCAGCGCGTGGACGGCGGAATCCACGGCTTCCATGTGCGACGCCGTAACGCGCGTCCACTCGGCGAACGGCACCGGATAGTGGAACCGGAAGTGGGGGGTCTCGAGCGTCTGCCAGTCGCCGTAGGGGGCGACCGGTCCCTGGGCCGCGGCGCGGCGCGGGCCGGCGGCGAGGGCGAGGAGCGCCGCGATGAGTGGGAGACACGAAAGGGGCGAGGCCGTGGGCCTCACCCCTCCACTCACGATCGATTTTCGGCGGGTCACGCGCCGGTGATCAACCCTGGCCCCCGGCCCCGGGCCGCTTGCCCTGCACGACTTCGAGCAACCAGGTGGCGGGGATGACGAACAGCGGCTGCAGGAACAACGGCAGCAGCGTGTTGATCCACACGAGCGCGATGTAGAACGCGCACAGCGCGATGCCGACGTAGAGCGTGGCGAGCGGGCCCTGGGTGTTCACGAGAGGTCCTCGGTTCGAATGATCGAGCGGCAAGATATCACGCGATGCGGCCGGGTTCCAGAGGGCGCTGGCCGCGCGTTCCACGGACGCTAGCTTTCCCGCGGTGACCGCATCGTCCACGCAACACCACGTGCTTCGCGACGTCCGGCGCCGGCTCGCATCGGTGCGCGGGCCGCTCGTGCTCGCGGTCTCCGGCGGCGCCGATTCCATGGTTCTGCTCGATGCCGTGCTCCACGTCGCGCCCGGGCGGGTGGCGGCCGTGGCGACCTTCGACCATGGAACGGGGGAGGCGGCCAAGCGGGCGGTGGAGCTGGTGCGCGCCGAAGGCACCCGGCTCGGCGTCCCCGTGGTGGCGTGCGGGGGGCGCGCCGTGGGGACCACCGAAGCCCAGTGGCGCAAGGCGCGGTGGGCGTTCCTGCGCGACGTGGCCGCGGCGCACCACGCGCGGGTGGCCACCGCGCACACCCGGGACGATCAGATCGAAACGGTGCTCATGCGCGTGCTCCGGGGGAGCGGCGCCCGCGGCCTTGCGGCCTTGTACGCCGAGAGCGACATCGTGCGTCCGATGATCGATCTGGACCGGGCGACGGTCCGGCGCCGGGCCGCTGAGGCGGGGCTGCCGTACCTGGACGACCCCACGAATGATTCTCGCCGCTATCTGCGGAATCGGATTCGCCTGGATCTGCTGCCGGCGCTCCGCCGCGTCCGTCCCGATATCGACGAGAGCCTCGAGCGCCTGTCCCGTTGCGCGGCCGAGGTCCGGCGTGGGCTCGATGCCGTGGCCCGGGCGGTGTCCAGTCCCTTGCCGGGGGGAGGGCTGGCCGTTGCGACGGCGCAACTCGACGGGTATTCTCGGGAATCCCTCGCGTCGCTGTGGCCAGCGCTGGCGTCACGGGTTGGCCTGGCGCTCGACCGAAGGGGAACCGAAAGGCTGGCTTCGTTTACTATGGAAGGACGAGTCGGGGCGCGGGTGCAGGTTTCCGGCGGCTGGGAACTCCACCGGGAGCGCGACCGGTTCGAACTCCGTCCAGTAGGGGCGGGGCAACTGGGCGAACAGCGGTTGCGGGGCGGTGAGGCGGTCCGGCTCGGGGCGTGGCGGTTCACGCCGTCGGGAATCCGGGGCGACGATCCCTGGACGGCCGCGCTGCCGGCGGAAGGGGTGGTCGTAGCACGGTCCTGGCGCCCCGGGGATCGGATGACGGCGGCGGGTGCTCGGGCACCGCGCCGGGTGAAGCGTTTCCTGAGCGAAGCCCGGATCACGGGGTCGCACCGGGCGCAGTGGCCGGTGGTGGTGTCGAACGGCGTGGTGGTGTGGATTCCTGGGGTACGCCGCGGTGAAGCGGCAACCGCCCGGCCCGGTCGGTCGGAAGTAACTTATGAATGTGAATTCGACGCCCGTGGCTGATCCGCGCCTGATGGGGCGTGCCGTCAGGCGGATTGTGTTTACCGAGGCGCAGATCGCCGAACGGGTACACGAACTCGGCGAGGAGATCACGGCGGCCTACCCGGACGGCGAGCTGCTGGTGCTCGGGCTGCTGAAGGGAAGCTTTATATTTCTCAGTGACCTCGTCCGGCAGATCCGGCGGTCGCTGCAGGTGGACTTCCTCGTGGCGGCCAGCTACGGGGACGGGACGGTGTCGAGCGGCACCGTTCGCCTGCTGTACGATCCGGAAACGACGCTCGAGGGGAAGCACATTCTCTTGGTGGAAGACATCGTGGACACGGGGCGCACGCTCGGGCGGTTGATGGACCTGCTGAGCCAGCGGGGGCCGAAGTCGCTCGAGGTGTGCGCACTGCTCCACAAACACATGGCCGAGGCGCTGCGGCATCCCACGCGGTTCATCGGCTTCGACGCGCCGAACGAATTCCTCGTGGGGTATGGCTTGGATCACGCGGAAAACTTTCGGCACATCCCGTATATCGCGAGTCTGCAGTAGATGCCAGCATCGACACCTCAGAACAAACCGCAGAAGGACGGCAACAACTGGGGCCGTCTTTCCAAGACGATCTCGTTCTGGATCCTCGTCCTGCTGATTCCGGTGGCCGTCTTCGAACTGTCGGGCGGCCGCAGCGATCAGGCGACGGAGATCTCGTACACGCAGTACAACCACGAGCTCGCCGCGGGGAACATCAAGGACATCACGATCACCGCCGGCAAGACCGGCGCCGGTGATTTCGTGCAGCCGGTGACCGTGAAGGGCCAGCAGGTCAGCAAGTTCAGCGTCTACTACCCGGCGGAGAATTCGGAGGCCGAGGTCCAGAAGCTGAACGACAAGAACGTGGAGATCCGCGCGCAGGAGGAGAAGCCGTCCATCCTGTCGATGGTCGTGACGTTCCTGCCATGGCTGCTGTTCCTGGGCATCTACATCTTCTTCTTCCGCCAGATGCAGGCCGGCGGCGCCAAGGCGTTCTCGTTCGGCAAGTCCAAGGCGAAGCTGCTCACGGGCGATACGCCCAAGGTCACGTTCGCCGACGTGGCGGGCGCCGACGAGGCGAAGGAAGAGCTGCAGGAGATCATTGAGTTCCTGCGCGACCCGCAGAAGTTCACCAAACTCGGCGGACGGCTGCCGAAGGGCGCGCTGCTCGTGGGGCCGCCGGGCACGGGCAAGACGCTGCTCGCGCGCGCCGTGGCCGGCGAGGCGGGGCGGCCGTTCTTCTCGATGTCCGGGTCGGACTTCGTGGAGATGTTCGTGGGCGTGGGCGCGAGCCGCGTCCGCGACCTGTTCGAACAGGGCAAGGCGCATGCGCCGTGCATCATCTTCATCGACGAGATCGACGCCGTGGGGCGGCACCGCGGCGCCGGGCTGGGCGGCGGGCACGACGAGCGCGAGCAGACGCTCAACCAGCTGCTCGTGGAGATGGACGGCTTCGAATCGAACGACGGCGTGATTCTCATCGCCGCCACGAACCGGCCGGACGTGCTCGATCCCGCGCTGCTGCGACCGGGGCGCTTCGACCGGCAGATCGTGGTGGACGCCCCCGACCTCAAGGGGCGCGAGGGGATTCTCAAGGTGCACATGCGCAACAAGCCCATGGCGCCCGACGTCAGCGTGACGACGCTGGCCCGCGGTACGCCCGGCATGGCCGGCGCCGATCTGGCCAACCTGGTCAACGAGGCCGCGCTGCTCGCCGTGCGCCGCGGGCACGACAAGATCTTCATGAGCGACTTCGAGGAGGCCAAGGACAAGGTCATGCTCGGCGCCGAGCGCAAGAGCATGGTGATGAAGGACGAGGAGCGGCGCCTCACGGCGTATCACGAGGCGGGGCACGCCATCTGCGGCATCAAGACGCCGGGCAACGATCCGCTGCACAAGGTGACGATCGTGCCGCGCGGCCGCGCGCTGGGATTGGCATTCACGCTGCCCGAGGACGACCGCGTCTCGATTACGCGCCAGCAGATCGAGGCCGGGCTGGTGATGGCGTTCGGCGGCCGCGTATCGGAAGAGCTGATTTTCGGCCACGACCGCGTGACCACCGGCGCCTCGAGCGACATCCAGAAGGCCACCTCGATCGCGAGGCGCTACGTCACGCAGTGGGGGCTGTCCGATGCGATCGGGCCGATCCTCGTCGGCGACAACGAGCACGACCTGTTCCTGGGCCGGGAGATCCAGCACCGGCGCGAGGTCTCGGAACAGACGGCCGAGCTGGTCGACGCCGAGGTGAAACGCGTAATCAACCGCGCGTACGAGCGGGCCCGGGAGACGCTGCAGGAGAACATCGACCTGCTGCATACGGTGGCCGCCGCGCTGCTGGAGCGCGAGACGCTTACCCGCGACGACATCGCGGTGCTGATGCGCGGCGAGAAACTTCCGCCGCTGGCCCCGCCGACGCCGCTGGTCGTGCCCACGCCGCCGGCGCCACCCGTTGCCGCCGAGCCGCGGACCCAGAAACCGCCGCTGCTCGGAGGTCCGGAACCCTCGCCGGCGTGACCGGCGCGGGCTCCTCCGCTACGTCCGGCTCCGGCCGCGCGTGGCGGGTCCGCGGGGCGACGCTCGCCCTCGAGGCGCCCCGCCTGCTCGGCATCCTGAACGTCACCCCCGACAGCTTCAGCGATGGGGGTGACTTCTTCAATCGCGACGCCGCCGTGGCGCGCGCCGAGCAGATGGCCGGCGAGGGCGCCGAGATCATCGACATCGGCGGCGAGAGCACGCGCCCGCAGAATGCCCAGCCGGTGCCGGCCGCCGAAGAGCTGGCCCGGGTGCTCCCGGTCGTTCGCGAGATCGCACGGCGGCTGCCCGGCACGCTCCTCTCGGTGGACACCGTGAAGTCCGAGGTGGCGCACGCCGCACTTAGCGAGGGCGCGCACGTCGTGAACGACGTGTCCGGCGGGCGGCTGGATCCCGCGATGGCGGCGACCTGTGCGCGGCACGGCGCCGGACTCGTGATCATGCATTCGCGCGGTTCGGTGCGGGACATGGCGACGTACGCACACGCGAGCTACGACGACGTCGTTTGCGACGTCGTGGCGGAGCTGGACGCCCGCGTGGCGGCGGCACGAGAGGCGGGGGTCGCTCCCGAGTGCATCGTGCTCGATCCCGGCATCGGCTTCTCCAAGCGAAGCGCCGACTCGCTGGCGGTGCTGGCGGGCATCCCGCGGCTGGCGGCGCTCGGATTCCCGATTCTCGTCGGCGCGTCGCGCAAGCGGTTCGTCGGCGAACTCAGCGGCGCGCCGGTGCCCGCGGAGCGGGTGTTCGGCACCGTCGGGGCGCACGTCGCGGCGCTGATGCGCGGCGCCTCGCTCTTCCGCGTGCACGACGTGCGGGCCGCCCGGCAGTCGCTCGACGTGGCGTGGGCGGTCCTCGCCGCGGAGCGGTCCGCCGGCAGCCACACCGCCGTCGCGGGGGCGTCCGCATGAGCGTGCTCGAGGACCTGCGGCTGCTGCACCCCGGGTGGCGGGACGTGATCGAAATCGTGATCGTTGCCGTCGTCGTCTACCGCATCCTGCTGCTCTTCCAGCGCACGCGCGGCGTGCAGATCATGTTCGGCGTGCTGCTGCTGTTCGCGGCGTACGCGGTGGCCTGGCTGCTCAAGCTCGGCATGATCGTGGAACTGCTCCAGCTCCTGTTCTCGTACGGCGTGTTCGCCGCGCTCGTGGTCTTCCAGCCGGAGCTGCGCGCGGCGTTGGCGCATCTGGGGCGCACGCCCATGGCGCGCTTCCTGCCGCGCCTCGAAACCACCAGCGCCGCCGACGAGATCGCGGATGCCGTGGAGCGCCTGAGCCAGGCACGGCTGGGCGCCATCATCGTGGTCGAGCGGAAGGTGCCGCTGGACGACTACATCGAGACCGGGTCGAAGATGAAAGCGCGGGTGTCGGCGGACCTGCTGGTGACGATCTTCACGCCGCATTCGCCGCTGCACGACGGCGCCGTGGTGATCCGCCGCGATTCGATCGTGGGCGCGGCGTGCATCCTGCCGCTCACGCAGCACGCGCTGCAGGACCGGTCGCTGGGTACGCGCCACCGCGCGGCGATGGGGCTGGCCGACGAGACCGACGCCGTCGTCATCGTGGTGTCGGAGGAGACGGCCCAGATCTCGATGGCAGTGCAGGGGCGCCTCTGGCGCGACGTGACGCCGCGCTACGTGCGCGACCGGCTGTCGGGGGTGGCGGTGGAGGACGGGTTCGACACCGCGCTGCCGGAAGCGGCCGTGTGAGCACCCGCCGCGCGGCCGCCCTCGCCGCGGCCGCCCTGCTCGCGGTGTATGCGGCGACCCTGGCCCCGGGCGTCACCTTCTGGGACGCCGGCGAATTCATTTCCGCGGCGCACTCGCTGGGCATTCCCCATCCGCCGGGAACGCCGCTCTTCCTCCTCGCGCTGCACGTCTGGGCGGCGGCCTGGAGCGCGGTGATGCCGTACGCCGCGGCCACCAACCTCTTCTCGGCGTGCTGCACCGCGGCCGCGGCGGGATTGGCGGGGTGGCTCGTGGCACGCGCGCTGAGCGGCGGGGCCGGCGCAACCGCGTTCGCGGCGGCGATCGGCGCGGGCGCCACGTCCACGATCTGGCAGAACGCCACCGAGACCGAGGTGTACGCCGCGGCGCTGCTGCTCGCCGTGCTCACGCTCGTGGCCGCCGACCGCGCGTCGCGCGAGCCGGGGCAGCGGTGGCTGGTGCTCACCGCATTCCTCGTCGTGCTGGCGGTGCCCGTCCATCTCAGTGCGCTCGTCGTGACGCCCGCGGCGATCGTGCTGGCGTCGGAACGGCCGGGCCGCGTGGACTGGGTGCGCGGCGCGCTGCTGGGCGGGGTGTGGCTGCTGGCCATCGGGGCCGGACGCGTGAGTGCGCCGCTCGCAGGGGCGGGGGTGCTGGTGACCGCGGCGTCGTGCGTGGCCGTGGCCCGGCGGCAGGGCGTGCGTGCCGCCGCCTCGGCCGGCGGCGCGCTCATCGCGATTTCCGCGGTCGCGCTCTCGGCGGTGCTGGTCCTGCTCGTGCGGGCGCGATTCGATCCGTTCATCAACCAGGGGAATCCGTCGACCTGGCCGGCGTTGCTCGACGTCGTCGCCCGGCGGCAGTACGACGTGGCGCCGCTCTGGCCGCGCGAGGCGCCGCTCTGGCTGCAACTCGCCAACGTGGGACAGTACGCGGATTGGCAGGTCGCGCTCGGGCTGGGACCCACGGTGCTCCCGAGCTTCGGGCGCACGGTCGCCACCGTGGCGTTTCTCTCGCTCGGCGTCTACGGCGCGGCGCGGCATCGGGTGGACGACGCGCGGACGTGGCGCGCGCTGCTCACGCTGCTGGTGTGCGGGTCGGCCGGCGTGGCGATGTACCTGAACCTGAAGGCCGGGCCGTCCATTGGCGCGGGAGTGCTGCCCCCGTCGGCGCCGCACGAGGCGCGCGAGCGCGACTACTTCTTCACCTTCGCCTTCCTGGCGTGGGGGCTCTGGTTCGGCTACGGCGCGGTGGCCCTGGTCCGGCGGTGGCGGTGGCCCGCCGCGGCGGGAGTCGCCGCCGCGGCGCTGCCGATCGTGTTCAACTGGACGGCGGTAACGAGGCGCGCCGAGCCGGAAGCGCGTCTGCCCGCCGCATGGGCGCGCGCGCTGCTCGATGCGACCCCCGCGAATGGCGTGCTGGTCGCGGCCGGCGACAACGACACCTATCCGGTCTGGTATCTGCAGGAGGTGCAGGGTTATCGGCGCGACGTGCGGGTGGTGACGCTGCCCCTGCTGCCTGCAGGCTGGTACCGCGCCGAGCTGCGCCGCCGCGGCAACCTGCTGTCGGAGTCCGCGGTGGAGGAATGGGATGCGGGCGACGTATCGACGGCGACGGAGATCGCGCGCCGCGCCGAAGCGGAAGGGCGTCCGGTGGCCGTCTCGCTGTACGTCGATCGCGCCGACCGGGACGCGATCGGCCGAGCCTGGCGCGCGAACGGCATGACGTTCGTGCTCGACCCGGCGCCGCGTGCCGCGGCGGATTCGGAGTCGATCCGGCCCGATTCGGTGTGGGCGGCGCGGCTCGCCGCGGTCGCGCGCCCCCTGCTCGCGCGCGAAGTCCGGCCTTCAACCGATCCGGCACCCGCCTATTTTCAGTCGTTGTTGCGCTGCCCCGAATACCTGATCTCGCGGACGCGGAACGCCGTCTCCAAGTCCCTTGATTCACTATGTAACTTCCGGTAAATTCGTGTGTTATGCCATTTTCGGACCTGCCTGAACGGGTGGCGGAGGTGCGCGGCCGGATCGAGGCTGCGGCGGCGCGGGGCGGACATGGTCAGGCGGTGACGCTGGTGGCGGTGACGAAGACGCACGGTCCGGACGCGGTGGATGCGGTGGTGCGCGCCGGGGTGCCCGATGTCGGCGAGAACCGGGTGCAGGAAGCCTTGCCGAAGATGGACGCGGTGACGGTTGACGCGCGGTGGCACCTGATCGGGCATTTGCAGCGGAACAAGGTGAAGGCGCTGTCGCGGTTCGTGCTGCTGCATTCGCTGGATCGCAGCGAGTTGGCTGATGTGGTCGATGGACTGGGGCGCGCGATGGGGCGGACGTTCGACGTGTTGATGCAGGTGAACGTCTCGGGGGAAGCGACCAAGGGCGGGTATGGGCCGGCGCAGTGGGAAGCGGCGGCGGACCACCTGCGGGGGTTGACCGGGCTTCGCGTGCGCGGGGTGATGACGATGGCGCCCCTCGACGCGCACGAGGCGGAACTCCGGGCCGTGTTTGCGGGAGCGCGGCGCGCGCGCGAGGTGCTGCGGGCCGCGGGGCACGACGCGGCGATGTTGTCGATGGGGATGTCGAACGATTACGAGATCGCGGTGGAGGAGGGCGCCACCTGCGTTCGCCTGGGAACGGTCCTCTTCGGAGCGAGAGCGCATGATCGATGAAACCTTTCATCTGACGCCACTCGATGTGCGGCGCTACGATTTCGGCCGCGCGCTGCGCGGGTACGACCCGGAGCGCGTCGACCAGTTCCGCGAGCAGGTGGCCGAAGAGCTGGAGCGGCTCGCCCGGCTCAACCAGGAGCTGGAAGCCAAGGCGAAGGGCTTCCACGAGCAGTTGCGCGCGTTCCGCGAGCGCGACAAGGCGCTGAACGATGCGCTGGTGTCGGCGCAGCAGCTGCGTTCCGAAATCGCCGGACAGGCCGAGCGCGAGGGGCAGCTCGTGTTGCGCGAGGCGCGGGCCGAGGGCGACCGGCTGCTCGACCAGGCCCGCGCGGAGCTGCGGCAGCTGGAGCACCAGATCGCGACGCTGCAGCGCACGCGCCGGGCGTACATCGCGCAGTTCCGGGCGATGATCGACCGTCAGCTGGCGGAACTCGCCGCGGCCGACGACTCGGGCGTGGTGGAGGAAGCCCCGGGCTCCAACGGGGACGCCTGACGGGGCGACCGCATGACGACGCACGCATCGACGACCATCGACGACACGCTGGGCGCGCGGGTTCAATCCGCGGTGGACGCGATCCGCGGCCGCTTCCCGGCGCGCCCGCACGCGGCGATCATCCTCGGCACCGGACTGGCGCGCCTGGCCGAGGAGATCGAGGTGGAGGCCGCGATCCCGTACGCCGAGATCCCCGGCTTTCCGGAGCCGACGGTCGAAGCGCACCGCGGGCGGTTGCTCTGCGGAACGCTCGCGGGCAAGACCGTCGTGGCGATGCAGGGGCGGTTCCACCGCTACGAGGGATACTCGCTGCAGCAGGTGACGCTGCCGGTGCGCGTGCTGCACGCGCTGGGCGCGCCGGTGCTCATCGTGTCGAATGCGTGCGGCGGGATGAACCCGGCGTGGGCGCCGGGGGACCTGATGCTGATCACCGACCACATCAATCTGCTGGGCGACAATCCGCTGGCGGGCCCGAACGACGACGCGCTCGGGCCGCGGTTTCCCGACATGTCGGAGCCGTATGACCCCCGCTTGCAGGCCCTGGCGCGCGAGGTGGCGCGCGCCGAGGGGTTGACGCTGCGTGAGGGCGTGTACGTGGCGGTGATGGGCCCGAACCTGGAGACGCGCGCCGAGTACCGGATGCTCCGGCGGCTGGGCGCCGACGTCGTGGGCATGTCGACGGTGCCCGAGGTGATCGTGGCCGTGCACGAGGGCATGCGCGTGCTCGGCGCCTCGATCATCACCGACGCATGCATTCCGGAAACGTTGACGCCGACGAGCCTGGCCGACGTGATCGCCGTGGCGAGCGGGGCGGAACCGAAGCTGGGCCGGTTGGTGCACGGCGTGCTGGAGCGGATGTGACGAGCGTACCCGAAACGACCCGATTCGCGATGCTGCCGGCGGACCAGACGGCGGACGACCTGGAGCGCGAGCTGCTGGCGCGCTGGGAGGCCGAGCAGCTGTTCGCGGGCACCCTGGCGGCGGCGGAGGGGCGGCCGGCATTCGTGTTCTTCGAAGGCCCGCCCACGGCCAACGGGCGTCCCGGCATCCACCACGTGTTCTCGCGCACGATCAAGGACCTGTTCTGCCGGCACCGGGCGATGAAGGGATTCCACGTGGAGCGCAAGGCGGGGTGGGACACGCACGGGCTGCCGGTCGAGATCGAGGTGGAGAAGAAGCTGGGCATCAGCGGCAAGCAGCAGATCGAAGCGCTGGGGGTGGCCGAGTTCAACCGGCTGAGCCGCGAGAGCGTGTTCACGTACCGCGCCGACTGGGAGAAGCTGAGCACGCGCATCGGCTACTGGCTCGACTACGCGCACCCGTACGTCACGTATCACCACGACTACGTGGAAAGCGTCTGGTGGGCGCTGAAGACGCTGCACGACAAGGGCTACCTGTACCGCGGGCACAAGATCCTCCCGTACTGCCCGCGCTGCGGCACGGCGCTGTCCAGCCATGAGGTCGCGCAGGGGTACGAAGACGTGGATGACCCCAGCGTGTACGTGGCGCTCGATCTCGTGGAGGGCGGCGCGGCGCCGGCGGGCGCCGGGCGGCGCATCCTCGTGTGGACCACGACGCCGTGGACGCTGGTGTCGAACACCGCGCTGGCCGTGCACCCGGACCTCGCGTACATCGAGCTGGTGCGCAAGGAGGGGGCGGACGCGCGCACGGTGATCCTGGCGGAAGCGCGCGTGAAGGCCGTGCTCGGCGAGGATTTCGCGACGCGGTGGAATCTCGTGCGGCTGCTGCGCGGCGCCGAACTCGTGGGGCTGCGCTACCGCCGTCCGATCGACTGGGTGCCGTATCCGCCCGGCGAGCACGAAGTCGTGGTCGGCGAGGAGTTCGTGTCGGCGGAGGACGGCACCGGCGTGGTGCACATGTCGCCGGCGTTCGGCGCCGACGACTACGCGGCCGGGCAGCGGCACGGCCTGGCCTTCCTCCAGCCGGTGAATGCGCAGGGCGAATTCCCGGCCGATCTCCCGCTCGTGGGCGGGAAGTTCGTGAAGGACGCCGACCCGCTGCTGATCGAGGAGCTGAAGCGCCGCGGCGTGCTGTGGAAGGCGGGCAAGATCACGCACGCCTATCCGCACTGCTGGCGCTGCGGGACGCCGCTGCTGTACTACGCCCGCACGTCCTGGTTCGTGAAGACCACGGCCTACCGCGACCAGATGCTGGCGCGCAACGCGCGCGTCGACTGGCATCCCCCCGAGGTGGGCGAGGGGCGGTTCGGCGAGTGGCTCAAGAACAACATCGACTGGGCGATCTCGCGCGACCGCTACTGGGGCACGCCGCTGCCGGTGTGGGTGTGCGACGCCGACGACTCGCACGTGCACGTGGTGGGCGGATTCGCGGAGTTGGCCGAGCGCTCCGGCGCGGCGCTGCCCGGCGACTTCGACCCGCACAAGCCGCACGTCGACGGCTACGCATGGGCGTGCACGCAGCGCGGGTGCGCGGGCACGATGCGGCGCGTGCCGGAGGTGATCGACACCTGGTTCGACTCCGGGTCGATGCCGTTCGCGCAGTGGGGCTATCCGCACCGCGCGGGCAGCCGCGAGGCGCTGGCGCGCCAGTATCCGGCCGACTTCATCGCCGAGGGCGTGGATCAGACGCGCGGGTGGTTCTACTCGCTGCTGGCGATCGCCACCGGCCTCGGCGATGCGCTGCCGAACAACGCCGGCGCCTCGACGCGCGAGCCCGGAGCGACGCCGGCGCCGTACGGCCACGTCGTGGTCAACGACATGGTGCTCGACGCCGAGGGCCAGAAGATGTCGAAGAGCCGCGGCAACATCGTGGATCCATGGGCCGTCATCGGCGCCCACGGCGCCGATGCGGTGCGGCTCTTCCTCGTGGCGTCAGCCGACGTGTCGGTGCCGCGCAAGTTCGACGAGCGCGCGATCCGCGAGCAGGCGGTGCGCTTCCTGCTCACGCTCCGCAACGTGTACAGCGGGATGTTCGCGCAGTACGCCAACTACGGATGGGAGCCGTCGAGCGCCGATCCGGCGCCGGCGGCGCGCCCGCCCCTCGACCGGTGGATGCTGTCGCGGCTGGCCGAGATCGAGCAGCAGGTGGACGGCGCGCTCGAGCGCTACGACGCGACGGCCGCCGCGCGGCTGCTCATCCGCTTCGTGGACGACGACGTGGCCAACTGGTACGTCCGGCTGAGCCGCGCCCGGTTCTACGACGTCGACACCGACGACAACCGGGCGGCGTTCGCGACGCTGCACGAGGTCCTGGTCACCACGTGCCGGCTGCTGGCGCCGCTGGCGCCGTTCCTGAGCGACTGGATCCACCGCGAGCTCACCGGCGGTTCGGTCCACCTGGCGCCCTACGTCCGGGCAGACGGGGTGGCGCGCGACCCGGATCTGGAGCGGGCCATGGCGGCGGTCCGGACGCTGGCGACGCTCGGGCGCGCGGCACGCGAGGAGGCGGGGGTGAAGGTGCGGCAGCCGCTCGCGCGGATGGTGTGCGTGGCGCCCGAAGTGCCGGACGCGGCGTTGGCGCCGCTCGTGGCGCTGCTGGCCAACGAATTGAACGTGAAGCGAGTAGACTTCGCGCGCACCGGCGACGCGCTGGTGACGCTGGAGGCCAGGCCCAACTTCCGGAGCCTCGGGAAGAAGTTCGGCAAGCAGACGCCGCTGGCGGCGCAGGCGATACAGGCGTTCACCAACGAGGCGTTGCGCGGCTTTCTCGCTGGCGCGCCCCTTGCGGTGACGGCCGGAGGCGAATCGCACCAGTTGGAGCCGGAGGACGTCACGATCGTGCGACGCGCCTCGGGGGACCTCGTGGTGCAGGAGGAGGCGGGGTTCTTCGCGGCGCTCGACCCCTCCGTGACGCCGGAACTCCGGCGGGAAGGACTGGCGCGCGAGCTGATCAGCCGCATCCAGCGGCTGCGGAAGGAGTCGGGACTTGCGGTGAGCGACCGCATCGTCTTGTATGTCGGCGGCGATGCGGAGGTGCGGGCCGCGGTCCGGGCGCATGGCGAGTGGATTGGCAGTGAAGTGCTGGCGACGCGCGTGGTCTGGCGCGATGGCGGCGAGACGGACGATCAGGCGACGATGCCGACCGTGGAGATCGACGACACCACGGCACGGATCGCCATAACCAAGGCGGAGTAGCATGGCCACCAACAGCGTGAAGAAGGCAAAGGGCATGACCAAGAAGCAGCTCCAGCACTTCGAGAAGCGTCTGCTCGAGGAGCGCGGGCGCGCCCTGAAGGAACTGGGCCAGTACGACGAGGCCTTCGGCGCCACGCAGCAGTCGGCGGACGGCGGCCTCAGTAGCTATTCGTTCCACATGGCCGATCAGGGCACCGACGCCATGGAGCGCGAGAAGGCCTTCCTGTTCGCGAGCCAGGAAGGGCGGTTCCTCTGGCACATCGACGAGGCGCTTCGCCGCCTGTACCGCTCGCCCGAGACGTACGGCCTGTGCCACTCCTGCGGCAACCTGATCGGCTTCGAACGGCTCGATGCGCTGCCCCATGCGCGGTACTGCATCGAGTGCAAGCAGCGTGAGGAAGATGGCAAGAAATAAGGCCCTGCTGTTCTGGCCGGTGCTGCTGGCGGTGGCGGCAAGCGACGCCGCCAGCAAGGCGCTGGCGCAGCGCTGGCTGCCGCTGCCTGACCTGCCGCACGAGGTGCTGGGCAACACGGTGCGGTTCACGCTCGTGTACAATCCCGGCGCCGCGTTCGGCATCAGCTTCGGCGGCTACTCGCGCTGGATCTTCATGACGCTCACCGTCGTCGCCCTGCTGATCCTGGCGCGGCTGTACGCCGGCACGCGGCATGGGCACGTGGCGCGCGTGCTGGCGCTCGCGCTCGTCTGCGGCGGCGCGCTGGGCAACCTCATCGACCGCGTCTGGTCGCCGATGGGGGTCGTCGACTTCATCGACATCGGATTGCGGAACGCCCGCTGGCCGACGTTCAACGTGGCCGACATCGCGGTGAGCGTCGGGGCGGTGCTGCTGGCGGCCGTGCTGTGGGGCGAGGATCGCGACCCGGCGCTGGCGGGCGCGCGCAGCGCGGCGCCCGCGCTCCGCGAGTCATCGGCGGGCGAAGCCTCCTGATGCCGCGCCCATGACCGACGGATCCTCCAACGGCCGCCTCTTCTGGGCCGCGGGCGTCAGCATCGTCGTCCTCGACGTGATCACCAAGACGCTGGCCGTGAAGTTCCTGACGCCCTACGTCGCGCACGACGTGATCGGCTCGTACGGACGGCTGACGCTGGCCTACAACACCGGGGCGGCGTTCAGCATGTCGCTCGGCGCGTATTCGCGCGTCGTCTTCGGCACGTTCGCGGCGGTGGCGCTGATCGTGCTCTGGTGGATGCATCGTGACGCCAAGCCGGGGGAGCGCCTCAAGGTGATCGGGCTCGGGCTGGCGTGGGGCGGGGCCGCCGGCAACCTGATCGACCGTCTGCGCTCGGGCCGCGGCGTGGTCGATTTCATCGATCTGGGCGTCGGCGCGGTGCGGTTCTGGACCTTCAACGTCGCCGACTCCGGCGTCACGATCGGCGCCTGCCTGCTGGCGGTCGCGCTCTGGATGGAAGAGCGGAACCGGCCGACATCGCGTGAGTGAGCGCGCGGCCCGCCACGAACGCTTCGAGGCGGCGCCCGGGGCGCCGCGCCTGGATCTGCTGGTGGCCGCGCACCTCGACATCTCGCGGAACCAGGCCGCCACGCTGATCGCCGGCGGGCACGTGCTGGTGGACGGGCGGCGGCAGAAGGCGAGCTTCCGCGCCGAACCGGGGATGACCATCGACGTCACGGTGCCGCCGGCGCCGTCGCGCGACGTGACGGGGGAGCAGATTCCGCTCACGGTCGCCTACGAAGACGACGACGTGCTGGTCATCGACAAGCCGGCCGGCATGGTCGTGCACCCCGCACCGGGGAACTGGACGGGCACGCTCGTCAATGCGCTCAAGGGGCGCGGCGGAGCGCTGGCCGATGCGGGCGGCGCCGAGCGCGCCGGGATCGTGCACCGGCTGGACAAGGAAACCTCGGGGCTCCTGCTCGTGGCCAAGACCGACCGCGCGCACCGCATCCTGGGCGCGGCACTCCAGCGCCGGGAGATCAGGCGGCGGTACGCGGTGCTCTGCTGGGGGCATCTGGCGGACGACCGCGTCGTGGTGGACAAGCCGCTGGCACGGGATCCCAACGACCGAAAACGCATGGCGGTGGTCCCGGGGGGACGTGAGGCGAAGACGGTGTTCTATCGCCTGGCGCGATTCGACGCCGTCGACCTGTTGCGCGCGCATCTCTTCACCGGACGCACCCACCAGATCCGCGTGCACCTCGCGTCGATCGGGCATCCCGTGGTGGGCGACGACAGCTACGGGGGCGGCGGCGGCCGCCGGCTGGTTTCCCTGCCGCCCAAGCGGCATTTTCTCCACGCGGCCTGGCTGGCCTTCCGGCACCCGGTGACCGGAGCGCCGGTCGAGCTGCGCTCCCCTCTGCCCCCCGACCTCCGGGCGGCGCTGACGGCCGCCGCCGGCCGTGACGCCGGTTTCGGGGACCTCGATCCGCTGGAGTACTTCGGTTTCTTCCGCACCGATGACTGAGCCAGACGAGGTACGGACGCTCCTGTTCCGCGCTGGCACGGCGGTCTACGGGTGCGACATCGGCGCCGTGCGCGAGATCGTCCCCGTGCGCCGGGCGACGCGGCTGCCCGGCACGCCGGCGTACGTCGATGGGCTGATCAACCTGCGGGGGACGATCCTGACGGTGATCGACCTGGGCGCGCGGCTGGAGGGGGCCCGTTCGTCCGTCGAGGACGGCTCGGTCGTTGTCGTGGAGGTGGGCGGGCGGCACCTGGGCCTGGTCGTCCGCGAGGTCATGGACGTGACCCCGTTGCGGGTGGACCCGCCCCCCGACGACCGCGCCGACGACGTGGTGCGCGGGCTGGGACATCTGGGCGACACAGTCGTCATAATACTTGATATTCCAGCCCTGGTCGGACAGGTGTTGCTCTAGGACAGTCGGACAGTCGGACAGTCAGTCAGTCGGACAGTCGGACAGCGGGACCGTTCGGGCGTCCGACGTCCGAGTGGCGCCGGCAGGCCATGCACCGTCCGCGGCGGGTTGGTCCAAACGGGAGACAGACGTGAGCCACACGGTGTTGATTTGCGACGATGCGATCTTCATGCGGACGATGGTGGGGGACATTCTCCAGTCGGCCGGGTTCGAGATCGTGGGAGAGGCCGAAACGGGCCTGCAGGCCGTGGAGAAGTACAAGCAGCTGCGCCCCGACCTCGTGACGATGGACATCGTGATGCCCGACATGGGGGGGATCGACGCCGTGCGCGAGATCATGAAGGCCGATCCCCAGGCGAAGATCCTCATGTGCAGCGCGATGGGCCAGCAGGCGCTGGTGGTCGAGGCCATCCAGGCCGGGGCCAAGGACTTCGTCGTCAAGCCGTTCCAGCCTAGCCGCGTGCTCGAAGCCGTGCAGCGCGTGCTGAGATAGACGGGGCGTTGGATACCTCCCAGTACGCCGAGCTATTCCTCACCGAGAGCCGCGAACACGTTTCGTCGGTGAACCACTGGCTGTTGGAGTTGGAGCGCGGCACCGGCGGCGACGAGCCGGTGCGCGAGATCTTCCGGTCGGTGCACACGGTGAAGGGAATGAGCGCCACGATGGGGTACGCCGTCGTGGCGGAGTTGTCGCACGAGATGGAGACGCTGCTGGATCGGATGCGGCAGGGCACGGTGGCGATCACGCCGGAGTTGATGGACGTGCTGTTCGGCGCCGCGGACGTGCTCGAACAGGCGGTGGAGGCGTCGGTGGCGGGCCGCGTGGAGGAGATTCGGTCCGCGGAGATTCTCGCGCGCCTGCGCGCCATGGGGCGCCCCGAGGCGCGGACGTCGCCGGCCGGACCGGGAGCCGCCGGGCCCGCAGAGCTCCAGCGCTGGACGGTGTCCGCTCCCGACGGCGACGGCGTGCTCGTGCGCGTTCGGCTGGAGCGCGAGGCGCCGCTGCGCGGGGTGCGGGCGTTCCTCATCGTGCAGGCCCTGAAGCCGGTGGGCGAGGTCACCGGGATCTCCCCCGCGCTGTCGGCACTGCAGGGCGACGACTTCGAGCTGGACTTCGCGGTGCGCATCCGGACGAGTGCGTCCCCCGCGGAGATCGAGCGCGTGGTGCGCGCCGTGGGGGACGTGGCGCTCGTGGCGGTGGAAGCGCCGTCGGGCCGCGGGGCGGCGCCGCCTGCGTCGGCGGCGACGGCGGCGACGACCGTCCCGGCGGAGCGGCCATCGGGGCTGCTGCTCGCCGCCGAGATGGACGCCGCGGAGGAGGCGGGGACGCCGCGCGCGGCGACCCCGTCGGCTCCGATGCACGCCCCGCGGCACATCCGCGTGGACCAGCGCCGGCTCGATGCGCTGATGAACCTGATCGGAGAGCTCGTGATCGCGCGCGGCCGCATGCAGCAGATCGGCGGACGCCTGGCCGATCCCGCGCTGGACGAGACGCTCGCCCAGGCGTCCCGGCTCATCGGCGACCTGCGGGACGAGATCGTGTCCAGCCGCATGGTGCCCGTGTGGCAGGTGTTCGACCGCTTTCCGCGCCTGGTGCGCGACGCCGCCCGCGGGCTGCACAAGGAGATCGACTTCACGATCGACGGCAAGGAGATCGAGCTCGACCGGTCGATGCTCGACGAGATCGGCGACCCGATCGTGCACCTGCTGCGCAACGCCATCGACCACGGCGTCGAGCGGCCGGAGGAGCGCGAGCGGCGCGGCAAGCCGCGCGCCGGGCGGCTCGTGCTGTCGGCGGTACGCGATCGCTCGGCGGTCGTCATCAAGGTGAGCGACGACGGGCGAGGGATCGACCGGGCGCGGGTGCTGGAGAAGGCGAAGGCGTCGGGGCTCGTGGACGGCGCGAAGAGCGACCTCAGCGACGAGGAGCTGGTGCGGCTGGTGGCGCGTCCGGGGTTCTCGACGGCCGAGCAGGTGACGGGACTGTCCGGGCGCGGCGTGGGGGTGGACGCGGTGATCTCCCGCGTGCGCGCGTTGGGCGGGTCGGTGGACATCAGGACGCAGGCGGGGGCGGGAACGACGGTGACGCTGCGCCTGCCGCTCACGCTGGCCATTCTGCGGGCCCTGATGTCGCGCGTGGGCGACGAGATGTACGCGGTGCCGATGGCGCACGTGTGCGAGACGGTGGAGCTGGATGCCGGCCGGCTGCGAACGCTACGCGGGCGCGAGGTGCTCGCGGTCCGCGACGACGTACTGCCGCTGCTGCGGCTGCGGCACATCGTCGGGCTGCCTCCGCGGGAGGCAGAGGGGCGGGAGCACGTGGTCGTCCTCGAGTTGGCGGAGCGCCGGGCCGGGCTGGTGGTGGACGGGCTGGTGGGCCAGGAGGAGATCGTGGTGAAGCAGTACGATCCGGTGCGCACGCAGGTGCAGTCGTTCAGCGGCGCGACGATTCTGGGGGACGGCGCGCCGGCGCTGATCCTCGACGTCGGCAGTCTCTCCTGAGGGAACCGTTCCATGGACGAGCTTCAATCCCTGAAGGCCCTGCAGCTGGACGCGCTGCGCGAAGTCGCGAACATCGGCGCCGGCCACGCGGCGACGGCGCTGTCGCAGATGGTCGGGGGCACGATCATGATCAGCGTGCCCCGGATCAACATCCAGCGCCTCGACGCCATCGCGCCGCTCGTCGGCGATCCGGACGAGCCGGTGGCGGCGGTGCTGCTGCACATTCTCGGCGACCTCTCGGGGCGCACGCTGCTCGTGTTTCCGAAGGCGGCGGCCCTGCAGCTCGCCGAGGTGATGCTGCGGCGGCCGGTGGGCTCGTCGTCGGAGCTGGGCGAGCTGGAGCAGTCGGCGATCAAGGAAGCCGGCAACATTCTCAGCAGCGCGTATCTGAACGCGCTCAGCCAGTTCATGGGGATGCTGCTGCTCCCGTCGCCCCCGGCGCTGGCGGTGGACATGTCCGCGGCAGTGCTGACGACGGCGTACCTGCAGTTCGGCACGAGCCGGGACTACGTGTTCTGCGTCGAGAGCGACTTCATGCTCAAGGACGACGCGCGGCGGCTGCGCGGCTTCTTCCTGCTGCTGCCCGACCCGGCCTCGCTGCAGGCGATCCTCCGAGCCATTCGCGTGACGTGACATGGCCGCTCCCACGCCTGGCTCCGAGCGCGACCGCGAAGTTTTGAGGTCGTTCGCCCGACGGATCGACCCGTCGGATGCCGGCGCGCACAACAACCTGGGCGTCCTGTATTTCAACAAGGGGCTGCACGAGGAAGCGGTGCAGGCATTCATGCGCGCGCTCGAGCTCGACCCGCGCATGGAAGTGGCGCAGCGCAATCTCGAGATCGCCTACTTCAACACCGGCTACTACGACCGCCGCGTGCCCGAGCTGCAGGAGCGCGTGCGCCGCGATCCCGCCGACCGGGACGCTCGCTGGGAGCTGGGCCGCACGTACGCGCTGCTCGGCGAGCATCAGCGGGCCGTGGACGAGTTCACGGGGCTGCTGCACTACGCGCCGGACGACGTCGGCGCGATCCTGCAGCTCGGGCTGGCCGAACGGGCGCTGGGCCACACCGACGAGGCCCAGTGCTGGCTGCAGCGGGCGCGGGAGCTCGATCCCGGGAGCTCGCTCGTGCACTTCTACCTGGCGGAGGTGGCCTACAACCGCGGTCTGAACGAGGAGGCGCTGGAGTCGCTGGAGCGCGCGCTGGCGCTCAACCCCGACAACTACGACGCGCTCTACCTGATGGGCTTCGTGCTCGGCGATTCGGGGCGGCAGGACGAGGCGCGCGAGGTCACGAACCGCGCCATCAAGCTCAACCCCACGCTGTCGCGCGCGCAGGCCAACCTGTCCATCGACCAGAACAAGCCCGAGCGCTACGAGGCGCTCGTGGGCGGGCGCCGGTCGCGGCGGATGGAGGTGTCGCCCGACGGGCAGCTGGCGCACTACAACCTCGGGTTGGCGTTCCGGCAGAAGGGGTACTACGCCGAGGCGCTGCGGGAATACCGGCTGGCGCTGGACCGCGGCGAGGACGAGGATCTCGTGCGGCAGGCGATGGCCGAAGTGTACCTGGTCACGCGCGACGTGAGCGCCGCGCTGGCGCTCTACGACCGGCTGCTCGAGCGGATGCCGGCCAGTCCCAAGCTGTGGAACGAACGCGGCGTGGCGCTGCACCAGGACGGGCGGACCGGCGAGGCGGAGGAGAGCTACCGCCGCGCCATCGCCGCCGACCGCCGGTACGCGCTGGCGCACAACAACCTCGGCGTGACGCTCGGCCAGGCGGGCGACGGGGATGCCGCGCTCGCCGAGTTCCGCGCCGCGCTGGACGGGCGGCCGGGGCTGGTGAAGGCGCGGCTGAACCTCGCGCTGCTGCTGTACAAGGCGAAGCGGCTGCCGATGGCGCTCGAGGCGTACCGCCAGGTGCTGGCCGCCGACCCCGAGCATCCCGCCGCCTGGAACGGCGTGGGCGTGGTGCTCGCCGACCTCCGCAAGTTCGAGGACGCGCGCAACGCGTTCGCGCGCGCGATCCAGGCCCGCCCGAAGTACGCCGAGGCGCACTACAACCTCAGCTTCTGCCTTTCCAACCTGGGCGACTTCGACGGCGCGCTGCGCGAGACGAAGCTGGCGCTCGAGATGGAGCCGTACTACGTCGGACAGAAGTTCGAGCTCGCGATCGACCTGCAGTACGAGGATCCCGATCTGTCGATCCAGCCCGACCTCGGGGGCGAGGCGCGGACCGAGGCGGCGATCGAGGAATTCGATTTCGACAGCGGCCTGCTCGATTCGGTGTTCACGCAGCTCGCGCCGGCGCCCCCGCCGCCGCCGCCGCCGGAGACCGATCCGTACAAGATGGCCACGGATTTCCTGTCCAAGGGATTCGTGGACCGGGCGCAGATGGAGGCGCGGCGCGCACTGGCGCTGGGCGCCGACCGCGTCACCGGCAACGTGCTGCTCGGCGAGGCGTTCGTTCGGCAGGGGCTCTACGGGGAGGCGCTGGAGCGGTATCGCGACGCGCGCCGCGAGGCGCCCGACGACCCGGAGGCGATGCGCGGCGAGGCGCGGTGCCTGCTCCACCTGGGGCAAGGCGCGGCGGCGCTGCCGATCGTCGAGCAGCTGGTGCTGCGCGCGTCGGACGATATTGATACACTGATGCTCGCCGCGGGCGTCCGCGCCGCCGCGGGAGATCCCGCCGCGGCGCTGGCGACGCTCGACGCGGCGCGCCGCGTGGCGCCGATGCGGGCCGACGTGCACCGCGAGATGGGCGACATCGCCCGGCGCCTGGGCGACCTGGAAGGCGCGATCGTCAATTACCGCAACGCGCTGGCGCTGGACCCGCAATTCGCGGGGGTGCGGTTCGAGCTGGCGCGCCTGCTCATCGAGAAGCGGCAGCTCGGGGCGGCCGAGTCCGAGCTGCTGTCGGCGCTGGACACGGTGCCGACCTACGCGCAGGCGACGCTGGAACTGGCGCGCCTGCGGTGCATGACCGAGCGGGCCGAGTCGGCGCTGCCGCTCCTCATCGAGCTGCTGCAGCGCGACCCCTACCACTTCGACGCCCTCATCGCGCTCGGCGAGACGCTGCTGCAGCTCGGACGGCGCGACGACGCCGTGACGGCCTTCGCGCGCGTGCTGCGGTTCGATCCGCATCACGTGGGGGCGCTGTATCACGAAGGGGTGCTGTTCGCCGAGCGCCGCCGGTTCCGCGAGGCCATCGAGCGCTGGGAGCAGGTGCGCATGCTGGCGCCCGCCACCGAGTACGCCCGGCGGGCGCGCCGCGAGATCCGGTCGGCAACCGACCTGCAGCGCATCTTCGCCGAACGCGTGGCGAGCTGACCATGGCGATCGAAGGCCCGCTGCGCGAACTCGGCATCCACGACGTCTTCCAGTTGCTCGACCTGAGCCGGAAGACGGGCACCCTGCGCGTGCGCTCGGAGCTGCGCGACGACGAGGGCGTGGTGCACTTCGCCAACGGACGGGTCGTGCACGCCGGCATCCGCAGCCTGCCGACGTCGCTGGAGGGCATTCTCCTGGCGGCGGGGCGGGTGAGCGAAGCCGACGTCCAGGCGGCGCGGGATCTCGCAGGGCCGCGCGCCACGCCGGCGCAGCTTGCCGACGCGCTCGTGGCCAACGGCGCCGTGTCGCAGCGCGAGGTGGAACGCCAGGTGCGGCGCCAGATCGAGACGGTCGTCTTCGAGCTGATTTCCTGGCGCGAAGGATTCTTCTCCTTCGAGGAGGTGGCGGCGCCCGACCTCCCCGTGGACAGCCGGATCAGCGTTTCCACCGAATCGCTGCTGATGGAAGGGGCGCGGCGCATCGACGAATGGTCGCGCATCGCCGACCTCGTGCCGAACCTGCAGATGGTGCCGGTGTTCGCGCCGGCGAGCAACGGCTCCGGCGCCCAGCTCGACCTGCTGCCGCACGAGTGGGAAGTGCTGACCATGATCGACGGCGCCCGCGACCTGCGGGGAATCGCGGCGGGATTGGGGCGGAGCGAGTTCGAGGTCGCCAAGATCGCCTACGGCCTCGTGACCACGGGCGTGGTCGCGCTGGAGCAGCCGACCGCCGCCCCACGCGACGCGACGGCCAGCCGTGAGGCGGGCGCGGAAGCGCTGCGCCGCGCGCGCGCGGCGATGGAGTGCGGCGACTATGCGGCGGCGCTGGAAGCGGCCCGCGCCGCCATCGAGACCCAGGGCACGGACGCCCGGCTGCTGACGGCGCGCGCCCTGACGAAGCTGAATCGCCACGCCGACGCGGCCGAGGAGCTGCGGCGGGCCGTGTACGCCGATCCACTCACGCCACGCGTGCACCTCGACCTCGGATTCGCGGCCGTGCGCACGGGCGACTTCGCCACCGCCCGCGCGAGCTGGGAGCACTTCCTGCGATTGTCGTCCGCCGGGGCCGACGCCGCACGCGCCCGCTCGGCCGTCGATGCGTTGACCCGGCTCATGCACCTGTTGGAGGCACACGCCGATGGCTGACGACATCCGCCGTTGGAGCGAAGAATTGGCGCGCGATCCGGGCAGTCTGGCGTTCCTGCTGCTTGGCGAGGCACTGCGGCGGCAGGGCGACCTGAAGGCAGCGCACCGCGTGGCCGTGCACGGGCTCAAGCGGCACCCGCATCATGCGGACGCGCACGACTTGCTGGCTCGCATCTGCGTCGACCAGGGCGAGCTCGACCGCGCGGCGGAGGAGTGGGAGATGGCGCTGCGAACGGCGCCGGAACATCCGGGCGCGTTGAAGGGCCTGGCGTTCATCTGCTTCCAGCGGCAGCAGTTCGAGGAGGCCGAGGACTACCTGCGCCGCGCCTCGCTGGGCGACGCGCCCGATTCGGGCGTGCGGGCGGCGCTCGACACCGTGCGCCGGAGTTCGACGTCGATCGAGCCGGCGGACGTCGACGCGGCGCGGGACGCGGCGGCCGGCGCCGATCCGCAGTACGCCTTCGCGCGCATTCTCGAGACCGAGGACCGCACGGCGCTCCTGCTCGACGGCTCGGGGTTCGTGCTCGCCGGTGCGTATCTGACGCCGGACGGGCGCGACGTCGCCGCGGAAGTCGGCGCGCAGTTGAGCGGGGTGTCGGACGAGGCGAACCGGGCGACCCGGCATCTGGGAATCGGCGAGTGGACGTCGATCGTATTCGAGGCGGAGGCCGCGGTGGTGGCGATGGCGCCGGCGCCGGAGGGCGGGCTGCTGCTGCTCGCGGCGTCGGCCGCGACGCCGCTGGGGCTGCTCCGGCGGCTGCTCGACCGGTGCACCGAGCAGGCCCGCCGCTGGATGCGGTGGCATGGCGACGGGCGTTCGGGGACGGCGGCGCCGGGGGGCCGCGCATGAGCTCGCCCTTTCAGGACATGCTGGCATCGCTCATGCGGCTGCGCGGCGTGGCGGCGACCATGCTCGTGGACGAGCACGAGGGCATGATCATCGATTCGATTCTGCAGATCGGCCAGGACGGGTCTCGGGTGGCGGCGCTGGCGGCGTCGCTGCACCGCAAGGCGCGCCTGTCGTCGGATGCGGCGGGACTCGGCGCCGTGTCGTTCCTGCAGCTCGAAGCCACGGGCGGGCGCATCTGCGCGGCGGGGCGCGACGGCATGGTGCTCGTCGTGATCGCGGCGCCCGGCGCGAACATCGGCCTCGTGCGCGTCGAGCTCCTCAAGGCCGTGCGAGAGCTGCCATGAGCGTGCGCGTCGTCGAGCCCTGGATCGAGGCGCCGCTGAAGCGGTTCGTGGACGACGCCCGCGTCACCATCGCGCTGCTGCTCCTGCCCAGCGGACAGGTGCTCGCGGAACACGGGTTTACCCGCTCGCTCGACGTGGCGGCGGCGTGCGCGCTCGCGGCGGCGATTCACGCCTCGGGGGGCGAGCTGGGGCGCATGCTCGACGGGCGTCCCTTCAGCGGACTGCACCATGCGGGACAGGACCGCCAGATCTTCCTGGGCGAGGCGCGGACGCCGCGGGGCACGTACATTTTCCTCACCGTGTTCGACCAGGAGAGCTCGCTGGGCCTCGTCCGGCTGTATTTTGACGAATTCGTGGCGAACCTGAGCGCCGCGGCCCCCGCGAGCCAGGCCGGATCCGACGCCGTGCTGGGCGAGAACTTCGAACGCGATCTCAACCGCAACCTGGCCGCGCTGTTCGGCCGGGCCTGACCTCCACCTTCCCCCTCGTGTCGCTCGTCAACTACGCCACCCGCGAGATCACCTGCAAGATCGTCTACTACGGACCGGGCCGGTCCGGAAAGACGACCAACTTGCATCACATCTACGGGCAGGTGCCGGAAGACCGGAAGGGCAAGATGGTGTCGCTGGCGACGCAGACCGACCGCACGCTGTTCTTCGATTTCCTGCCGCTCGACCTGGGGACGATCTCGGGGTTCACGACCAAGTTCCAGTTGTACACCGTCCCGGGGCAGGTCTACTACCAGTCGACGCGGAAGCTGGTGCTGCAGGGCGCCGACGGCGTGGTGTTCGTGGCCGACAGCCAGCGGCGGCAGCTCGACGAGAACATCGAGAGCTTCCAGGACCTGCACGCCAACCTCGCGGACCAGGGGGTGGACGCGCGCGCGGTGCCGCTCGTGATCCAGTACAACAAGCAGGACCTGCCGCGCGACCTCATCATGAGCACCGAGGAGCTGCGCGACGCGATCAACTTCCGTGGCGTGCCCGACTTTTCGGCGGATGCGCTGCACGGTCCGGGCGTGTTCGAGACGCTCCGCGGGATCTCCGAGCTCGTGTTGAAGCGCCTGAGTTCTCCCTCACGTGCGGCGAGGTAGCGCGTGCCGCTGGACTCCCGGACGCGGTTCGAGCACTACGAGGTGGGCCCGGCGAATTTCGAGGCCGTGTCCGCCGCGCGCGCCGTGGCCGAGTCGCCGGGGCGCGGCGCGTCGCCGCTCACGCTCTGCGGGGCCACGGGCGTCGGGAAGACGCACCTGCTGCAGGCCATCGGGAACGCGATGGTGCAGCGCCAGCCGGCGCTGCGCGTGGAATTTCTGACGGCCGATCAATTCGCGAAGCAGCTGCACGAGGCCGTGGCCGGCAGCGACATCGACGAGTTCATCCGCCACTGGGGGCGCGTGGAAGTGCTCCTGATGGACGACATCCAGTTGCTGGCCGGCCATCGGGAAACGCAGCTCGAGCTGCTGCGCCAGATCGAGGTGATGCAGAGCATGCAGCGCCCCGTCGTGCTCGCCAGCGACCGTCCGCCGTCCGAGATCGCCGGGCTCGAACCGGCGCTCGGCGAGCGGCTGGCCGCCGGCAAGATCGCGCTGATCGGGCCGCCGGAGTACGAGACGCGGGTCGCGATCCTGAACGCGCGGTGCCGTGAGCGCGGGGCGCAGCTTGCGCCGGGCGTGGTGGAGGAGATCGCCCGCATCGAGACCGGCAACGTGCGCGAGCTGCAGGGGCTGCTCTATCGCATCCTCGACTTCCAGGCCAGCGGCGACGAGCCGGTGCGTGCAGAGGACGTGCTCGCACTGCTCGACGACGTGCCGGAAGCGCGCGCGGCGGCGGGGGACCAGGCGCCGGCGCCCGCCACGGCCACGCTCGACTTTCAGAGTTTCCTCACCGACATTGCGAGCGCCGTGACGGCGCACGTCGAAGGCTGGAAGTCGCGGGTCGCCGAGGCGGCCGCCGGGTGGCAGTCGGCGGGGTACCGGACGCAGGCGCTGGAGCGCCTCCTGGACGAGCCCGCGCCGCCGCCCAACTACGAGGCGCTGCTGCGCGGGTTCGGCGCCACGGTGCGGAAGCTCAAGGAGCTGGAGTCGGAGGCCGTCGAGGCGGACCCGTCGCTGTCGGGGCACGACGTGTTCCGGGATCCGGAGCGCATGCGCGAGGCGGAGGCGCTGGTGCAGCGCGCGCGCGCGGCCGCCGTGGACCTGCCGGGGCCGTCGGTGGAGTTCTCGCGCGCCGGGTTCGAGGTCGGGAAGTCGAACCAGCTCGCCGTGCGCGCCGTGGACGCCGTGGCGTCGGAGCCGGGCAAGCGGTACAACCCCCTCATCATCATCGGGCCGCCGGGCACCGGCAAGACGCATCTGCTCAATGCGCTGGGCCACGAGCTCATCAACGCCAGCGGCGGGGCGGCCGTCGTGGCGTTCGTGACCGGGCAACAGTTCGCCGACGAGTTCATCGCCGCCCTGCGCGACGGCACGGTGACCCAGTGGCGCCGGCGCTACCGCCGCGTGGACGCGCTGCTGATGGACGACCTGCAGCAGGTGGCGGGGAAGGAGCGGACGCAGGACGAGGTGTTCGAGTTGTTCCGCGATCTGCTCGGCGCCGGCAAGCAGCTCGCGATCACGGCCGCACAGTCGCCGCAGGACATGACGGGGCTCGACGACCGGCTGCGGGCGCGCTTCGAGGGCGGGCTCGTGGTGGAGTTGGCGGCGCCGGACGTGTCGATGCGCGAGCAGCTCTATCGCCGGTTCCTCGACGGCGTGCCGGGCGCGCAGCTCGAGCCGCTGGCGCGCTACCTCGCGTCGCGCCCCGCGGACGGCGTGCCCGACATCATCGCGACGATCCACCGGCTGTCGGCCACGGCCGACCGCATGGGCGTGGCGCTTTCGGTGGAGGTGGCGCGGCGCGAGTTCGAGGAGCCGGAACCGGCGCCGGCGCGGGCGCCGACGCCGGTGGGGGCCGCGCCGGCCGTGCGCGCCGCGAGCGACGTCTTCTTCCTCGACGACGAGAAGATCGTGTGGGAGCTGCGGGACGTCGCGTCGCGCGTGATCGAGGAGCTGGGCTGACATGGCCATCAAGGGCAGCTTGAAGGAGGCCAGCCTCCCCGACGTGCTCCAGCTTCTCGCGATGGGCAAGAAGACCGGGTGCCTGAGCGTCAATCACCGGACGAACTTCGGCTACATCTATTTCGACAAGGGGCGCATCTCGTACGCGTCGATCGTCAACCGGCGCGACCGCCTGGGCGACATGCTGGTGAAGAACGGCATCATCACCGCCGAGCAGCTCCAGTCGGCCATCCAGGCGCAGGACCAGGAGCGCGAACGCCGCATCGGCGAGCTGCTCGTGGAGATGGGCTTTCTGTCCCGCGAGGCGCTGCGCCAGCACATCCGGGAGCAGATCGAAGAGGCGGTGTACTTCCTGTTCACCTGGAACCAGGGTTCGTTCAACTTCGAGGCCGACGTCCAGCCGGACGAGCAGGAATTCCTGGTCTCGATCAATCCCGAGTCGCTGCTGCTGGAAGGGGCGCGCCGGGTGGACGAGTGGACGCTGGTCGAGAAGAAGATCCCCACCTTCGACATCGTGTTCGAGGTGGACCGCCCGAAGATCCAGGCGAGCGATCTCGACCTGACGCCCGATCAGCGCGGCCTGCTGGAGCTGGTCGACGGGCGCCGCGACGTGCAGCAGATCATCGACGCCTCGGGGATGGGCGAATTCGAGGTGGGAAAGCTGCTCTACGGACTGGCCACCACCGGCTTCCTGCACCGGATCGGCACGTCGCGGGCGATCACGCCGCAGTTCTCGGAAGCGCGCGTGCAGGAGCACTTCAATCTCGGCGTCGCCTTCTACAAGACGGGGATGTTCGACGAGGCGGTCCGCGAATTCCGCCGCGTCATGGACCTCAAGCTCAACGACCCGTCGGCGCGCTTCTACCTGGGACTCGTGCAGCTGCGCCAGGAGCGCTGGAGCGAGGCGCTCACGACGTTCGAGGATGCGACGTCGCGTCCCGGCGCGCCGGCCGCCGTGTTCCACAACATGGCGTACGCGCTCGAACGCCTGGGCCGGCTGTCCGACGCGCAGCGGGCCCTGGCGCAGGCGGCGTCGCGGAGCATGGGGAGCAGTCCGCAGATCCAGACGTCCGTGGGAATCGTCGCCCTGCGCATGGGCGACCTGGTCGCCGCCGACGAGACGCTGACAGCGGCGCGTCCGCTCTGGAGCGGGCGCCCGCCGTCGGCGGCCTGGTACCACTACGCGGCGCTCGCCGCGGCGCTCCTCGGCGACCTCGCGCGCGCGCAGGCCATCCTCGACGAGGGGGTCGGGGCGCATCCGCACAACGCCGTCCTCTACAACAACCTCGCCGTGGTGCGCGAGCGGCAGAGCGCGGCCGACGGCGCCGCCGCCGCGCTCGACCGCGCGCTGTCCGAAGACCCGGCGGTGCCGCAGATCCACAAGAATCTGGGCGACGTCGCGTACCGCGCCGGCCGCTTCGACGAGGCGCTCGAGTCGTACATGCGCGCGATCAAGCTCAAGCCGGATCTCGGGGACGACGTCTATCTCAAGCTCGGCAACCTCAAGTTCCGGAAGCAGCAGAGGGACGAGGCGGTGCAGTTCTGGGAGCGCGCCCTGGCGCTGGATCCGGGCAACGCGATCGTGCGCACCAACCTCGACGCGGTGAGGCAGACGCTCTGATGACGGTGGCCCGCACACAGGACGACGAGTTCCAGGCGCTCCTGGACAAGATCTCGCGCGACCGCGGATTCGCCTGCGCGGCCTACAAGGCCACCTGCCTGCGGCGCCGCGTGGGCGTGCGCATGCGGGCGCGCGGCCTGCATCGCTACGCGGACTACGCCGGCCTGCTCGACGCCGACACGTCGGAATACGACCTGCTCCTCGACGCGCTGACGATCAACGTCACGAAACTGTTCCGGAACCCGGAAGTGTACCAGGCCATGCTGCGCGACGTGGTGCCGGCGGTGTGGAATGCGGCGCCGGTGCGGATTCGGGTGTGGAGCGCGGGGTGCGCGTCGGGCGAGGAGACCTACTCGCTGGCCGCACTGTTTCATCTGCACGCGGTCCGGCAGGGGGAGCTCGACCGGCTGGGCCGGGTGGAGATCCTGGGCACGGACATCGACCGGCGCAGCCTGGCGGCGGCCGAGCGCGGCGAGTTCGAGGAACGCGACTTCAGCGAGACGCCGGAGGAATGGCGCGCCGCGTACTTTGCAGCAGCGCCGCCCTTCCGCGTGGTTCCGGCGCTCCGCCGGCTGGTGAAGTTCCGGCAGCATGATCTGCTGCGCGACCCGGTGCCGCAGACGGGCCACGATCTGATCGTGTGCCGCAACGCGATCATTTATTTCGACCGGGCCTCGCAGGAACGCCTCTTCGAGGCCTTCTACTCGGCGTTGGCTCCCGGAGGGTTTCTGGTGCTCGGGAAGGTGGAAACGCTCTTCGGGCGGTCCCGGCAGCTGTTCCAGCCGGTGGACGCCCGTGAACGCATCTTCAGGCGTCCGGCATGAGCGAGCAGCGCGTCGGAATCGCCGACCTCGCGGTCGCGCAGGGCGAGGGCACCCTGAGCACGCTCGGCCTCGGCTCGTGTGTCGCGATCGTGCTCTACGACGCCGAGGCGCGCGTCGGCGGGCTGGCCCACGTCCTGCTGCCCGAGCCGGCGATGTCGCGCCTGCGCGACAATCCGGCGCGCTTTCCAGAAACGGCCGTGCCGGCGCTGATCGAGCGCATGCGCGCGCTGGGCGCGGAGCCGCGGCGCGTGACGGCGCGGCTGGTGGGCGGGGCAAGCATGTTCTCGAGCCTGCTGCCGCGCGGCGCGCCGACGATCGGCGGGCGGAACATCGAGAATGCGCGGAAGGCGCTCCGGGACGCCGGCATCACGATCACGGGTGAGGACGTGGGGCTGGAGCACGGTCGCAGCGTATACCTGCACCTCGCCGACGGCCAGCTGGAAGTGCGCTCGCTCACGCGAGGGAGCCGTGTCCTCTAAGCCGTCGGTGCTGGTGGTGGACGACAGCGCGCTCATGCGGCGCGTGATTTCGGACCTCATCACCGAGTCGAAGGAATTCACCGTGGCTGGCACGGCGCGCGACGGGCGCGAAGCCGTGGCGCTGGTGGGGACGCTCGATCCGGATCTGGTGACGCTCGACATCGAGATGCCGGTGATGGACGGGCTGGCCGCGCTGGCGCAGATCATGCGCGATGCGCCGCGCCCCGTGGTCATGCTGAGCGCGGCCGAGACGATGGACGGGCGCGACGCCACGCTGCGCGCGCTCGAGTTGGGCGCGGTGGATTTCGTGCGCAAGCCATCGGGGCCGATCAGCCTCGACCTGGCCGTGGTGGGCGAGCGACTGCTGGGAGCGCTGCGCGCCGCCGCGCAGGCGAACGTACGGTGGCTGCAGACGCCCGTGCGACGCCGTACGCCCGTGCGGCGCGAGGTGGGCCGCGTTTCGCATCGCGCGCTGCGCGCCGTGGCCATCGCCGCGTCGACCGGCGGCCCGCGCGCGCTCACGCAGGTGCTGCCCGGGCTGCCCGCCACGCTGGACGCGGCCGTGTTCGTGGTGCAGCACATGCCGGCCGGATTCACGAGAAGCCTGGCCCAGCGGCTCGACGCGCTGGGGCCCCTCCCGGTGCACGAGGCGGAGGCGGGCCAGGCGATCGAGGGCGGCCACGTGTACGTGGCGCCGGGGGGCCACCACATGCGGGTGAGCCGCGACGTCGACCCGGTGATCGTGCTCGACCAGACGCCGCCGGTCTGGGGGGTTCGGCCGGCCGCGGATCCGCTCTTCCGCTCCGTGGCGGCGGCGTTCGGTGGCCGATGCGTGGGCGTCGTGCTCACCGGCATGGGGCGCGACGGCGCCGACGGACTCCGTGCGATGCGCGACGCCGGCGGCCGCGGCATCGTGCAGGACCAGGAGACGTCGATCATCTACGGCATGCCCCACGCCGCCCTGCTCGCCGCCGGCGCCGATCGCGTGACGCCGCTGCCGGGGGTCGCCGCGGCCATCGTCGATCTCCTGGGCGCGGCGGGCGACCTCGCGTGATCGAAGAGCACTGGGGTCTGCTGCGCAAGCCGTTCGCGAACACGCCGGACCCGGCATTCGTGTATCACTCCCCCGTCTTCGACGAAGGATTCGCCCGGCTCCTGTACGACGTCACCGACCTTCGGGGCGGACTGTCGCTCGTCACCGGCGAGATCGGCTGCGGCAAGACGATGCTCGTGGAGGCGCTGCGCGCACGGCTCGCCGGCACGGCCTACGAGCCGTGGGTGGTGGACTATCCGCGCCTCACGGGCGCACAGCTCCTGCAGTTCGTGGCCGACGCCGCGTCGCTGCCGAATCCGCCCAGGAGCAAGCCGGCGCTGGTCGGCGTGCTGCGCGAACGGCTCGCCGAGCTGCACGCCGGCGGGCGGCGGCCGGTGCTGATCGTGGACGAGGCGCAACTGGCCAGCCCCAGCCTGCTCGAGGAGCTGCGCCTGCTCACCAACTTCGAGGATCGCACCGACAAGCACCTGCACGTGGTGCTGCTGGGGCAGCCGGAGTTGCGCGAGCGCATCGTGAAGCGTCCGCAGATCGACCAGCGCGTGAGCCTTCGCTTCCACCTCGACCCGCTCGACGCCGACGACGTGCGGGAATACGTGCGGCACCGGCTGCGGGTCGCTGGTGCGGCGCACGAGATCTTCACGCTCGACGCACTGGCCGCACTGGCGGCGCGGAGCGGTGGCGTTCCGCGCGTCGTGAACAACCTGGCCATGCAGGCGCTGTTCGTGGGGGCGATGCGCGGGCTGCCGCGCGTCGACGAACGACTGGTGCACGACGTGGCGGACGATCGGCAATGAAGACTCCCAGAATCAGCTACCGCGAGTGGCTCCACCGAAAGCCGACGCCATCCGCGCCGGCCCCCGCCGCGCCCGAGGACGTCCGGCCGGCACCCGTCGCGCCGCCCGCGCCCGAGGCGCCGCCGGCCGCGGCGGCATCGCCCGGTCCCGACCGGGCGCCGGCGACGACCGTCGACGCTTCTCCGGCGCCGCCTCTCGAACTGGAGCCGGCGCCCGCGGCGCCCCCGCGCGCTCCGGAACACGAGGCCGCAACGCCTGCGGACGCCGTGGAGCACCTGGTGTTCCGCCTGGGCCGCGAACTCTTTGCAGTTCCGCTCGACATGGTGGAAGAGGCGCTGGACATCGACCGCATTCAGCGCATTCCCGAAATGAGCGCGACGATGCTCGGCGTGCTGACGCTGCGCGGGAGCACCGTGCCGCTGTACGCGCCGTCCGTTCCGCTCGGCGTCCCCGGGACGCCCACCCGGGCCGCGCTCATCTTCGTGCGCGAGCGGGGAACGGTAGCGCTCGCCGTGGACGACGTGGACGACGTGCTCGCGATTGAAGGCTCCGACATCCAGCGGTCGCCGCTCGATTTCGGCGACGGGGTGCTGCTGGGCGTGGTGCGCCGCGGCGCCGAGCTCGTCGGCGTCCTCGACGCGGATGCGCTCATCGCCGCATGCCGCGCCGAGCCCGCCCTGGAGACCGCATGACGAAAGCCAACATCGCCAAGATCGTCTGGTTCCGCCTGGGCGCGGACTTCTTCGCCGCCGACATCTTCTCGGTGGAGCGCGTGCTGCGCTACCAGACGCCGACCGCGGTTCCCAACGTGCCCGAGTGGATCGAGGGCGTGATCGAGTACCAGGGCCGGGTGGTGCCGGTGGTGAGCCTGCGCCGCCGCTTCCAGCTGCCGGCGGTGCCGGCGACTCCCGAGACCCGCGTGCTGGTGCTCAAATCCGGCAACGAGTGGGTGGGCGTGGTCGCCGACGCCGTGCTCGAGGTGGCCAGCTTCGACGCCGCGCGGCTCTCGCCGCCGCCACCGCTGTTTCGCGGGCTGGCCGGAGAGTACCTCCGGGGGATCGTGCGGCTGGGGGACCGGCTGCTGATCTACCTCGACGTGGACCGCCTGCTGTCGTCCGACGAGCGGCTGACGCTGGAACGTGCGACCGAGGAGGCGCTGCCGCATGGCTGAGGCCCCGCCCGGCGGGCACCGGGCGCGCTACGCGGCGCTCGAAACGCGGCTCGACGCCCCGAACGCCGGGGCCGAGCGCGACGTCCTGAAAGCCGAGATCGTCGGCTTCTTCAAGGAAGTGGAACGCGACATCGGCGAACTCACGCAGCTGCGCGACGACATCAGGACGCTCGTGGACAAGTGGAAGGCGCTGGCTGCTCCGTCGCTGGCGCCGGAGTTCGACGCGGCCCCGCCGGTGGTCCACGCGGACCACCTCGGCGCCTCCACGTTCATCGAGAAGGGGTGGAGCCGCCTGTCGCTCGGCGAGTACGGGGCGGCAGAGGCCGCGCTGCGGAAGGCGATCGCGCTGTCGCCCAACGATCCGCAGTCGGAGGCCCTGCTCGGCTGGGCGCTGATGCTCCAGGAGAAGTACGACGATGCGCTGCTCACCTTCCAGCAGGTGCTGACGCGCGAACCGATGAACGCGCTGGCCCGCATCAACGTGGGCTACATCTGCCTCAAGAAGGGGATCTTCGGCGAAGCGATCGAGCACCTGGCCAAGGCGATCCGCCTGGACAACGACAAGAAGGCCACGTTGTATGCGCACTTCTACCTCGGCCTCGTGTATCTCGAGCGCGACATGTTCGAGGATGCGCAGACCTTCTTCCAGAAAACGATCGCGCTGGGTCCCAACCTGATCGAGGCGTATTACGAGCTGGGGCGCGCGTACTGGTTCAACGGGCAGCGGGACGACGCCATGCGGACGTGGCGCGACGGATTCGCCATGAACAAGTTCAATCCATGGGGAAAGCGGTGCGCCGAGGTGCTGCGGACGGTGGAGGCGGGCGGGGAGCCGTAGCCCGGTCTCGCCTCCGGCGCGTTCTGCTCGTGGCCGCCGCGATCGCGCTCGTGCCGTGGGCCGCATGGGCCCAGGCCGCGGCGCCGCTGCGCCTGGACCGCGGCCGGTTCACAGTGGTGGCGTATCCCCAGGACGCGCGCCTGGCGCGCACGATCCTCGAGACGGCGCTTGCCCAGGACAGCTTTCCCTGGCTGCCGCGCCCGCGCGAGCACGTGCTGATCGCGATCGCGCCCGACCACGCCCGCTTCCGCGAGTGGGTCGGGCCCGGCGCTCCCGAGTGGGGGGCGGCGCTGGCCTATCCCGACACGCGGCGGATCGTGCTGCAGGGCAGCGGCGCGGCGGCCGACGCCGGGAATCCCGTCGAGGTCGTCCGCCACGAACTCGCGCACCTGGCGCTGCACGAATATCTGGGCGGCCTCGCGCCGCGGTGGTTCGACGAGGGGTACGCCAGCTATGCGGCGCACGAGCTCACGCGCCACGATGCGTTCGCCGCGAACCTCGCGCTGGCGCTCGAAGGCGTGCCGACGTTCCGCCAGCTCGAGGACTACTTCTCCCAGGGTGCGACGACGGCGCGCGCCGGGTACGCGCTCGCCGCGAGCGCGGTGGCCGACATGGCGGCGCTGGATCCCCGGCACGGGCTGTCGCGGGTGTTCGAGGCGTGGCGGGAGACGGGATCGCTCGATCAGGCGCTGCGCCGGGCCGACGGCACCACGCTCGACGGATTCGAGGCCGAGTGGCGCGCCCGGGCGCGCCGCCGGTACGGCGCGCTGGCGCTCATGGAAGACCTGACGCTGCTCGGCATCCTGTTCCTGGTGTTCGTGTTTCCGCTGTGGATTGCGAGGCGACGGCGGGACCGCTCACGGATGGCGGCGCTCAAGGCCGCCGACGCCGCGGCGGATGCGCGGGAGCGGGAGAGCGCCCTGGCCGAGCTGCTCGGGCCCGGAACGCCGCCGGACGCCGGGGACGGTGGCGAGCAGCAGGGCGTGAATCCGCCGTAACCGCCCGTAGCGAATGGGGTTGCCTTGACACCAACTTTGGCGGTCCATAGTGTTGAGGCTTATGGCAGAAACCGACATTTCTTCGCGTTATCGCCGCCTGGGCTGGTGGGGTCTCGCTCTGGCGACGATTCTGGCCGGATACGCCGATCTGGCTCGGGGCGGAGACACCATTGCACCAATCCTCCTTGTCGTCGGTTACTGTGTTCTCGTTCCGCTCGCAATTCTGAAATAATCTCCCGGGGCGCTGGCGTTCTCAGGGCGAATAGCTCAGCTGGTTAGAGCGCCTGCCTTACACGCAGGAAGTCGGGGGTTCGAGTCCCTCTTCGCCCACTAGGGGTTGAGAGGGAACTGCATTCCGTCGTATTGGGTACGATTTACATAGTTCGGAGGAGCCGACAGTGAAGGCATTGCAGCGCCGGATGGTGGTGGGACTCGGAATCGCCGTGGTGGCGGGCATGCCGTCGATGGCCGAAGCGCAGTACGGGTACAACCGTCCGCGCGGCCCGACGGCCGACACGCCCCATTTGCTGGTGGGGACGTGCCACAGCACGCCGCGCCAGATCGGCGTGGATGCCGCCAAGGAGATCCGCGATCGCATCACGATCGAGAACAACCCGCGCGACCTGTACGTCATTCCGAACAAGGACGTGAACACCGCGCTGGCCGCATCTGGCTACGCGCCGGATTCGGCGCTGAGCCTGAGCGACCTGGGCGCGCTGGGCAAGCTCGTGCACGCGGACGAGATCCTGGATTGCGACGCGTCGCAGACGTCCGACGGCGTGCACGTGGCGGTGCGCATGTTGCTGGCCAGCGACGTCACGAAGGCGCAGCCGCTGCCCCCGGCGGATGCGAAGAACTTCGGCGACGCGGCCAAGGCGATCGAGCGCGAACACACCGCGGCCCGCAAGCAGCTCGACGGATACAACAAGTGCCGCAACGAGCTGCTGGACGGCAAGCTGCAGGACGCGGCGAAGGACGCGCTGGACGCGATCCGGCAGTATCCGCAGGCCACGCTGGCCCGCCTCTGCCTGGCGTCCGTGTACGCCGACAAGCGGATGAACTATCCGCCGGACTCGGTCCTGGCGGTCACCGACCAGATCCTGAAGATCGACCCGGAGAACTCGTTCGCGCTCCGCATTGCGATCGGCGCCTACGACAAGAAGGGCGATCAGAAGGCGGAGATCGACGCCGAGCAGCGGCTGTTCAAGCTGGAGCCGCAGAACCAGACGCTGGCGCTGCAGATCGTGGACGCCCTCGCCGCGTCGCCCGATCCGTCCAAGGCGATGCCGATCCTCGAGGCCCTGCTCAAGCAGAATCCGGGCGATCCGAGCTTCCTGCAGCAGATGTGGAAGCTCCAGGCCAAGCTGAACATGTTCCCGCAGGCGCTCGCCACCGGTGACCAGATGGTGCAGGCCGACAGCGCGCTGGCCGACAGCGCGTACTTCGAGCGTCAGATCGCCATGGCGACCACCGACAGCGCCTGGGCCAAGGTGGCGCAGTACGCCGCCCAGGGGAACGCGAAGTTCCCCAAGCAGCCCGACCTGCCGTACTACGGCGGCATCGCGCTCCGCAACCTCAAACAGTTGGACCAGGCGGCGGCGTCGTTCCGGACGGCGTTGCAGCTCGACCCGTCGAACAACAACGCCAAACTCTATCTGGCCCAGACCTACGCCGACCTGGGCCAGCCCGACAGCGTGGTGAGCATCGCCAACACGGCGCTCGCCGCCGGCGGGGACAAGGCCACGTGGGGCCCGATGCTGCTGGCCCCGGTCCAGGACCTGCTGAACAAGACGAAGACGGACACGGCGAACGCGGTCCAGTATTATCGCCGGGCCTACCAGCTCTCGCAGCGCGCGGACAGCGTGGCGTCGTCGCCGACCACGAACTTCTTCATCGGTGTCACGGCGGTGCAGCTCGCCGTCGACGGCATGCGGCGCTCGCAGACCGCGGCGCAGGGCAAGGACATGGAGACGGCGTGCAGCGCCGCCCAGGAAGCGCAGGAGTACTTCACGCAGGCCCAACTGCACATGCCGGCGGGCGGCCAGGTCGACGCGCAGACGGCGGGCGCCGTGATGAACGCCGTCACGCAGTACGGCCCGAACGCCGACAAGATGGTCAAGGCGTACTGCGCCGCGACGAAGGGCAAGAAGAAGTAGTCTCCCGCCATCCGATTTCGCACGAAGCCCGCCGGTGTCTCCGGCGGGCTTCGTCGCTTGTGGGGGATGCCCGCACCCCTTTGCTTTCTCTCCGTGATCTCCGACGTCCCTTCGCCCGATGTGCCCCCCACCGCCGCGCCCTCCCTGGCCTGGGCGAGTTCGTACCATGCGCCGGTGCTGGCCGCGGAGGTGGTGCGGCTCATGGAAGGCGCCCGCCACGTGCTCGACGGCACGCTGGGCGGGGGCGGGCACACCGAGGCGCTGCTCGCCGCGGGCGCGGGCGTGACGGCCGTGGACCGCGATCCCGATGCCATTGCCGCCGCCGGCGTCCGCCTGGCGCGCTCCGTGCGCGAGGGCAAGCTGCGCCTCGTCCCCGGCAACTACGCGCAGCTCGATCGCACGCCGATCGCCGGCGAGCGGTTCGACGGCATCCTGCTCGACTTGGGCGTCTCGTCGCACCAGATCGACGACGCGGCGCGCGGATTCAGCTTCCGGGAGGGCGCGCCGTTGGACATGCGGATGGGGCCCGACGCGGCGCAGGACGCGGCGAGCTTTCTCAACGCGTCCGACGAGGGAGAGCTGGCCTGGGTGTTCCGCGAGTACGGCGACGAGCGCCGGGCCATCCGGCTGGCGCGCGAAGTGGTGCGCCGCCGCGCGAATCGCCCGTTCGCCACGAGCGACGATTTCGTGGGCGCCATCCGCGCCACGCTCGGCCCGCAGAGCGGCCCGGCCGATTTCGCGCGCCTCTTTCAGGCCGTCCGGATCGCGATCAACGACGAGCTGCGCGGGCTGGAGCGGGCGCTGCCGGATCTCCGCGACCGCCTTGTGGCCAACGGCGTGTTCGTGGTCATTGCC